>JACESO010000052.1 GCA_013911745.1 Sphingobium sp. | reverse complement strand
CGTCAACATCCTGCTGGTCGCGCGCCGGTCGCTGTGGAACTACCCGTTCGGCATCGCGATGGTGACGCTCTACTTCTTCGTCTTTTTCGACGCGAAGCTCTACAGCGATGCGCTGCTCCAGATCTTCTTCCTCGTCATCAATCTCTACGGCTGGTGGAATTGGGCCGGCAGCGAGAGGGTGAAAGATGGCGGCGTCGCCGTTACTTGCCTGTTCTCCACCGCCCGGCTGGCATGGCTTGTCGGCACGGCCTGCGCGGCGATCGGGTGGGGCCTGCTCATGGCCCGCTTCACCGATGCCGCTGCCCCCTTCGCTGATTCGGCGGTGGCGGGCGTGAGCGTAGCTGCCCAGATTTTGCAGTCGCAGCGGAAGGTGGAAAGCTGGGCGCTCTGGATCGCGGTCGATGCGCTCGCCACCGGCCTGTTCTGGAGCCGGGGCCTCGTCGCCACCTCCATCCTCTACGCTCTCTTCCTGCTCATCGCCGTGGGCGGGCTGATCGCCTGGAGCCGGACCATCCGGCAGGCGGTCGCATGATCCGCACCATCGTCCTGCACGGCGTCGAAAGCACCGGTAAATCAGTGCTGGCGGAACGGCTTGCCCGGCATTTCGGCACGATCTGGGTGCCCGAATATGGCCGCACCTATGCCGAAACGCACGGCGTCGACATGGACGAAGCCGACCTGCTGCTCATCGGCCGCGCCCAGACGGAGATGATCGAGACGGCCAAACCCCGCGCCAAGCATTTCCTCTTCGCCGATACCGACGCGCTGATGACGGCCGCCTGGGCGGCCATGATGATCGGCCATGTCCCAACGGACCTGCTGACATATCCCCATGCCGACCTGTATCTGTTGATGGAGCCGGACGTGCCCTGGGTGCCCGACGCCGTTCGCATCTATGGTGACGACGCTGTGCGGACGCGCTTCGCCGGCATTTGCCGGGACATGCTGGAGCAGGCCGGAGTGCCATGGCTGTCGGTTGGGGGAGACTGGAATGCGCGCTTTTCCCATGCCGTCGAAGCTGTACGGGCGATCACGCCCGCAAGCTAAAGGTTCGACTTGGGCGTAGAAAACGAGTAGGCACGTCATCATGTCCAATCCCGCCACGCCGCTGCTCGACACCGTCAACACGCCCGAAGACCTGCGAAAGCTCGCGCCTGAACAGTTGCGCCAACTGGCCGACGAACTGCGGGCGGAAACCATTGCAGCGGTCGGGGTGACTGGCGGTCATCTTGGCTCGGGCCTTGGCGTGGTGGAGTTGACCACGGCGATCCACTATGTGTTCGATACGCCGGCCGACAAGCTCATCTGGGATGTCGGCCACCAATGCTATCCGCACAAGATCCTGACCGGCCGACGGGACCGGATCCGGACGCTGCGGCAGGGCGGCGGCCTGTCCGGCTTCACCAAGCGGGCCGAAAGCGACTATGATCCGTTCGGCGCGGCGCACAGCTCCACCTCGATCAGCGCGGCGCTTGGCTTCGCCATCGCCAACCGGATGCAGGACAAGCCGGGCAAGGCGATCGCCGTCATCGGCGACGGCGCGATGTCGGCGGGCATGGCCTATGAGGCGATGAACAACGCGCGGGAAGCGGGCAACCGGCTGATCGTCATCCTCAATGACAATGACATGTCGATCGCCCCGCCGGTGGGCGGCCTCTCCGCCTATCTCGCCCGGCTCGTTTCCAGCCGCGAATTTCTCGGCCTGCGCGACCTTGCAAAGCGGCTCGCCCGCAAGCTGCCCCGCACCCTGCAGCAGGCTGCGCGCAAGACGGACGAATATGCGCGCGGCATGGCGACCGGCGGCACCTTGTTCGAGGAGCTGGGCTTCTACTATGTCGGCCCCATCGACGGCCATAATCTCGACCATCTGATCCCTGTGCTGGAAAATGTGCGGGATGCGGCCGAAGGCCCCTGCCTCATCCATGTCGTGACGCAGAAGGGCAAGGGCTATGCCCCGGCCGAAGCGGCGGCCGACAAATATCATGGCGTGCAGAAGTTCGACGTCATCACCGGCGCGCAGGCGAAGGCCCCTCCCGGTCCGCCCAGCTACACCAATGTCTTTGCGCAGGCATTAATCGCCGAAGCCCGGCGCGACCCCGCCGTCTGCGCCATCACCGCGGCCATGCCGTCCGGCACTGGCCTCGACAAGTTCGCCGTCGCCTTCCCCGATCGTAGCTTCGATGTCGGCATCGCCGAACAACATGCGGTCACCTTCGCCGCCGGCCTCGCCGCGCAAGGGATGCGCCCCTTCTGCGCCATCTATTCCACATTCCTTCAGCGCGCCTACGACCAGGTGGTGCATGACGTGGCGATCCAGAACCTGCCCGTCCGTTTCGCCATCGACCGGGCGGGGCTGGTCGGCGCCGACGGCTCGACCCATGCGGGCAGCTTCGACGTCACCTATCTTGCCAGCCTGCCCAATTTCGTAGTGATGGCCGCCGCCGATGAGGCGGAGCTGACCCATATGGTGCATACCTGCGCGCTGCACGATAGCGGCCCGATCGCCGTGCGCTATCCGCGCGGCAACGGCACCGGCGTCGCCATGCCGGAGGTTCCCGAACGGCTGGAGATCGGCAAGGGCCGCATCGTGCGCGAAGGGCGGCAGGTCGCGATCCTCTCGCTCGGCACCCGGCTGGAGGAAGCGATGAAGGCGGCGGACGCGCTGGAGGCGCGCGGCCTGTCCGCCACCGTCGCCGACCTGCGCTTTGCCAAGCCGTTGGACGAGGCGCTGATCCGCCGCCTCCTCACCAGCCATGAAGTCGCCGTGACGATAGAGGAAGGGGCGATCGGGGGCCTGGGCGCGCATGTGCTGACCCTCGCCAGCGATCTGGGCCTGATCGACAATGGCCTCAAACTGCGTACGCTGCGCCTGCCGGACATCTTCCAGGATCAGGACAAGCCGGAAAAGCAATATGCTGACGCCCGCCTCGACGCCGACGCCATCGTCGAGACGGTCCTTACGGCGCTGCGCCACAACAGCGTCGGCGCGGAGGCGCGGGCCTGAGGGGACCGCCCCGGCCCGGCAGACCGGCTCGTTGCGCAGCAGCATGAAGCTGACGTCATGCCGCCATGAGCCGGGAACCCGAAGGCCGGCCATGCGTCTTTGCCTTACCGCGCCGAACGACAGGATCGGGGCGGACCAGTTTCTATAAGGCAGCCTTGCCAACGATAGCGGCGAGGCAAACGCGCCGATTATCAGCGCTCCACCCGGCCTTTCATGCGCGATAACGGAGCATTCCGGCGACGCGCCTGCGCCTGCTTAGGCGACACAAGAAAGCGCCCCGGCTCGTCCTGGAACGAACCGGGCGCGGCCCCTACATGATCGTCGCTTATTGCTGCGGCACTGCCGCGCGCGCATTCTGGCCGTCACCCTCAGGCGCGGCGATGATGTCGCGGGTGGTCGCGCCCTTGTCCACGACTTCGGTGCCCGGGTCGCCGGCCTGCGACCGGATGCCAGCCGCGGCATTGGCCCGGCCGGCGGCGTTCAGCGCCGCCGTTTCCGAAGCACTGCGCGGAGCGGGACCGCCGAACATCGCCTGCATCGCCTCGGTCCGCGAATCGACCGCCGCCGCTGCGGGCGTGCCGGGCGCGGGCGGCACTAGCGCGAAGTCGGGCGGGATCACCAGCGGCGCGGCGCGCGACACCGCGAATTCATCCGGACGATCCCGGTTCAACAGGCCGCCACCGCCGCCACAGGCCGACAGGGATGCAACGAGGCCGACGGCCAGGATCAGGTTACGCTTCACTTCAAAGTCTCCGTCTTTGCGCCCTTGTCGCGCAGCAGCAACGCCCGCGCAAGCAGGATCAGCACGCCGATGGTGATCGCGGCGTCCGCCAGGTTGAAAATCAGGAACGGCCGCCAGTTGCCGAAATGCAGGTCTGCATAATCAACGACATAGCCCAGCCGCACCCGGTCCACGATGTTGCCGATCGCGCCGCCCAGCACCAGGCCCAGCGCCGCGACGTCCTGCCGCGCCTTCTCGCGCCACATCCACACGCCGACAAAGCCCGCGATCAGGAAGGTCATGCCCACCAGCGCCCATCGCATCGCATCGGTATCGGCATGGAAGAAGCCCATCGACACGCCCCTGTTCTCCAGCCAGCGCAGTCGGAAGATCGGCAGCAGTTCGATCCCCTCGTCCGCGCGGCTCTGCAGCGCCAGCGGATAGGTGACGGTATATTTGACGAGCTGGTCGAGAGCGAGCGTCACGATTGCGACGGTCAGCCCCAGCGGGCGGTGGTTGACCTGCGTCTTCATGCGTCCGCCTTCAGCACCGCGTCGCACCGGTCGCACAGCGCGCCGTCTCCGGTGACTTCCGGCAGCAGCCGCCAGCAGCGCCCGCACTTATGCCAGTCGCTCGGCCGCACAATGATGCCGTCGCCCTCGCCCATGGTCACACGCGCGACGATCGCGACCTCGGCAAAATCCACGTCGCCAACCGGCAACAATTCGCCCATGGTGACATCGGCCTCCAGGCTGGAGCGGATCTGCTTCTCGCGCCGGAACGGTTCGATCGCCTCGTTCACCTGCTCGCGCTGGTAGCGCAGCTCGCGCCATTTCTCGTCCAGATGCCCATCGATCCACCGCGCGTCGATCTCCGGCCATTCCAGGAAATGGACGCTGTCCTCGTCACTTGGGAAGCGGCTTTGCCACACTTCCTCGGCCGTAAAGGGAATGATCGGCGCGACATAGCGAACCAGCGCGTGAAACAGCGTGTCGAGCAAGGTGCGGTAGGCGCGGCGCTTGGGATCGCCCTTCGCATCGCAATAGAGGCAGTCCTTACGGATATCGAAGAAGAAGGCGGAAAGGTCGCTATTGGCGAAGTCAAAGATGGCGCGCGTATAGCGGCTGAATTCCAGCCAGCTCTCGCTGCCCTGTCCCTTATCCACCACCGCGCGCAGTTCCGCGTCCAGCTGCGCCAGCCTATGGAGCATATAGCGCTCCAGCTCCGGCATCTCCGCATAGGACACCGCCTCGCTTTCCTCATCATAATCGGAAAGAGCGCCCAGCATGTAACGGAAAGTATTGCGCAACTTGCGATAGGCATCGGACGAACCGGCCAGCACTTCCTTGCCGATGCGCACATCGTCGAAATAGTCGGTGCTGGCGACCCAGACGCGCAGGATGTCCGCACCGCTCTCGCTCATGATCTTGAGGGGGTCGACCACATTGCCCAGGCTCTTGGACATCTTCTTGCCCGACCCGTCGAGCGCAAAGCCGTGGGTCAGCACCGCCTTGTAGGGGGCCTGTCCGCGCGTGCCGCAGCTTTCCAGCAGCGAAGACTGGAACCAGCCGCGATGCTGGTCCGACCCTTCGATATAAAGGTCCGCGCGCACACCCTCGCCATAGCGCCCCTCGACCACGAAGCTGTGGGTCGAACCGGAATCGAACCACACGTCGAGAATGTCGTTCACGACCTCATAGTCGGCAAGGTCGTAATCCGGGCCGAGCAGCGCCTGATGATCCGCCCCGAACCAGGCGTCCGCGCCGCCGGCTTTGAACGCCTCAACAATGCGCGCATTGACCGCCGGATCAACGAGATAGTCGCCACTCTTGCGATGCACATAGAGCGCGATCGGCACGCCCCAGGCGCGCTGGCGGGAAATCACCCAGTCCGGGCGCCCTTCCACCATCGATCGGATGCGGTTGGTAGAGCGCTCGGGCACCCAGCGCGTATGCGCGATGGCGTCGAGCGCGATTTCACGGAGGGTGGGGCCGTTGCCGACCAGCGTGGCTTCGTCCGCCATCGGCGGCAATCCGCCCTGCGGCTGGTCCATCGGGATGAACCATTGCGGGGTGCAGCGGAAGATGATCTTCGCCTTGGACCGCCAGCTATGCGGATAGCTGTGCCGGAAATCGTCCGACGCGGCGAGCAGCGCGCCCGCTTCGCGAAGATCGGAACAGATCGGCCCGTCCTTGCTGACGAACTTGGGATTGATGACGCTCCCCTGCCCGCCCAGCCACGCCCAGTCGGCGCGATATTTGCCGTCCCCCTCGACCGCGAAGACCGGGTTGATCCCGTTCGCCTTGCAGAGGGCAAAGTCGTCCTCGCCATGGTCCGGGGCCATGTGGACGAGCCCAGTGCCCGCGTCGGTCGTGACGAAATCGCCGGGGAGGAAGGGACGCGGCTTAGCGAAGAAGCCGCCGAGATGGTGCATCGGGTGGCGGGCGATGGCTCCGGCAAGGTCGGAGCCTTTGCCCTCCCACAGCAGATCAATTTCCCGTGCTTTGCCAAGCCGGTGTAGGACGTCGCCATTTAAAACCAGCTCTTTAGCGAGCAGCATGGCGGGCTCACCACGATCACCGATCAGCACATATTCAACCTCGGGCCCGTAAGCCAAAGCCTGGTTCACCGGGATGGTCCAGGGCGTCGTCGTCCAGATCACCGCATGGGCGCCGACCAGTTCCGGTGCGTTCGGGGCTTCCACGATCTCGAACGCCACATCGATCTGGGTCGACACGACATCCTCATATTCGACTTCGGCCTCGGCGAGCGCGGTCTTCTCAACCGGCGACCACATCACCGGCTTTGCCCCGCGATACAGCTGACCGCTCTCTGCGAATTTCAAAAGTTCGCCGACGATGGTGGCTTCGGCGTCGAACTTCATGGTCAGATAGGGGTCTTCCCAATCGCCCATGATGCCCAGCCGCTTGAACTGCTCGCGCTGCACGTCGACCCATTTGTCGGCATAGGCGCGGCATTGCGCTCGGAATTCCGCCGCCGGCACTTCGTCCTTGTTCAGCTTCTTCTTGCGATATTCCTCCTCGATCTTCCATTCGATGGGGAGGCCATGGCAGTCCCAGCCGGGCACATAGGGCGCGTCCTTGCCGAGCAGCGACTGGCTGCGGACGATGATGTCCTTCAGCACCTTGTTCATCGCATGGCCCATATGGATATCGCCATTGGCGTAGGGCGGGCCGTCATGCAGGATGAAGCGTTCGCGCCCCGCCCGCTTCTCGCGCAGCTTGCCATACAGGTCCATCGCGTCCCACTTCGCCGCGATGGCGGGTTCCTTTGCGGCAAGCCCCGCCTTCATCGGGAAGTCGGTTTGCGGAAGGAAGACGGTGGACTTATAGTCGGGCTGGTCGGTCATAGGGCTCGCGCAGTTTCGCTTCGTGCGGAAATATCGCGCGGCATTAGGCGACGGCGGGCATTCCCGCAAGGATTTGCCGCGCATCCACGCAGTCCTGCGCGATGCCCGCCACCAGCGCACCCAGCCCCTCATATTTCCGCTCGGCATGGAGATAGCGGATCAACTGCACCTCGATCATCTGATCGTAGAGGTTTCCGGCAAAGTCGAAGAAATGCGGCTCCAGCAGTTCCTTGGGCGGATCGAAGCTCGGCCGCACGCCCAGATTGGCCGCCCCGTCGAGCACCCGCCCGTCGGGCAGCAGGCCGCGCACTGCATAGATGCCATAGGCCGGCCGCAGATAGGCCCCCATGTCGATATTGGCGGTCGGGAAACCAATGGTGCGGCCCAACTTGTCGCCATGCTGCACCACACCTTGAATCGCGAAGGGCCGGGTCAGCAGCCGCGCGGCCTCCCCGCAGTCTCCGGCCTTGAGCGCCTCACGGATGCGGCTGGAGGAAATGACGCCCTGTTCGTCCCGCACCGCGCCCACGGCTTGCGCGGGCAGGCCCAGCGCGCCGAAACTCTCCACCGTGCCGCTGCGCCCCTTGCCGAAGGTGAAGTCCTCGCCCGTGACCACCGCCGTGACGCCCATGCCTTCGGTCAGCAACCGGACATAGGCGGCTGGATCGAGCGCGGCGAGGTCGGCGGTGAACTCGAACACCAGCATCGCGTCCGCGCCCGCCGCCGCGAACAGTCTGGCCCGCTGGTCCAGCGTAGTCAGGCGGAATGGCGCTGCGTCTGGCTTGAACAGGCGCATGGGATGGGGATCGAAGGTCGCGACGATGGCCGGCCGTCCCTCGGCGCGGGCGAGCGCTACGGCGCGGCCGACCACCGCCTGATGCCCGGCATGAAAGCCGTCGAAATTGCCGAGCGCCATCACGCTCCCGCGCAGATGGGCCGGGACCGGGGCGCTGCTGGAAAGCCGCTCCATGGCGCGGCCTATAGGGACGGGACCGAAGCGTGGCAATCCACGCGGCGGAAGGTGACGAAGCTATAGGCCGGTCTGCCGTCCCGCGCCGGATGTTCCTCACGCGCGACCTCCCGCCAGTCGGCCGGATCGGGATAGGCGATGGCGGCGTCGCCCTCGACGCTGTCATGCACTTCGGTCAGTTCGATCCGGTCGGCATGGTGCAGGAACAGGCCGTATATCTCGGCCCCGCCGATCACCATGGCGCAGGGCTCACCTGCCAACGCGATGGCCTCCCCGATGTCATGGACGACCTCCGCCCCCTCCGCGCGCCAGCCCCGGTCGCGCGTCAGCACGATATGCCGCCGCCCCGGCAACAGCCCGGGCAGGCTGTCGAACGTCCGCCGGCCCATGATCATGGGATGCCCGGCGGTCAGCGCCTTGAAATGCTTGAGGTCGGCGGGGAGCCGCCAGGGCAGGTCGCCATCCTTGCCGATCACGCCATTGTCCGCGCGGGCAAGGACCAGGACGATCTCCGGTCCCTCCGCCTTCCCGCCGCCCGACGCGCTCACAGGTCCAGCCGGGTCACATGCCCCATCTTGCGCCCCGGCCGCGCCTCATGCTTGCCGTAGAGGTGCAGATGGTTGGCGGGGTCTAACAGGATGGCGGGCCATTGATGCGCGTCCTCGCCGATCAGGTTGCGCATCTCCACGCGCGGCGCGGCAAGCCCGGTGTCGCCCAGCGGCAGGCCGCAGATCGCCCGGACATGATTTTCGAACTGGCTCGTCACCGCGCCCTCGATGGTCCAATGGCCGCTGTTATGGACGCGCGGCGCCATCTCGTTGAACACCGGCCCATCCGCGCTGGCGAAGAATTCGCAGGTGAGCACGCCGACATAATCCAGCGCGTCGGCGATTTTGCGCGCCATGCCCCGCGCCTGCTCCACCTGCCCGACGATGACCGGGCCGGCCGGCAGGGTGGATGTCGACAATATGCCATCGACATGCACATTGGCGGGGGAGTCCCAGAAGCGCACTTCGCCGTCCGCGCCCCGCGCCAGAATCACCGAAAATTCCTCGGCAAAGGTCACGAACCCTTCCAGGATCGCGCTCTGCCGCCCGATGGCGTTCCATGCACCGACCG
Source organism: Sphingobium sp. (assembly GCA_013911745.1). GTDB lineage: Bacteria > Pseudomonadota > Alphaproteobacteria > Sphingomonadales > Sphingomonadaceae > Sphingobium > Sphingobium olei. Next base: position 10,824 of record JACESO010000052.1, on the reverse strand, counting down.
CGTCGCCCGGCTCCGACAGGCGCGCCTGTCCCTTGCCGTCATAGCCCATGCGGTTGGTCTTCAATATCGCCCGGCTGCCGATCGCGGAGATCGCCTCTTCCAGATCGTCCAGGCTCTCGACCGGCGCGAAGGGCGCGGTCAGCCCGCCCAGATTGCAGACGAAGCGCTTTTCCGCCAGCCGATCCTGCGCCACCCGCAACGCCTCAGCGCCCGGCCGCACCAGGCCATGATGCGCCAGCGTCTCGACTGCTGAGGGATCGATATTCTCGAATTCGTAGGTGACGACATCGACGCCATCGGCAAAGGCCGCCAGCGCCGCCGCGTCGACATACGCCCCCCGCGTCCAGCGCGGCGACACGTCGGCCGCCGGGCCGCTCTCCTCCGGCGCATAGATGTGCGTACGATATCCCAGCTGCGCCGCCGCGATGGCGATCATCCGGCCGAGCTGGCCGCCGCCAAGGATGCCGATGGTCGAACCGGGCGGGATGGTCGTCATGGAAAAGCCTTCAGTCCTCGACCGTCTCGGCCACCGCCTCGGTCTGCCGCGTGCGCCAAGCGTCGAGCCGGCCGGCCAGCGCCGCGTCGTTCGTCGCCAGGATCGCCGCCGCCATCAGCCCCGCGTTTATGGCGCCCGCCTTTCCGATCGCCAGCGTGCCCACGGGAATGCCGCCCGGCATCTGGACGATGGACAGCAGCGAATCCATGCCGCTCAGCGCCTTGGATTCCACCGGCACGCCCAGCACCGGCAGGCGGGTCATCGACGCCGCCATGCCCGGCAGGTGCGCCGCCCCGCCCGCCCCGGCGATGATGACCTTCAGGCCCCTTGTCGCCGCTCCGGTCGCATAATCATACAGCCGCTGCGGCGTGCGGTGGGCGGACACCACCTTGCATTCATGCGGCACGCCCAGCGCCTCCAGAGTCTCGGCGGCATGGCGCATCGTGTCCCAATCGGACCGCGATCCCATGATGATGCCGACCGTGACTGCCTCGCTCATGCCCGTTTCCCTTCAGGCGGCCTGGAAAGCAAAGCCCCTTAGCGGCCGGGCCGCCGGGGGGCAATTGCCATCTGCGCCCGCCGTCTCAGCGTTCCGACAGATAATAGCGGTCGGTCGCGCTCAGATCGTCCGCCAGTTCATAGACGATGGGCTGGCCGGTCGGGATCTCCAGCTCGGTGATCTCGTCGTCGGGGATGTTGGACAGATGCTTGACCAGCGCGCGCAGCGAATTGCCGTGCGCGGAAATCACGACCCGCTTGCCCGCCTTCAGGTCCGGGGCGATGCGCGCCTCCCAATAGGGCAGCACGCGGGCGATCGTGTCCTTCAGGCTTTCGGTGGAGGGGATGGCGATGCCATCGTAGCGGCGATCCCTGGTCAGGTCGAACTCGCCGCCCGCCTCCAGCACCGGCGGCGGAATGTCGAAGCTGCGCCGCCAGATCTTGACCTGATCGTCGCCATGCTTCGCCGCCGTCTCGGCCTTGTTGAGGCCGGTCAGCCCGCCATAATGGCGCTCATTGAGCCGCCAGTCCTTCTCGACCGGCAGCCACAGCCGCCCCATTTCCTCCAGCGCCAGGTTAAGCGTCTTGATCGCCCGCGTCTGGAAACTGGTATAGCATTGGTCGAAGTCCAGCCCCTTTTCCGCCAGCAATCGGCCGGCTGCACGCGCTTCCTCAACGCCCTTATCGGTCAAATCCACGTCCCACCATCCGGTGAAGCGGTTTTCCAGGTTCCAGGCCGACTGGCCGTGGCGGATCAGGACGAGAGTGGGCATTGGGCGCGTCTCCTGCACGATGAGCGGCGAATGATGCGCATCCCATAACGGCCAAAATCGCGGGCGCAAGCTTGTCGCTGGTCCTGCACGCCCCACATTGCAGTCGCGCCGCCCATCGGATAGCCACAGGGCGGCAAAAGAAGGAAGCAGCAACTTGGCGTTTGTGAAGGGCGCGTGGCGCATATTGGTCGCGATCAAGGACGGGCTGGTCCTCCTGTTCCTGCTGCTTTTCTTCGGCGCGCTCTATGCCGCGCTGTCCTACTCGCCCAAGCCCGCGCAATCGGTCAGCAGCGGCGCGCTGCTCCTCGACCTCGATGGGACAATCGTCGAACAGCCCGCCGAGGTCAGCGCCACCGCGCTCCTCACCGGCTCCAGCGGCGACGCGAAGGAATATCGCCTGTCCGACATCGTCGCCGCGCTCGATGCCGCGCGCAACGACGCGAAGGTGAAGGCGGTCGTCCTCAATCTGGACGGGTTCATGGGCGGCGGTCAGGTCGCCCTCGCCCGCGTCGGCAAGGCGCTGGACGCCGTCCGCGCGGCGAAGAAGCCGGTGCTCGCCTACGCCACCCTCTACAGCGACGACAGCTATCAGCTCGCCGCGCACGCGAGCGAGATATGGAGCGACCCGCTGGGCGGCGTCGCTCTGCTCGGCCGTGGCGGATCGAACCTCTACTATAAGGGGCTGATCGACAAGCTCGGCGTCAACACCCATGTCTATCGCGTCGGCACCTACAAGAGCTTCGTCGAACCCTTCATCCGCACCGACCAGTCGCCCGAAGCGAAACAGGCCAATCAGGCATTGGCCGACGCGTTGTGGCAGGACTGGCAGGACGATGTGGCGAAGGCCCGGCCGAAGGCGAAGATCGCCGCCTATGCCGCCGACCCCCTCGCCGCCGCCCGCGCCACCAATGGCGACATCGCCAAGGCCGCGCTGGCCGCCGGCCTCGTCGACAAGCTGGGCGACGCCAGCGCCTTCGGCAACCATGTCGCGACGCTTGCGGGCGATGCCAGCATCGACAAGCCCGGCAGCTTCGCCACCATCGACTTCGACCGCTATGTGAAGGCGCGCAAGCCCGCCAATGATGGGCAGATCGGCGTCCTGACCGTCGCCGGGGACATCGTGGATGGCGAAGGGGGACCAGGGACGGCGGCGGGCGACACCCTGTCGGATCTGCTTCTGACCGCGCTCGACGAAAAGAATCTGAAGGCGCTCGTCGTCCGCGTCGATTCGCCGGGCGGCTCGGTCATGGCATCGGAAAAGATCCGAAGCGCCATCCTCCAGGCAAAGGAGGCCGGCCTGCCGGTCGTCGTCTCCATGGCCAATGTCGCCGCGAGCGGCGGCTATTGGGTCTCGACACCGGGCGACGTGATCTTTGCCGAGCCGGACACGATCACCGGATCGATCGGCGTGTTTGGGATCATCCCCAGCTTCGAAGGGGCGCTTGCTAAGATCGGCGTGACCACCGACGGGGTGCGCACCACCCCGCTGTCCGGCCAGCCCGACGTCGCCGGCGGCACCACGCCCGAATTCGACCAGATCATGCAGATGGGCGTGGAGGACATCTACCGCCGCTTCGTCGGCATCGTCGCGCAATCGCGCCACAAATCGCCGCAGCAGGTCGATGCCATCGCGCAGGGGCGCGTCTGGGACGGCGGCACTGCGCGCCAGATCGGCCTTGTCGACCGGTTCGGCGGCCTGGACGACGCCATCGCCGAAGCCGCCCGCCGCGCGAAGATCGATCCGGCCAAGGCCCGCCCCTATTATATCGAAAAGCAACCCGATCCCTGGGCGCAATGGGCGCAAGCGATCGTCGACCGCGAAGAGGATGATGCCAGCGCGCCGCGCGACATGCTCGCCCGCCAGGCCCTGCGCCAGCGCGGCTGGGCGATGCAGGCGGTGTCGGACGTAAAGGCGCTCGTCACCGGTGCCGGCATCCGCGCCGACTGCCTCGAATGCCGCGGCTATGGCGCGCCCAGGCAGCGCAGCGGAACGGGTGAGCAGGGCGTACTGGCGTTGCTGGCGGCGTGGCTGAAATAGGCCCGCCGGCCCTACCCTCCTCCCGATAACCCGGCAGCCCCAGCCCGCGCCAGATCGCCACCGCCCGCAGAGCAAAGCCCAGCAGCGCCGCCACCACGCCCGCCACCGGCACGTCCAGCCCGACCCAGCGCAGCGCCACGAACAGGCCCGAAGCGAACGCCGCCGCCGTTACATATAGCTCCGGCCGCAGCAGGATCGACGGCTCGCCCGCCAGCAGGTCGCGCATGATCCCGCCGACGCATCCCGTCACCACGCCCATCATCCCCGCCACGAAGGGCGGCACGCCAAAGCTCATCGCCTTGGCCGCGCCGAACACGGCAAAGGCGGCCAGCCCGATCGCGTCCAGCCAGTCGAGCGCCCGCTCGCTCCACCAGCGGCGCGGACTGAACCACACCACCACCGCCGCACTCATGCAGGCGATCGCCGGCACCGGGTCCACCACCCAGAAGACCGGCGCACCGATCAGCAGGTCGCGCACCGTGCCGCCGCCCACGCCAGTCACCAGTGCGAAGAAGGCGAACGTCACCAGCGTCTGCCGCAGCCGCGCCGCCGCCAGCGCGCCGGACGCGGCGAACACGAACGTCCCGACGATGCTCAGCGTCTCCAAAACCGGGCCAATGGACGTAGCGAGCGAAGGTGTCGGCGAAAGCATGGCCCTCTCTCTAACCGTTCGCTTCGAGCGAAGTCGAGAAGCGCTTGCGCGCCCTTCACCCTCGCTCCATCGCAACGCCCCTACTTCCGCCCCTTCTCGCCCGCCAGCCGGCTCATCAGGATCGCGGCGCGCTTCGCCTGCCGCTTCATCGTGGAAAGGTCCGCTTTCTCCGCCGGACTGTGATCGCCGCTCGACGCGAGGCCCAGCCCCACCAGCCCGTCCGTATCCGCCGCGACGAAGGCAATGTCGCCCGCCCCGCGCTTGAGCGGATCGAGCGCCGCCATCTCTTCCAGACCCAGGTCGCGATTGACCGCGTTCAGCTTGGTCAGCAGCGCCCGGTTGCCCGCCGTGGGCGCCATCGACGGATAGCCCATGTCGAACGCGATGGTCGCGCCCGTGCCAGGCACGTGGCCCTGCTCCACAATGGCCTGCATCTTCGCCCGGACGCGCTGCGTCTGCTCCTCGCTCAGCGTGCGGAAGTCGCCCTTGGCGACCGCGATCGGCGGGATGATGTTGGTCTTGCCCGTCACGGCGATGCGCACGCCGTCCTTGTCCACGTCCGCGCTCTGCCCCCCGCCGATCAGCCCGACGTTGAACGTCAGGTTCGGCTCGGGCAGTTCCTTGCGGAAGGTCGTCACGATCCGCGCCAGCTCGTAAATCGCGCCGTCGCCCGCCGCCGCGGAAAAGATGCCGCTACTATGCCCCGACTTGCCGGTCGCGGTCACCGTCCAGCTGTTGGAGGATCGCCGCGCGATCGACCCCATATCCTTGCCGCCCTCTTGGCTAAGCCCCTCGAAATCCAGCGCCACGTCCGCCCGCTTGCCCGCCTGGATCAAGTCGGCGCGCGCGATGGTGACGGGATCGCCCGCATCCTCCTCGTCTCCGGTCAGCACCACCTCGATATTGGCGGCTTTCAGCGTCCCGGCCGCCTGCATGGCCTTCAGCGACAGCAGCATCGTCACCACCCCGCCCTTGTCGTCGGCGACGCCCGGCCCGCGCGCGAAATCCCCTTCCCGCACAAAGGTCTGGAACGGCGAATCCGGCTCGAACACCGTGTCCAGATGCCCGATCAGCAGCATCTTCGTCGTGCCCGCCTTGCCCTTGTGCACGGCGATCAGGTGCCCGGCGCGCTTGGCCGCATCCATCGGCTTCCACGTCACGGCAAAGCCGAGCGCCTCGAACTCCGGGCGCAGCATGTCCGCCACCGCCCTGACGCCCGCCAGGTTCATCGATCCGCTATTCTGATTGACCAGCCGCTCCAGCAGCCCGACCGCGGGCTCATATCCCGCCTCGACCGTCGCGTCGATCTTGCGCTCCGCCGGGCTCAGCGCCGCATGCGCCATCGGCGCGCCGCCAATCAGCAGCGCGGCCGCGATCATCCCCCTTGCGATCATTTCGCCAGTTCCGCCTCGATCGCCGCCACCAGCGCCGGATCGTCGGGCGCGGTCGTGGGCGCAAAGCGCGCCGCCACTTGCCCGTCCTTGCCGATCAGGAACTTTTCGAAATTCCACAGCACCTCCGGCTCGGGATTGGGTGTGATCCCATATCCGACCAGCTTCTCGCGAAACGCCGCGCCTTCGCCCTGGGCATCCGGCTTGGCACTCGTCAGCGCGGCATAGAGCGGATGCTTGTCCGGCCCGGTCACCACGATCTTCTCGAACATCGGAAAATCGACGCCGAAATTGGTGGTGCAGAATGTCGCGATTTCCTCGTTGCTGCCCGGCTCCTGCGCGCCAAAGTCATTGGCGGGAAAGCCTGCGACCACCAGCCCCTTCTCGCGATAGCCGGCATAGAGCGTCTCCAGCCCCTCATATTGCGGCGTCAGCCCGCATTTGGACGCGACATTGACCACCAGCACCACCTTGCCGGCATAATCGCCCAGGGTCGCGTCCGCGCCCTTGATGGTCTTGAGGGGGATGTTCTGGATGTCGGCCACGGGACTGTCTCCTGGGAATCGGGATAGGGCGGACCTTGGCATCAAATCGCCGCGCCGAACAGATGTCCCGCGCCCGCCGTCGCCGCCATCGCCAGCGCCCCCCAGAACAGCGTCCGCGCGATCGACCGCGCCGGCTTCGCCCCGCCCAGCCGCGCGCCGACATGGCCCAGCAGGACAAGGCAGAGCAGGCTGAGACCGACGACTCCCGCCACCGCGCCCGACCCTGGCAGGATCGCCGCCGCCAGCACCGGCGGCGCGGCCCCGGCGGCAAAGCTGGCGGCCGACGCCATCGCCGCCTGCACCGGCCGCGCCGTCGCGATCTCCGATATGCCCAGCTCGTCACGCGCATGGGCACCCAGCGCATCCGCGGCCATCAACTGCCGCGCCACCTCTCCGGCCAGTTCCACCGCCAGCCCCCGCTCGACATAGATGTCGCGCAATTCCGCCCATTCGGCGTCGGGCTGCGTCACCAGCGCCTTCTTCTCCTTGGCCAGATCCGCGCGTTCCGTATCCGCCTGCGCGCTCACCGACACATATTCGCCCGCCGCCATAGACATGGCGCCCGCGACCAGCGCAGCGATGCCGGACAGCAGCACCGACTGCCCACTCGCGCCCGACGCCGCGATGCCCGTCATCAGGCTGGCCGTCGACACGATCCCGTCATTCGCGCCCAGCACCGCCGCGCGCAGCCACCCCACCCGGTTCACATAATGAACGGCATGATGCGGCTGATCGCTGGTGGTCGGCATAGCTGCGCCTGTTCCTGTGTCCTGCATCCCTTGCTCATGCCGATCCTTTCGCCCGGCGTCGAGCCTTGCTGGACGCACTCCAGACCGACAGCTAGAATGAGGCCAGCGGCTTCTTCCTTCGGTCGCGTCGGCCTTATCGGGGAGAGCGTTCATGGCCATCACCTTCTACACCAATCCCATGTCACGCGGGCAGATCGTCCGCTGGATGCTGGAGGAAGTAGGCGAACCCTATGAAACGGTCGTCCTCGATTACAGCGATGACGGCATGAAATCCGCCGCCTATCGCGCGATCAACCCGATGGGGAAGGTGCCCGCGATCGTCCATGACGGGCGCGTCGTTACCGAATGCGCCGCGATCTGCGCCTATCTGGCCGATACTTTCCCGGCCGCGGGCCTCGCCCCGCCGCCTGCCGAACGCCACGCTTATTATCGCTGGCTGTTTTTCGCCGCCGGCCCGGTGGAAGCCGCCGTCACCAACCGCGCGCTCGGCTTCGTCGTGCCCGAAGGACGGGAGCGGATGGCCGGCTATGGCAGTTTCGATGAAACCGTCGCCACGCTCGAAACCGCGGTCAGCGGCGACGCTTGGATCTGCGGCGACCAATTCACCGCCGCCGACGTCTATGTCGGCGCGCAGGTCGACTGGGGCTTGTCGTTCAAATCCATCCCCTCATCCCCGCTGCTTGAGGCCTATGCCGCCCGCCTGCGGGAACGGCCCGCCTACAAGCGGCAGAAGGAGATTGACGGCGCGCTGATCGCCGCCACGCAGAAACAGGGCTGAACCGCCCGCACCCGACGCAAAGAGAAAGGCCCGGCAGATCGCTCCACCGGGCCTCTTCTTTGCCAGTCTTCGCCAGCGATCAGCGGCGATCGCCGAACAGCCGCAGCAGGAACAGGAACATGTTGATGAAGTCGAGATAGAGGTTCAGCGCCCCCATCACCACCGACTTGCCCACCATGTCCGTGCCCGCGACATAGGAATAGATGCTCTTGATCTTCTGCGTGTCATAGGCGGTCAGGCCGGCGAACAGCAGCACGCCGACGCCGCTGATCACCAGGTTCATCGCGCTCGACTTCAGGAAGATGTTGATCAGGCTCGCGACCAGCAGGCCGACCACGCCCATGATGAGGAAGGTGCCGAAGCCCGACAGATCCTTCTTCGTGGTATAGCCCCAGAGGCTGAGGCCCGCGAACGCGGCGGCCGTCGCGAAGAAGGTCTGCGCGATCGACGTGCCGGTATAGGCCAGGAAGATGTAGGAAAGCGACACGCCCATCACGGCGGCGTAGGCCCAGTAAAGCGCCTGCGTCGCAAAGGTCGACAGCCGGTTGATGCCGAAGCTCAGCACCATGACGAAGGCGAGCGGCGCGAACATCACGATATATTTCAGGATGCCGGGGCCGACGAACACCTGATAGGCCATGCCGCTCGACGCGAACAGCAGCGCGACGATGCCCGTCAGCAGCACGCCGCTCGCCATATAATTATAGACCGACAGCATGTAGCGGCGCAGCCCGGCGTCGAACGCCTCGCCACGCGCCGCGGTCGCGCCGCCAAAGCCCGGGATGCGGGCTTCCGTGCCAGGACGGGGATCGGACCAGTTGGCCATGAAAATCTTCTCCTTTGCCGGCAAGTCGCGCCGGTGTTCCCATTATCGTCCCATCCGTGCCCGACTTCAAGCCCAAGCCGCATTGCCGCTTCGTTACAATCGGGTCATGTCGGAACGCGCGCCGGCGTTCTGCCGTCCTCCTGTCGCCTCCCGGCATGGCGAACGCCGATCGCGCAACCTATAAAGGCCCCATGCACCGCCTGTTCGTCGCCATCCGCCCGCCCGCCGATCAGCGCGCCGCGCTCGCCACCCTACAGGCCGGGGTGGAAGCCGCCCGCTGGCAGGATGACGCGCAGTTGCACCTGACGCTCCGCTTCATCGGTGAAGTCGACCGCCATCGCGCCAACGACATAGCCGACGCCCTCTCCGCGATCCGCTTCGCGCCCTTCGATGTCCATTTCGACGGCGTCGGCCGCTTTGAGCGCAAGAGCGTGGTCGATACGCTCTGGGTAGGAGTCCAGCCGCGCGATCCGCTGGAACGGCTGCACCGGAAGGTCGATCGCGCCTGCGTCGCTGTCGGCCTACCGCCGGAGGGACGGGCTTACCTGCCCCATGTCACGCTGGCCCGTTTCGGCCGGACCGGGGGCTTCGTCGATCCGTTCCTCGCGCGCCATGCGGGATTTGCCGGCACCCCGTTCCGCGTGGACGGCTTTACCCTCTATCAAAGTCACCTCGGCCATGCCGGCGCGCTCTACGAAGCGGTCAGCCACTATCCTGCCGCGCCGTCGCCCTGACGCCGCAAAGCTAACCCAGCCAGGGCAACCGGCAGCACTTGTGAGACAAGCCCGGCGGCCGCGGCCCGTCCGCGCCCGCCCCTGATCCTCATTTCGCGGCCAGCACGCCGCAGGCCACGCGCCCGCCCGCATTGCCGGCGGGATCGGTCACATTGTCGTCCGCCTGCGCATGGACCACGATCGCCGCGCCGTCCGCATCCAGCAAGGGCGTCGCGCCGTCGCTGATCGATCCGCCCGCGACCCGATATTCGATCGCGCCACTGCCGTCCGGCCCCACCGTTATGTTGGGCATGTCGCCCATATGCATGCCGGCCGGATTGTCCTTGCCATGCTGGCGCGCGGTCGGATTCCAGTGACCGCCCGCGCTGGCGAAATCCGGGCCGACGCACTTGCCGGTCGTATGGATATGGACGGCATGGATGCCGGGCGTCAGTCCAGTCGCCCGGACGACGACTTGCAGGCCCTCGCCCGCTTGAGTCACGGTAGCCGTGCCTCGTGCCGCGCCGTCGCCCGCCACCAGCTTGGCGGCAGCAGTGGGAGCCGCACGGGTTTCCGTTGCGGTGGCACACGCGGACGCCCCGGCCATGATCGGCAGGGCAGCGGCAAGGACGGGAAGAATCTTCATGGGGGGCTCCAGCAAGGTCGGGATTTCAAGACATCGGGATATCAAGGCGCAAACGCCGGGAAAGCGCTTTTGTTGCCGATCCGCATCGATTTGTCACGGCCCCGCCGCCTGGCCTCTCGCCTTCGCGCGGCACTGGCGCGATCTGGCCCGGCCTGCCCATGCTTTTGTTTGCCCGACCCCCATGGATAACCGGAGGGACAGGCTGCACTCGGCACCGCGCCTCAATTTTACGCGAAGCGCTCGGGCCAAGCCGACGCCCCGTTAGTTCCCCAGTCTCCGTTGGCACTACCCGCGCCGGCCCGCCGCCAAGGCGTCCAAGGCTTCCAAGGCGATGCCCGACTCAAGAAACCACCCGCCAGTCGCCCGGCAAAGAAAAAGGGGCCGGTCTTGCGACCAGCCCCTCATCTGTCGTCCATCCCGAAGGAGGGACAATCGGCTTACATGCCCGCGCCGGGGCCGTAGCTGATTTCCACGCGGCGGTTCTGCACTTCGCGGACGCCGTCGGCCGTTTCCACGCGGGGCTTCGATTCACCGAAGGCCTGGGTGGTGATGACGCCGTCGGGGATGCCCTTCGAAGCCAGATAGGCCTTGACCGCGTCGGCGCGGCGCTGGGACAGGCCGACGTTGTACGAGGCCGAACCCGAACGGTCAGCGTGACCGGCCAGCATGACCTGGGCGCTGCCGCAGCTGCTGTAGGCCGAAACCGCGTTGTCCAGAAT
>JACESO010000051.1 GCA_013911745.1 Sphingobium sp. | reverse complement strand
TCTCGGTATCGGCCGATCGGGGCTTGGCGAACTGGCCCGCCATGCGGCCGACCTTCACCACCGGCAGCTTCGACGCGAAGGTCAGCACCACCGCCATCTGCAGCAGCACGCGGAACGTGTCGCGAATGTTGTTCGGGTGGAACTCGGCAAAGCTCTCGGCGCAGTCGCCGCCCTGCAGCAGAAAGGCTTCGCCCGCCGCGACCTTCGCCAGATCGGCCTTCAGATGCCGTGCCTCGCCTGCAAAGACGAGCGGCGGAAACTGGCTGAGCTGGCTCTCCACCGAGGCGAGCGCCTCCGCGTCCCTGTAGAAGGGCATCTGGATGCCCTTATGGCTGCGCCAGCTTTCCGGCGTCCACTTCGCCGCCACGTCGAGTCTCCTTCACATCGTAAAAATAGGGGGCGCACCTACGCTCTTGAGGGGCGCAAGGCAAGTTTGTAGCGGTCCCGCCAGCCCTTTGCGCAATGATTTGTCCCGATCAGCCTGATCGGACGGCTCTATTTCTCGCAGGGCCATCGCTCGTTGAGCGCGACGCTGACCAGCACCGACGCCGGGCCTTTGCGCTGGTCGGGCCAGCGTTCCAGATAGGCGACGGCGGTGTGGCGGGCCTCGTCCGCCGTCATGCGGTCGGGCCAGCATACCGGACGGGCGCGGCCGATGAACATGTCCTTGCGGATGCCGTCCACCACGCCGACTATATAGGCGGTGCAGGCCAGGTCATAGGCGGCCGCCTTGTTGCGGCATTTGGCGAGCAGCGTGGTGCCCGTTTCGAACATGAACGCCTGGGCCGGCGCCGGGGTTGGCAGGAGCGCCATTGCGGATGCCGCCACGGCCATGACGGGAAGGCGCATGTCGATGATCCTCTTATCCGTAAAAAAGCCGTGACTTAGATAGCGCCGGATGAACCCCGTCTGTCCAGTCAGGGTTTCCGCCTGGCGGTGAAGGCGAACGTGACCGCCACCTGGGGGGCAAGCCCCGCGCTGCTGTCGCCATTGCCGACGCCGAACGCCGCGCGCGCCACGGTCGCGCTGCCCGATACCTTGCGGGTCGCGTCCGCGCCCGACAGGGTGAAGCGGATCGTCTGCGGCTTCGACACGCCCTTCAGCGTCAGGGTGCCGTTCGCCCGATAGCGGCCGGGGCCGGTCGCCTCCGCGCCCTTCGCCGCGAACGTCGCGGTGGGATGCGCCGCCGTGCCGAAAAATTCGTCGCCGGGCAGCATCCCGTCCTTGTACGCATCGCCGACGCTGGCCGACGCCATGTCGATCGTCACCGCGATATCCGCGCTTTCGGGATGATCCGGGTCCATGACGATCTTCGCGGTCCATTTGGAGAAGCTGCCGCTGATGGTCTCGCCGTCATTGCCGACGGAAAAGCCGATGCGGCCGCCCGGCTGCACGATCCACGCGGGCGGCGGACCGGCGGGTTCCTCCTTCGCGGGTTCGCTTGCATTGTCGGCGGCATTGTCGGCTGGCTCGACGGCGGCCACATTCACTACGTCCGTCTCAGCCTCCGCTGCCGCGCCATTGTCCGGCACGGCCGGCGCAGCAGCGGCCGGCGCGGCCTTGCCCGATGGCAGGATCGCGCGCCCCGTCACGAACCCGACCAGCATCAGCGCCGGCAGCAGCAGGATCAGCGCCGCCGAACGCGCCGGGATCATCCGCCAGATCAAGCCATCGCGCATCAGCACATGATGCCGCAGCGCGCCCGCGACATGCAGCAGGAACAGCGCGACCCCGATCCAGGCGATCAGGCCGTGGCCGTTCTCCGCCCATTCATGCGCGCCTGCGGGAAGCGGCAGGTGGGGCAGGGGCAGCACGCCGAACAGCAAGGTCGGCACCTTCACCCTGGCGGTCGACACCAGCGCCCAACCGGTCAGCGGCGCACCCAGCATGAAGGCATAGAGGCCGACATGCACGGCGTTCGCCAGCGCACCCTGCCATCCGTCCTCGCTCTTGGGCGGACGCGGCTTCGTCATCCGCACGACGATGCGCACCAGCGTCAGCAGCAGGATCGCGATGCCCACCGACTTGTGCCATTGATAGAGGTGGAAGCCGCGCGCGCCCAGATCCTCCAGCCCCCATCCGACCGCCAGCTGGAAGGCGAGCAGGGCGGCGATGATCCAGTGCAGGGCAATGGCGGTGCGGCTGTAACGGTGCATGGGCGGTCGTCCCGGATCGTGGCGTGGGCGAAACTATGTCGGGATTTCAGCCAAGTCCAGTTGCGCGGCGCGAAACGGAGTGTTGCGGCGGGCGGACTTCTGTGTCCAAATGGCCGCACCCCCGCGATTTTTTGCGGCACGATTGCATCGGCGCACAGGCTGCGTAAGAGCGATGCAGCAATTTACAGGAGACAGGACATGGCCAAACCCGAATCCTGGCGGCTGCAACCCGAAGCCTATCGCTTCGTCACCAGCATCGATACCCGGTTCCAGGATCTGGACACGATGGGCCATATCAACAATGTCGCGATTTCCAGCATGTTCGAAACCGCGCGCATTCGCTTCCACCACCATCTCGGGCGGCATCCGCAGGAACAGGGCGTCCGCTGGCTGGTCGCCAATGTGACGCTCAACTTCATCGAGGAAGCGCACTTCCCCTATCCGTTCGAGATTCACTGCGCGATCGGTCATATCGGCCGGACCAGCTGGACGATCAGTTCGGCCGGCTTCCAGAAGGGAGTCTGCGTGGCGACTGCCGACACGACCGTCGTCACCCATGGCGCGGAGGGCCGCCGCCTGATCGACGATACGCTGCGCGAGGCGATGGAGCTCAATTTCCTGCGCAAGCCCGAATAGGGTCAGGAAAAGCCCGCCATCCGCCGGCTCCATTGCAGGGCGATGACGCCGCCCTTCACCGGCTGGATCATCGCCGCCGCCAGCAGCACTGCCAGCATGGGCCAGATCGCCGCCTGCCAGCCGAGCGGGATCGCAAAGGCCGCATTCACCTCGATCATCAGCGGCACCAGCATGTGGCCCAACAGCAGAATGACGATATAGGCGGGGAAATCATCCGCCTGATGAAGGTCGAGGCGCAGCCCGCAATGGGGGCATGTCGGCGCGGTCTTCAGGAAGCGCGCGAACATCCGCCCCTCGCCGCAGGCGGGGCATCGACCGCGCAGCCCCCTTGTCACGGCGGCGGCAACGGGCCGGTCAGGCGGGGCGGATCGCTCGGTCATCCAGCCTGCGCTAGGCCGCGGGCAGGGGACGCGCAACCGTCGATTGTCCCTGCCGCCCCTTTTCCGGTTTCCAAAGCCTGTTAAGGAAGCGCCATGCGCCTGCCGGGTCCAGCCGAAATCTTCTGCCTGTTCGACGATGCGCGCGCCCGCGCTGCGCCTGCACGCCTGTACCGCGATCCGGTCGAACTGATCGCCGCCACGCGGATGGAGGATGTCCAGCCCGCGCTCGACCGGGTGGCCGATGCGCGCGAAGCGGGCCTGCATGTGGCAGGCTATCTCTCCTATGAGGCCGGCCTCGCGCTGGAGGAAAGGCTCGCCCCCATCGCCCACCGGCGGCAGGCGGACGGCGGCGCGCCGCTCCTGTGGTTCGGCCTGTTCGAAGGGGTGCGCCTGATCCCACCCGAAGCGCTCGTCGCCATGCTGGCCGATCCGGCGGGCGTGCGCGTGGGGCCGGTCGCGCCGCTGGTCGACGCCGCCGCCTACCAGGCCGCCTTCGCCCGCGTGCAGGATTATATCCGCGCCGGCGACATCTATCAGGTGAACCTGACCTTCCCCTGCGACGTGCCCCTATCGGGCGATCCCCTCGCGATCTACGCCGCGCTGCGGCCGCGCGCGGCGGCGGGCTATGGCGGGGTCATCGAAACCGGCGCGCACAGCCTGCTCTCCTTCTCCCCCGAACTGTTCTTCACGCAGGTACGCGGCCAGCTGACCGCCCGGCCCATGAAGGGGACGGCGGTCCGCGCCGCCGACGCCGGGCAGGACGCGGCACTGGCCGATACGCTGCAAGGCGATGCCAAGCAGCGCGCGGAAAATCTGATGATCGTCGACCTGCTGCGCAACGACCTGTCGCGCGTGTCCCGCGCGGGCAGCGTGATCGTGCCCGACCTGTTCAAGGTCGAAACCTATCCCACGGTCCATCAACTGGTATCGACGGTGCGTGCCCGCATCCTGCCCGGCCTCTCGCCGGTCGACGTGCTGCGCGTGCTCTTTCCCTGCGGCTCCATCACCGGCGCACCCAAGGTGAGGGCGATGGAGATCATCGACGCGGTCGAACCCCATGCGCGCGGACCCTATACCGGGACGATGGGCTGGATCGATCCGGAAGGCGACGCCGCCTTCAATGTTGCCATTCGCACCATTTGCGTCGAAGAAGGGGCGGACACGGGGCGCCTGGGTCTTGGCTCGGGCATCGTGGCGGACTCGGATGGGGCGGCGGAATGGGCGGAATGCCTGGCCAAGGCCCGCTTTCTGTCGCTGGACTGACATGGGGTGCGCTGGGGCGCGAAGAGGTTTGATGGCACTGGCTGACGGACGGTTCGATCTGCTGGAAACCATGGCCTTCGATCCGCTGGACGGGATCAGGCTGCTGGATTTGCATCTGGCGCGCATCAGCCGCAGCGCGGAGGCGCTGGGCTTCAGCTTCGATCGGCACGGCGTGCGCAACGAGCTTCAGGCCGCCACCTTCCGATTGCGCGACCGCAGCCGGGTGCGCCTTCTCGCCTCGCGGACCGGCGCGGTAGCGATCGAGGTGCGCGAACATCGCACCTGGCCTCAGGCGATCGTGCCGGTGGCGGTGGTGCGCCGGAACGCCTCTGCCGACGATCCGCGCCTGCGCCACAAAACCACCGACCGCAGCGTCTATCGCGATGCGCTGCGCCGGGGCGGCACCTATGAAGTGCTGCTGAAGGACGACGAGGGCTTCCTGACCGAAGGCTGTTTCTCGACCCTGTTCGTCGAGCGCGGCGACAAGCTGGTGACGCCGCCTCTGTCGCGCGGCGCGCTGCCGGGCATATTGCGCCAAAGCCTGATCGACATGGGGGAGGCGGTGGAGGGCGACCTGCGCCTGCCCGATCTGGAGGGCGGCTTCTTCATCGGCAACGCCGCGCGCGGCATGGTCGCGGCGACATTGGCGCGATAGCGCCGCTATGTGCCGCTAAAGCCAATAAGCGCCAAGCGGACGGTTGCCCCTCTCGCCGTTGCGCACTAAGGCGCTCCGCGTCCGCTTATGTTGCGGAATTGGGGATTCTTTAGAAAGAAATTTGCCATGAGCCAGACTTCCGCTGCCCTCAGCCGTATCCAGCCGTCCGCCACGCTCGCCATGAGCGCCCGCGTGAACGCGCTCAAAGCCGAGGGCGTGGATGTGATCGGCCTGTCGGCGGGCGAACCCGATTTCGACACGCCCGACTTCGTCAAGGAAGCCGGCATCGCCGCGATCCGCAACAACCTGACCCGCTATACCGATGTCGATGGCACCGCCGACGTCAAGGAAGCCGTCGCCTTCAAGTTCAAGCGCGACAACGGCCTCGTCTACAAGCGCAGCCAGATCAGCGTGAATTCGGGCGGCAAGCACACCCTGTTCAACGCCTTGGTGGCCACAATCGACGCCGGCGACGAAGTCATCATCCCAGCGCCCTATTGGGTCAGCTATCCCGACATCGTGAACTTCGCGGGCGGAACGCCCGTCTTCATCGAAGGGCCGGCGAGCCAGGGCTACAAGATCACGCCCGCGCAACTCGACGCCGCGATCACGCCGCGTACCAAGTGGGTGATGCTGAACTCGCCCTCCAACCCCTCGGGCGCGGCCTATTCCGCCGATGAATTGAAGGCGCTGGCCGAGGTGCTGCTGCGCCATCCGCATGTGCTGGTGATGACCGACGATATGTATGAACATGTCTGGTATGCGCCTACGCCCTTCGCCACCATCGCGCAGGTGTGCCCGGAGCTGTACGACCGCACGCTGACGGTCAACGGCTGTTCCAAGGCCTTCTCGATGACCGGCTGGCGCATCGGCTTCGCGGGCGGCCCCGAATGGATCATCAAGGCGATGGGCAAGCTCCAGTCGCAATCCACCAGCAATCCCTGCTCGATCAGCCAGGCGGCCGCCGTCGCCGCGCTCACCGGCCCGCAGGATTTCCTGGAGGATCGCAACGCCACCTTCAAGAAGCGCCGCGACATGGTCGTCGCTATGCTGAACGACGCGCCGGGCCTCGACTGCCCGACGCCGGAGGGTGCCTTCTATGTCTATCCCGATGCCGGCGGCGTCATCGGTAAGACGACGCCCAAGGGCGCGGTGATCGATAGTGACGAGGCGCTGATCGGCTATTTCCTGGACGAGGCGAAGGTGGCGGCGGTGCATGGCGCGGCGTTCGGCCTCTCGCCCGCTTTCCGCATCAGCTATGCAACCTCCGACGAGGTGCTGAAAAAGGCATGCACCCGCATCCAGGAAGCCTGCGCCGCGCTGAAATAAGGCTGCACCAGGCGAGGCGGTGCTGCGCCTTCGCGGGCGCACACTGCGTTTTTCCTTGGAAAATGGTCATTCGATGCAAAAGGGAAACGGTGTTTTTCGCGCCGCGCCGTCTTGCGATCGACGCGACAGGCTCTATATGCCGGTTGCGAAGAGAAACTGATTAAAAGGTTCCGCTACGTTCGTCGCCCCGACGATGACTTTGGTCGAAAGCTGCTGCCGCAGCGCTGGCCGTTCAGACAGGGGCAAGGCGCACGAGCGTAGCCGGGGCCGGCACGACCGGCCGAACGAATGAAAGGCGTTGCCATGAAGGCGTTTCTGAAATCCGATCTGTTCCTGCGCTTCCTGGGCGGGTTCGCGATTGGCGCCGTGGCGATGTTCGCGCTCGCGCCCAGCGATCCGCCGATGTTCGGCACCACCGCCGTCGCCGCGACGTCGACTCATGGCAAGGCGCTCTAGCCTCCGCCTGACGTTGCTGGCCGCGGCGCTCGTCGCCGCGACCCCGGCCTGCGCCGAACGGGCCGTGCAGGCGCCCGTCCCTGCCTTGGACGCCACGCCCACCCAAAAACTGGAGACCGCCGTCTTTGCGGGCGGCTGCTATTGGGGCGTGGATGGCGTCTTTTCGCATGTGAAGGGCGTCCATCTCGTCGTTTCCGGCTTCTCCGGCGGTCCCAGGGGCCAGCGCGTAGACTATGAAACGGTGAGCGAGGGCGACACCGGCTTTGCCGAGTCCGTCCGCGTCACCTACGATCCCGCGCAGGTCAGCTACGGCACGTTGCTGCGCGTATTCTTCTCCGTCATCGCCGATCCCACGACGCTCAACTATCAAGGGCCGGACCACGGCACCCAATATCGCAGCGCGCTCTTCCCGCTGAACGCGCAGCAGGACAAGGCGGCCCGCGCCTACCTCGCCCAGCTCGGCAAGAGCGGCCTGTGGCGCGATCCCATCGTGACCCGCGTCGAACCCTTCACCGGTTTCCAGAGCGCGGCGCAGGACCATCAGGACTTCATGCGCAAAAACCCGCGCCACCCCTACATCCTGCGCTGGGACGCCCCCAAACTGGCCGCATTCAAGACGATGTATCCGGCGCTGTACCGGGAAAAGCCGTCGGCCTGATAGGCGGCCTATCTGATCCCGACCTGTTGACGGCTGCTGCCGCTTCGGGAAAGATGACCGCCGATCAGAAGGAGTCCATCGAAATGATCCAGCGCAACCGCTGAGCGCGGAAAAGGCTTTCGCGGTGGCGTTGCGCCGCCTTTGGCCGGATCGGATTTCGAGGATTTTATGCAAAGATTGAAAGGGCAGCTCTGCGTCGTGACCGGCGCGGCACGAGGGATCGGGCGCGCCATTGCGGCGCGGTTCTTGGAGGAAGGCGCCCACGTCATCCTGACCGACAAGGATGAGGCGACCGGGCGACAGACCGCGCGCGAGATGGACGCGCGCTTCATACGGCTGGACGTGCGGGACGAAGCGGATTGGAGCCAACTAGCAGATGCCGCGCCTGCCATCGACGTGATGGTGAACAATGCCGGGGTGACCGGGTTCGAGGGCGGACCGGTTGCGCACGACCCGCTCCACGCGACCCTGGCGGATTGGCGCGCGGTTCACGCGGTCAATCTCGACGGCACGTTCCTCGGATGCCGCTATGCGATCGGGGCGATGAGGGGACGAGGGATCGGCTCCATCATCAATATCTCGTCGCGGTCGGGACTGGTAGGTATTCCGCTGGCGGCGGCCTATGCCTCGTCCAAGGCGGCGATACGCAACCACAGCAAGAGCGTTGCGCTCTACTGTGCGCAGCAGGGCTGGCGCATCCGGTGCAACTCCATTCATCCCGCCGCGATCCTGACGCCGATGTGGGAGCCGATGCTGGGCGAAGGGCCGGAACGCGCGGCGCGGATGGCGGCGTTGGTGGCGGACACGCCGCTGCGCCGCTTCGGCACGGTCGAGGAAGTCGCGGCGATTGCGGCGCTGCTGGCGGCGGACGAGTCCGCCTATATAACCGGGGCGGAATTCAGCATCGACGGCGGGCTTCTGGCCGGATCTGCGGCAAGTCCAGGCTAAGGCCGAACGCAAAAAGGGCGGCGTCTGCAAACAGACGCCGCCCTTTTTGCACCGTGCCGATCCGCCGATTATTTCGGCGAAAGCACCATCAGCATTTGTCGGCCTTCCATGCGGGGATAGGCTTCGACCTTGGCGATCTCGCCGACATTTTCCGCCACGCGCTGGAGCAACTGCATGCCGAGCTGCTGGTGGCTGAGTTCGCGGCCGCGGAACCGCAGGGTGATCTTCACCTTGTCGCCTTCGCCGATGAAATCATGCACCTTCTTCATCTTCGTATCATAATCATGATCGTCGATGTTCGGACGCATCTTGATCTCCTTGATCTCCTGCGTCCTCTGGGTCTTGCGCGCAAGGTTGGCCTTCTTCTGCGCCTCATATTTATACTTGCCGATGTCCAGGAATTTGCAGACCGGCGGATCGGCATTGGGCGACACTTCTACCAGGTCGAGTCCCACATCGGCGGCGCGCTCGATCGCCTCCTGCGTATACATCACACCCAGATTTTCGCCTTCGTCATCGATCACGCGCACCTTGGGCACGTTGATGAACTCATTATAGCGGGGGCCGGACTTCGGCGGCGGCGCCAGCGGGCGGCGCATCATCGGGGGACGTATAGCTCTATCTCCTGTGGTCGTTTCGGAAAACGGACGGCTCTTAGCGGCTTTTGGGAAAAGCCGAAAGGGGCGCGTGGTCCCGCCATAGCGGAATCACGCGCCCTTGCGGCATTTCTGCCTCACTGCATATCGGGTGCCTGCGCCTTTTTTGCAAGCCGCTCGATCACGTCCGAGACGGAAATTATGGACTGCCCGTCCTTGCCCAGCTCCCGCAGCGCCACCGTGCCCTCGTCTGCCTCGCGCCGGCCGACGACCAGCAGGTTGGGCACCTTGGCCAGGCTGTGTTCGCGCACCTTGTAGTTGATCTTCTCGTTGCGCGTGTCGGTTTCTGCGCGGATGCCGGCGGCGCGCAGCTTCTCCGTCACCTCGCGGGCATACTCGTCGGCGTCCGACACGATGGTCGCCACCACCGCCTGCACCGGCGCCAGCCAGAGCGGGAAGCGGCCGGCATAATGTTCGATCAATATGCCGATGAACCGCTCATAGCTGCCGAAGATCGCACGGTGCAGCATGACCGGGCGATGCCGCTCGCCATCCTCGCCCACATAGCTGGCGTCGAGACGCTCGGGCAGCACGCGGTCGGACTGGATCGTGCCGACCTGCCATGTCCGGCCGATCGCGTCGGTCAGGTGCCATTCCAGCTTCGGCGCGTAGAAAGCGCCTTCGCCCGGCAGTTCCTCCCAGCCATAGTCGGGCGTGTTGAGCCCCGCCGCCGCCACCGCGTCGCGCAGCTCGTTCTCCGCCTTGTCCCACATCTCGTCGCTGCCGAAGCGCTTGTCCGGGCGCAGGGCCAGCTTGATCGAGTAAGTGAAGCCGAAATCCTTGTAGATGCGGTCGGCCAGCGCGCAGAAGGCGCGGACTTCCTCGACGATCTGGTCTTCGCGGCAAAAGATGTGCGCGTCGTCCTGCGTGAACTGGCGCACGCGCATCAGGCCGTGCAGCGCGCCATGCGGCTCGTTGCGGTGGCAGCAGCCATTCTCGTAGAAGCGCAGCGGCAGGTCGCGATAGCTCTTGATCCCCTGGCGGAAGATCAGGACGTGCGCCGGGCAGTTCATGGGCTTGAGCGCCATCCACTGCGCATCGTCCGACACCAGCGGCCCTTCATCCTCGACGTTCGGCACTTCATCGGGAATGACGAACATATTCTCGCGATATTTGCCCCAATGGCCGGACTGCTCCCACTGGCGCGCGTCCATCACCTGCGGCGTCTTGACCTCGCGATAGCCGGCTTCGTCGATCGCCCGGCGCATATAGGCCTCCAGCGCGCGCCAGATGACATAGCCCTTGGGATGCCAGAAGACGCTGCCATGCGCTTCCTGCTGCAGGTGGAACAGGTCCATCTCCGCGCCCAGTTTGCGATGGTCGCGCTTCGCCGCCTCTTCCAGCCGCATGAGGTGCGCGTCCAGCTGCTTCTTATTGAGCCAGCCGGTGCCGTAGATGCGCGACAGCATCGCATTCTTCTGGTCGCCGCGCCAATAGGCGCCCGACACGCGGGTCAACTTGAACCCCTGCGGATCGAGCTTGCCGGTCGAGGCAAGGTGCGGCCCCCGGCACATATCGTACCAGCCGTCGCCGCTATGATAGACGGTCAGCTCCTCGCCCGCGGGAAGTTCCGCCGCCCATTGCGCCTTGAACGTTTCGCCCGCGGCTTCCCATTGCGCGATCAGCGTGTCGCGGTCGATCACCTCGCGCTTCAACGGCTTGTCGGCGGCGATGATCTCGCGCATCTTCGCCTCGATCGCGGGCAGGTCTTCCTCGGTGAAAGGACGATCCTTGGGCGCGAAGTCGTAGTAGAAGCCATCCTCGGTCGCGGGACCGAAGGTGATCTGCGTGCCGGGGAACAACGCCTGCACCGCCTCGGCCAGGATATGCGCGAAGTCATGCCGCGCCAGTTCCAGCGCGTCGGCCTCGTCCTTCGCCGTCACCAGCGCCAGTTGCGCGTCGGCCTCCAGCGGCCGGCCGATGTCGCGCAGCTCGCCATCGACGCGCGCGGCGATCGCGGCTTTCGCCAGCCCCGGTCCGATCGCCGCCGCGATGTCCGCCGGCGTAGTGCCGGGCGCGACTTCGCGCACGGAACCGTCGGGCAGGGTGATCTTGAGCATGGCGGACACGGGAAGGGTCTTT
This sequence comes from Sphingobium sp., assembly GCA_013911745.1. Lineage (GTDB taxonomy): Bacteria > Pseudomonadota > Alphaproteobacteria > Sphingomonadales > Sphingomonadaceae > Sphingobium > Sphingobium olei. The sequence continues at coordinate 9,140 of JACESO010000051.1, read as the reverse complement.
CTTTATGGAAAATGCTTAAAAAGCGCGGCCACACAGGACCGCGCCTTTCCCTTAGATGGGCGGTCCGTCCTGTCAATAGAAGCCCTCTTGCCAGTACCGCGCGAAAGGCGCATCAATAATGTGCTGATATATCATATTCAGCGACAGGAGGGACGTATGGCTTTGAGCTTTGCAACACCCCGTGGCGCGGAAGGTGACACGCCCATGAGCGACATGAACACCACCCCGCTGATCGACGTGATGCTGGTGCTGCTGATCATGTTCATCATCACCATTCCGATCCAGACCCACAGCGTCGCCATCGACCTGCCGCAGGCAAGACCCGACCGGACCCTGCCGCACCCCGACCCCGTCAAGAACAAGGTGACGATCGACGCGTCCGGCATCATCCGCTGGAACGGGGCGGCGGTGGATCGCCTGACGCTCCGCCGCTACCTCGCCGCGTCGCTGCGCCTGCCGGTGGAACCGGAGCTTCAATTCCAGCCCGATGCCGCGGCGCGCTACGTCATCGTGGACGAAGTGCTCGCCGACATCCGCCGGTCCGGGGTCGAAAATCTCGGCTTCGTGGGCAATGAGCGCTACGCCGCCTTCTAACCGGCTGGCGGCTATGCCCGTTATCGGGATGGGTATTGCCGCCCGGTCCCGTCCAGCGGATTGAACCGCCGGTCCCCAAAGGGTAAAGCAGGCCCATGCGGGGACAGGGGCTGACATGAAACCAATGCGCTATGCGCTGGTGGCGCTGTTCTTCTATGCCGCTCTCTGGGGCGCGGCCCATGTCGGGATGCTGCCCGGCCTGCATTCCGGCGCGGCGGAGGGCCTGGTCGTCACGGCGGCGGAGAAGGCCGACCGCTTTCGCGCGCTCTGCCGCTACCTGCCGGTCATCCGCTGATCGCTTGTCCCCCTGGCCTCAGGCCAGCAGCAGCCGGGCGTCGTCGCTCGCCTCCTGAAGGACCGACAGCGGTCCTCCCACCACAACGCCGGGCGGCAGGTCGGCCGCCGTCATGCCGGACAGGGCCAGCCCGCTCTGACAGGCGACCGGTCTGACGCCAAGCGCCTCCGCTTCGCCGAGCAGGGTTGCGAGGTCGGGCAGGCCGGCGGCGCGATGCCGCGCGTCTTCCGGGGCTTCGACAGGCGGGCGCAACAGCGAAACCGCGTCCAGTTGCAGGAACAGCGTCACCCCTCCGCCCAGCGCCGCCTGCGCCGCCGCCAGAGTCAATGCCGCGCGCAGCCTTTCGCCATCGGCCGTGCCGACGATCAGGATCAGGGGGCGCACAGTTCCACCGCGCAGGCTGGGCAGGCCGGGTCTTTGGCGACGTCGATGGTGCGGAAGCGCATGGACAGGAGATCGGCGATCAGCAGCCGTCCCGCCATGTCCGCGCCGAACGGCACCAGCGCCCGGATGACCTCCAGCGCGGCGAGGCTGCCGATCGCGCCGGTCAGCGCCCCGATCACGCCCGTCTCCGCGCAGTTGCGTTCAGGCGCATCATCCGGCGCGCCGACCAGGCAGCGATAGCAGGGCTTGTCCGCTTCCCATCCGCGATAGGTGGACAGCTGGCCCTCGAACGGCCCGACCGCCGCCGAGACCAGCGGGATGCGCAGCGTCTGGGCTGCGTCCGCCACCGCCAGCCGGGTCGCGAAATTGTCGCACCCGTCCAGGATCACGTCCGCGTCGCGCAGGATCAGCGCCGCGTTGCCGGCATCGATCCGGGCGTTGATGGGGATCAGCTTCACGTCCGGGTTCAGCCGCGCCACCGCCGCCATTGCCGCTTCCGCCTTGGGCGCGCCAACGTCGCCGGTGCCGAACAACACCTGCCGCTGGAGGTTGGACAGCGCCACCATGTCGTCGTCGATCACCCGGATCGTGCCGATGCCCGCCGCCGCCAGGTAGAGGATCGCCGGACTGCCGATCCCCCCTGCGCCGATCACCGCGACATCGGCCGACGACAGCCGCGCCTGCCCAGCGCCGCCAATCTCCTTCAGCACGATATGGCGGGCATAGCGCTCCAACTGGTCGTCGGTCAGCATTACACTCCTGTCGATCCGAACCCGCCCGTTCCCCGCGCGGTGTCGTCCAGACTATCGACTTCCGTGAAGCTGGCAAGCTGCACCGGGGCGACCACCAGCTGCGCGACCCGGTCGCCCCGCGCGATGGCGAAAGGCTGGTCGCCCAGGTTGATGAGGATGATCTTCAATTCGCCGCGATAGTCCGCGTCGATGGTGCCCGGCGTATTGGGCAGGCTGATGCCATGTTTGAGGGCAAGGCCCGACCGGGGGCGCACCTGCACCTCATAGCCTTCGGGAATCGCCAGCGCGAAGCCGGTGGCGACGGCATGGCGCGCGCGCGGTTCCAGCACCAGTTCCTCGGCCGACACCACGTCCATGCCCGCCGCATGCGCCGTGGCATAGGCGGGCAGGGGAAGCCCCTCGCCATGGGGCAGGCGCTTGATCTGGATGTCAATCGGGCTGAGCGGAGAGGGCATCGGCAACCTTTTGGATTAGTGCATTAGCAACTTGATGCTTGAACATGGGAGGCCATCGGTCGATTCCGGCGGCGCTGACGATCTGGACAGTATTGCTATCCCCGCCCATCACATCTCCCGACACGTCGTTGGCGACGATCCAGTCCGCCCCCTTCTTCGCCAGCTTCGCCAGCGCATGGTCGGCCACCGCCTGCGTTTCCGCCGCGAAGCCTATGAGCAGGCGCGGACGCTGCGCATGATGGCCCAGCGTCGCCAATATGTCTGGATTTTCGGTGAGGGCGAGCGGGGCGGGCTGGCCGGACCCATCCTTCTTGATCTTCTGGTCGGCGGTGTCGGCGGCGCGCCAGTCGGCAACGGCCGCGACCATGATCGCCGCGTCGGCGGGCAGCGCCGCCTCGACCGCCGCCAGCATCTCGCGCGCGGTCTCCACGTCCACCCGGTCGACGCCGGCGGGCGTGGGCAGTTGCACCGGCCCCGCCACCAGCGTCACCCGGGCGCCGGCCCGCGCGGCGGCGGCGGCAATGGCGAAGCCCTGCTTGCCCGAAGAGCGATTGGCGATGTAGCGCACCGGATCGATCGGCTCATGCGTCGGCCCGGCGGTGACCAGGATATGCTTTCCGTCCAATGGCAGCGTATCGCCCTCGAAATCCGGCTGGCCCATCAGCGGATCGACAGGCAACGGCAGCGCCAGCAACCGCTCGATCTCGACCACGATCTCCTCCGGCTCGGGCAGGCGGCCCTTGCCATATTCGCCGCAGGCCATCGCCCCGCTCGCTGGTTCCATGATGTGGACGCCGTCGCCGCGCAGCGTTTCGAGGTTCCGCTGCGTGGCGCGGTGATGCCACATGCGCACGTTCATCGCCGGCACCGCCAGCACCGGCTTGTCGGTCGCCAGCAGCAGCGTCGTCGCCAGATCGTCCGCGATGCCATTCGCCATCCGCGCCAGGATGTTGGCGGTCGCGGGCGCGACCACGACCAGGTCCGCCTGGCGGCTGAGCTGGATATGGCCGATCTCCCGCTCTTCCTTCAGGTCGAACATGTCGCCATAGACATGGTCCTCGGTCAGGACGCCCAGGCTCAAAGGCGTGACGAACTGCTTCGCGCTCTCGGTCAGCACCGCGCGTACCGCAATGCCGCGCCGCCTGAGCAGGCGGACAAGCTCCAACGCCTTGTACGCCGCGATGCCGCCGGACACGATGAGGAGGACGCGCTTGGTCATAGCGCCAGCAACCGCCGCAAACCGGATGCCAGCGCCGCGCGGTCCGCCGTCTGGAGCCGCCCGACCGGCGTCAGTTCGCTCGTTTCCACGGTGTAGAGCTTCATCCTGATCTTGCACGGCTTGCGCAGCCCTGCCTCCTCATAACGGCTGATCGCCATGTCGCCATGCCATGCAGGCGCGTCACCGCGCGTGATCATGGCAACCACCGCGACGCCGGTCGCCCGGTTTGCCTCCTGCGATGACAGGATGACGACGGGCCGTTTGCGACCGCCCTCCCGCTCGATGAAGGGGACATGGACGATCGCCACGTCATGTGGTGACAAGGAACCGGCGCTCATAATTCCGCCCAATAGGCGTCCTCCTGCGGATCGTCCCATTCGGGCATCTGGGCTTGGAGGAAACGCGACCATTCGATTTCCGACCGATCGACCTTCATCAGCACGGCACGCCCGTCCTCCAGCGCGAAGGACACTTCATCGCCTGCCTTGAGACCAAGCGCTTGCCGCACATCGCGCGGGATCGTCACCTGATGCTTGATCGTCAGCTTGCCGCTCTTCATGGGTATTACGTAATACCGTATTACTTCGGTCGCAAGTCAGAGCATTTGCGACAACCACATCGCGCCAGCCCCGGCCGCCGCCGCCAGCACCGCCACCAGCGCATAGCGCCATCCGCCGCTTACCCGGATCAGCCTCACCTCGCTCAGCGGCGGGGGCGGGGGCGCGCCGCCTTTTTCGGGGAATGCGTCCTCGATCCGGCGGATGAGGCCGGGCAACCGTTGCAGCGTGCGCCAGTTCTCGATCAGCGTGTCGGCTGCCTTCGCCTCCGGCCCCAGCTCGGTGCGCAGCCATTCGCGCACATAGGGGCCGCTCGTCTCCCACAGGTTGATGTCGGGGTCGAGCGCGGTCGCCACGCCCTCCACCATCACCATCGTCTTTTGCAGCAGCAGCAGGTGCGGCTGCGTCTGCATGTCGAAATCGCGGGTGATGGCGAACAGCCCGTCCAGCATCCCGCCGACCGACAATTCGCGCACCGGCTTGCCGCGCATCGGCTCGCCCACGGCGCGCAGGGCGGTGGCGAACTCCGCGACATTGTGATGGGCGGGCACATATTGCGCCTCGAAATGAATCTCTGCCACGCGGCGGTAATTGCCGGTGATGAGGCCGTAGAGAATCTCCGCCAGCCACATGCGCGCGCGCCGGTCGATCCGGCCCATGATGCCGAAGTCGATGGCGACGATGTCGCCGCTCGCCGTCACGAACAGATTGCCCTGGTGCATGTCGGCATGGAAGAAGCCTTCCGCGATCGCCTGCCGCAGGAAGGCGTTGACGAGCCGGGCCGCCAGATCCTTCACATCATGGCCCGCCGCGATCAGCGCGGCGCGATCGGCGATCTTGATGCCGTCGATCCACTCCATCGTCATGACCCGGCCGGTTGTGCGGTCCCAGTCGATCTCAGGGATGCGATAGCCCGGCATCGCCTCCATCGCCTCGGCCAGTTCGGACGCGGAGGCGGCTTCCCGCCGCAGGTCCAGCTCGCGCGCGGTCCAGCGCTTCATGTTGGCGATGACCAGACGCGGCCGCAGGCGGGCGATCTCGCCGCCCAGTTGCTCGACATGGGCGGCGGCCCATTCATAGGTCAGGATGTCGCGGTTGAACTGCTCGATCACGCCGGGGCGGATGACCTTGACCGCAACGTCGCGCCCATCGGTGGTGAGCGCCCGATGCACCTGCGCGATGGAGGCGGCGCCGACCGGCACCTCATCGAAGCGGGCGTAGAGCGCTTCCAAGGGGCGACCGAAACTCTGCTCGATTTCAGCGCGGATCGTCTCGAACGGGACAGGGGGCAGAGCATCCTGAAGGCGCAACAGGTCCGCTGCCGCGTCCTCCCCGACCAAATCGGGCCGAGTCGCCAATGTCTGGCCCAGCTTGATCGCGGCCGGCCCGATCGCCTGAAACGCATCGGCATAGCGCGGCTGGGCGGGCACCCGCGCGCCGAAGCGCGCGAGGCGCACCAGCCGCCGCACCGGCGCGGGCGTCAACGGATCGCGCTCGATCCCCCGCAGCGCGCCATGTCGCGCGAGCGTCCGCCCCCATTTCAGGAGCCGCCAAATATGGGTCACATGGCTGGTCATGCCTGCGTCAGATCTTCCAGCCGCTGTGGATCGCGACAAGCCCGCCCAGAATCGGCTCCACCTTCGTGGCCGTGAAGCCCGCCTCGCGGATCATGCCCTCGAACTTTGGCATCGGCGGGAAGCGGCGGATCGATTCGATCAGGTAGCGGTAGCTCTCCGCATCATTGGCGAACAGCTTGCCCAGCTGCGGCACCAGCTTGTGCGAATAGACGTCATAGACGTCCGAAAATCCCGGCCATGTCGTCGTCGAAAATTCCAGGCAGAAGAAACGGCCGCCGAACTTCAGCACGCGGTGGGCCTCGCGCAGCGCCTTGTCGATATGGGTGACGTTCCGGATGCCGAAGGCGATGGTGTAGGCGTCGAAGCTGCGGTCGCCGAAGCTCAGCTCTTCGGCATTCTGCTCGGACCAGATGAGGCCATCATAGCCCTTCTTCTGCGCCCGCTCGACGCCGACCGCCAGCATTTCGGGGTTGATGTCCGACACCGTCACCTGCGCGCCATGGCGGTGCATGCGGAACGCGATGTCGCCGGTGCCGCCCGCCATGTCCAGGATCTGCTCGCCGGCCCGCGGCTTCACCCGGCGCACGAACTGATCCTTCCACAGCCGATGCGCGCCGCCCGACATGGCGTCGTTCATCAGGTCGTACTTGCCCGCCACATTGGAGAAGACCGCGCGGACCATGCCCGCCTTTTCGGCGGCATCGACGTCGCGATAGCCGAAGGATGCTGTTTCGCTCATGCAAAGCCCTCTAGACACAGATTGATCGCCGTTCCAGCCAAGAAGCTGGTTATTCCCCCGCGCCCTGCCTAGATGCGGATCATGCCCGAACTTCCCGAAGTCGAAACAACGGTCGCTGGCCTTCGATCCGTGCTGGAGGGGCGCGCGCTTTTGCGGGTGGAGCCGCGCCGCGCCGACCTTCGCTTCCCCATTCCGGTGGACCTGCGCCAGCGGCTGACCGGCGCGACCGTCACCGGCCTCTCCCGCCGCGCCAAATATGGTCTGATCGAAACCGATCGCGGCGACATGATGATCTTCCACCTCGGCATGTCGGGCCGCTGGCGGATCGACCCGGCCGAGATCGGCGCGCACGACCATCTGCTGATCGAGACCCGCGAAGGCCGGCTGCTGAGCCTCAACGATCCGCGCCGATTCGGATCGGTCGATCTGGTCCGCGCCGATGCCTGGTCTCAGTACAGCCCCTTCACGCGGATGGGTCCGGAGCCGCTCGGCCCGGATTTCGATGCGGACCGGCTCGCCGCCGCGCTGGCGGGCAAGGCGACGTCGATCAAGGCGGCGCTGCTCGACCAGCGGATCGTGGCGGGCCTTGGCAATATCTATGTCTGCGAAGCGCTCAACATGGCCGGCATCGCGCCCACGCGTGCGGCGGGGAAGATCGGCCGCGCGCGGCTCGTCCTTCTGGTGGAGGCGATTCGCTCCGTGCTCACCGCTGCGATCACCGCGGGGGGCTCTACCCTGCGCGATTATGCGCGGCCGGACGGAGAGCTGGGCTATTTCTCGAAACAATGGCGCGTCTACGGGCGAGAGGGCGAGTCATGCCCTTGCGGCGGCGTGGTGCGGCGGCGGATCGACGGCGGCCGATCCACCTTCTACTGCGCGAAATGCCAGAAATAGCGCCGCCCCGCCCCGTTGACGGGTGGGGCTTTCCCCTGTAAGGGGCGCACCTTCACGAGGCTGATCGGCGAATCCCGACGGGCCTCTTGCCCAAAGATTTGACGAGAACCGAGGAAAAGAATGGCCAATACGCCGCAAGCCAAGAAGCGCATCCGTCGCAACGAGCGTCGCGCCGCGATCAATGGCGCCCGCATCAGCCGGATCCGCACCCTGGTGAAGAAGGTGGAAGCCGCCATCACCGCTGGTGACAAGGCCGCCGCCACCACGGCGCTGCAGTCCGTCCAGCCCGAACTCGCCCGTGGCGTTGCCCGCGGCGTGCTGCACAAGAACACCGCCGCACGCAAGTTCGGCCGCCTGACCAAGGCCGTCAGCGCACTCGCCTGACCCCTTACCAAGGCTTGAACCTGAAAAGCCCGCTTCGGTCTGCCGAAGCGGGCTTTTTCGCCGTGCATTAACATGGATGTCATTTTTGGACAGTGACGCATTTCCCGCGATTCGACGCGCTGCAGCATGGTTGATGCCATGTAATGCATTGAAAAGTCACGGTAAAAATAAGTACTCCCGATTTTCGGCGCTTATCCGCGTCAACGTCTTTATTTCATTTTTTTGAACCGACTTGGCCTTGATCCGGGGCTGCGGCCCTGTCTATTTTTGAAATCCGGCCGCTGTCGAATCACTGATTGCTGGCCGTCATGACAGATTTTTCAGCGCATGTGCTCGGAAAGGCGGGGGCTTTTCTGACTGGGTTCGTGCGTCCAATCACGCCGCCCCTTTTTTGCGGGCGCACCGGGTGGGAACAGGGATAAAGATGAAGGACGGGGTGCGCGTTGTGGCTTGGCAGGATGGACAGACGATTCGGGCGGACGACGCCCTTGAATCGGCCTGGGCCGCGATCCGTGCCGGCCTGCGCCGCGATATCGGCGCCCGGATGTTCGACCAGTGGCTGAAGCCCGTGCGGCTCGGCGACTATTGCCCCGAATCGCAGACGCTGGACCTGCTCGTCGCGAGCGACTTCAGCGCCAATTTCGTGTCCGGCCAGTTCGGCGACCGCCTGCGCATGGCGTGGCGCGCGGCCGGCGCTTCGGTGCGGGAAGTCCGGGTGCGCCGCGCGCCCGATGCGGCCGGCCCGCGCCTGCTGGAAGTGGTGCATGTCGAGCCGGCCGCGCCCGCACCCGCCGCCGTCGCCGCGCCCGCCTCCAATTTCCAGCCGCGCCACGGCTTTGCCGATTTCGTCATGGGCGACACCAACCGGCTCGCCTGTTCGGCGGCGCAGGCGATGGCGGGGGAGGCCACGCCGCGCTTCAGCCCGCTCTTCATCCATGGCGGCACGGGCCAGGGCAAGACGCACCTGCTGCACGCCATCGCCGCCGAATTTTCAGCTCATTCGCCGCAGGAGCCCGTGCTCTACATGTCGGCGGAGCGCTTCATGATGGAATTCGTGAACGCCATGCGCGCCAACGACACGATGGCGTTCAAGGCGCGGTTGCGGGCGGCGCGGCTGCTGCTGATCGATGACATCCAGTTCATCTCTGGCAAGGGATCGACGCAGGAGGAATTCCTGCACACCGTCAACGACCTGATCGACTCGGGCGCGCGCATCGTCGTCACCGCCGACCGCGCGCCCGAGTCGATCAGGTCGTTGACGGTGTGCAGGAATTCCTCCTGCGTCGATCC
>JACESO010000050.1 GCA_013911745.1 Sphingobium sp. | reverse complement strand
CCGCGCCGATCATTGCGCGTGGCAGGGTCCGTTGCGGATCGACCACTTCCTCGGCCGCCATGGCTATCCCTTCGACCGCCAGGAAAAAAGCAGTGGCGAATGGCATCGCCGCCCAGACGCCGGTCCAGCCATTCGGCAGCAGAAGTGATCCGCCCGGCTTCGGGGTCATGTCCAACAATTTCGCCGGATCGAAAGCCGGCGCCATGGCGGCGCCGAACAACATTATGCCTGCGGCGGCGACAAGGGTGAGCGCGAAGACGCTCCCGATCGCCTCTTTCGCGCCACGCAAGTGGATGGCAACGGGTATGACGAAGGCAAGAAGAATAACGGGCAGGCCACCCATGCCGGTCAGGCTCTTGAAATAGGCCTCAATGAAGATCGCCACTACCGACGCGGCGCCGCCATATTCGAGCATAATCGCAAAGCCGGTCAGCCTGCCCGCCAATGGCCCGAAGGCCCTGTCGGCAAAGCTGCTGCCGCCGCCCGCCGTCGGCAATATGCTGGACAGTTCCGCCAGCGTCATCATGAGCGCGATCCAGATCAGCGCCGATAGCCCGACCGCGATCATCATGCCGCCCCAGCCCGCCTTGGCGAGGCCGAAATTCCAGGCGGAAAAATCGCCGCCGATGACATAGGAGACGCCCAGTCCCGCCAGCATCAGCCACCCGGTCCTGCTGCGGTGCAGCGTGTCGGCGGCGGATGAGCCGTCGGGCGTGCTCATTGGGCGGTCGGCTTGGGGTGCTGCTGGAGATAGTCGACGGCGAGCGTGGTGAGCGCGCGGACGCCATATTTGAGGCCCGTTTCATCCACTATGAATTTGGGCGAATGGTTGCGGGCAACCGTCGCGATGTCCGCCCCCGGCGTGGTGACGCCGAAATGGAGGAAGAGGCTTGGCACTTCGCGGCCGAACCAGGAGAAATCCTCCGACCCGGTGCGGCGGTCGGCGAGCTTCAGGCCGTCGCCGAACACGGCGCCGAGCGGCCCCTTGCCCCATTCATAGAGTGCGGGGTCGTTAACGTTGACCGGATATCCTTTGACCAGTTCGACCTTCGCGGTCGCGCCCACCGTGCCGGCGGCCGCCTCCGCCGTGGACTTGATCCGGGCAAAGGCCTGGTCCCGCAGTCCCTCGTCATAGGTGCTGATCGCGCCTTCCATCGACACGCTGTCGGGGATGATGCCCGCGCGCTCGCCGCCATGGATCGAGCCGATGGTGAAGACGAGGGGGAATTGGGTCGCATTGATCTGCCGGCTGACGACGGTCTGGAGCGCGGTCACGACCTGGGCGGCGCCGACCACGGAGTCGACGCCCGTCCAGGGAGCCGAACCATGGGTCTGGCGACCCTGCACGACGATGTTCACCGTGTCGTAGCTCGCCTGATAGGGGCCAGGCCGGGTGGCCGCTTCCCCGACATGCAGATCACTGCCGGCATGCAGGCCAAACACCGCATCGACCGGGGCCATTTTCAGCGCGCCGTGTGCGATCATGCGGGCGGCCCCGTCGCGATCCTTGCCCCAACCCGTTTCCTCGCCCGGCTGGAAGATCAGGGTGACCGAACCGGGCAGGTCGGCCTTCATGTCGGCGAGGATCTTGGCCGTGCCCAGCAGCACGGCGACATGCGCGTCGTGGCCGCAAGCGTGCATGACCGGGACTGTCTTGCCCTCCCAGGAGCCGGTGTCGGTGGACGCGAACGGCAGCCCGGTCTCCTCCTTCACCGGCAGGCCATCCATGTCCGCGCGCAGCGCCACGCCGCCGCCAGGACGCCCCCCGGTCAACGTGGCGACCACGCCCGTGCCAGCGACGCCAGTGCGCACCTGATAGCCCATCTTTTTGAGCGCGCCAGAGATCAGCGCCGCCGTCTTCACCTCTTGAAAGGCGAGTTCGGGATGCTGGTGAATCTGCCGCCGCCAAGCGATGACCTGTGGTTCCACCGCATCGGCGGCCTTGTCGATCGCGGCGTGGCCGATGGGCACGCGGGCGGCATTCTGCGCCATCGCCGGGCTCGCCATCGACAGGCCGGCGATGGCGATGGCGCCAAGGGAGCAGGGGGTGCGCATCAATGTCTCCCGGATCGCGACTGTCAGAAGCGGTAACCGACCGACACGCCGGTACGACGCGGCGCATCGACACGATCATGCCAGAACGCCGCGTTGGGCTGAACCTGGAACGACTTCCAGCGCGACAGGATGATGAATTCGTCGGTGACATTCTGCATATAGGCGCGGACTTTCCAGTGGGCGTTTTCCCAGCCGATCGACAGGTCCAGCCGGTCCCAGCCGGGCAGCGGATAGACCGGATCGCTCGACGTCGCGCCCGAACCCACGGTCGTGCTGCCGACATGGCGGAAATTGCCGCCCAGCACGACATCGCCGCTACCCGCCGGGATGCGATATTCAGCGGACAGATAATAGGTCCATTCGGGCACATAAGGGAAGGCAGTGCCCGATTTGTCCACCTGATCCAGCTGATTGACCACGCCGTCGCCGTTCCGGTCGCCGGGCGACACCACATAGTTGGTGAAGCGTCCGCGCGTATAGGCGACATTGCCCGACAGCGTCAGGCCGCGGGTTGGGCGCAGCGTGGCTTCGAGCTCGAAACCGTCGACCTTGCTGCTCGATGCGTTGTTGATGGTGGTGGCGACGAAATTGCCCCGGATCACCGACGATTGGAGCTGCTGGTCCTTGATGTCGATGTGATAGGCGGCCAGGTTGAAGCTCAGCAGCCGGTCGAAGAGCGACCCCTTGAGCCCGACTTCATAATTGGTCGTGGTTTCCGGATCGATCGGCACCACGTCCGACGGTTGCACCGGCGCGACCTGGAAACTGCCGCCCTTGAAACCGCGCGAGACGGTGGCGTAGGTCGTCAGGTCCGGCGTGATCTTGTAGCGCAGGGAAGCGGAGGGCGAGAAATTCTCGAACCCCTTGCTGTTCTTCACCGGCGTGACGAAGTCGGGCCAGCCATAGGCGGTGCTTGGGGTATAGGCCCTGATGACGCCGTTCACGGGAAATTCGAAGCGCTCGAGCGCCGACACCTTCACCTTCTCGTAGGAATAGCGGGCGCCTACCGTGACTTCCAGCTGCGGGTTCACCGCATAGCTGACCTGGCCGAAGCCGGCGATGCCGTCGCGCTTGAGGATAGCGAGCTGCTGGTTCCACAGACCGTCATAGCTGCTCTGCGGCGCGGCGCCGCTCGGATCGTCCATGTTGGAGAAGTTATACCAGCGGCTGTTATACTGGTAATCATGGAAGCCATAGAGGCCAGCCAGCCACTGGAGCGGGCTGCCCGGGTTCGACTGGAGCCGCAGTTCGATCGAGCCGCTCTTCTGGGTGCGATCGAAATCATGATAGTTGTTCACGCGGGTTTTCGTGCCGTCGAAATCGAAGGGCGCCGAACTGTCGGCATATTCCCATCCACCGATCAGGTTCAGCGTCATGGCTTCGAACGTCTTTTCCGCGTTCAGCGCGAAGCCGTAATTCTTTGACGTGTTCTGGAACGCCTGATCCCCGTCCACCACGTAGCAGCGGCAGGATGAAAGCGGGCCGGGCGCCTGATCCACGCCCTTGAAGCTGGAATAATGCCCCGACAGGTTAAATTCCAGACTGTCGGTGGGCACGAAGCGCAAAGCGGCGCGACCCGAAAGGCTCCGTTGTCCGTCCGCAGATTTGATGCTGGTATTGCCCCCGTTGAATTCCTGTTCCAGATTGCGACCGGGCCAGAAGGGATTTCGCCCGACCTGCGCGGCGCCGTTCTGCTTCACGAAATAGTCGGACTGCATCATGCTGAGCGCGAGCGAGCCGAACAGCGTGTCGCCCGCGATCGGGCCGCTGAGCGACGCGCTGGCCTTCGCCGTGTCGAAGCTTTCATAGGCAACGTCCGCGCGGCCGCGAACGGTGGCGTCGGGACGGCGCAGGACGATGTTGACGGCGCCTCCTTCGGTGTTGCGGCCGAACAGCGTGCCTTGAGGGCCTTTGAGGATTTCGACCCGCTCGACATCGAGCAGGTCGGAGTCGAAGCTGAGGGCGGGCGAGTAGACGCCGTCGATGAAGGTCGCGGTCGAAGGTTCGAGTTGCGAATTGGCGCCGATGCCGCGAATGACGAGCTGGCGGAAATCGCGCGCGGGGGACAAGCCGTTGCCGGTTACGGCGAGGCCCGGCGTGACGCCGATCGTCTGCTCGACATTGGTGGCGCCGATCTTGGTTAGGTCTTCCGAGCCGAAGGCGGTAATGGAAACGGGAACGTCCTGCATCGTTTCCTGCCGCTTGCGCGCGGTCACGACGATTTGACCGTCATCCGCCGACGCGGCGCTTTCCTGCGCGGTCGAGATGGGGGCGAGGGTCGTCATGGCGGTGACGATCGCGACCGTGGCGACGCCGCTGCGAATGATTGCCTTGTGAAGTTCGAGCACCTGCATTGAACGCTACCCCCTTACCATAGGCCGTTGGTCGGCCGGTTAGCCTCGCTTCCCTCTCGTCCATGTATGATTCGTTATGTCTTTATGAAACATCAGTTCAACATTTGTCGTCAATGGCCATATTGACAAAAACATTACATTTTTGAGATTGGGAGAATGGCTGCCTCGGGAATCGGACCCGTTGCACCTGCCGGATGCTGACCGCGCCATCTTGCGGTTGGAGATAGGGGATCTTGTGAACGAGCGTGATTGCAGCATCGGGGCCTCTGTTGAGGGGACGAGGCGATCATGACCAGCGCGACCCGCTTCACGCCGCTGCTGACGCCACGGGAGCCCGCGCCCTACCGTGTTCTGGAGAGGCATAACCTGTCCTTCCTTATCGTATGCGATCATGCCGGGCACTGGATACCGACGCGGCTCGGCGATCTGGACATGGCGTTGTCTGACCGGCTGGACCATATCGGCTGGGATCCGGGCGCGGTCGAGGTGGCGCGCCGGGTCGCGGCGCGGCTCGACGCACCGTTGGTGGAGGGGGTCTATTCACGCCTCGTTATCGACTGCAATCGCTATCCAGACGCCGTCGATGCGATGCCGGCGGTCAGCGACGGGCGGCGGGTACGCGCGAATGAGGGGCTGGGCGAATGGGACAGACAGGCGCGCATTGCCGGAATTTTCATACCTTACCATCAGGTGATCGCTGATCATCTCGACCGTGCTCTGGCGGCCGGGGTGACACCGGCATTGCTGTCCATCCACAGCTGCGCGCCATCGATGTACGGCGTTCCGCGCCCATGGGAGATCGGCGTGGGATGGACACGCGACACGCGCATGTCGGCGCCGCTGCTGAACGCGCTTAACAAACGGGGGAACGTCATAGTCGGCGACAACGCGCCTTACGGCCTCGACATCGGCATGGATTTCACGACGCCGGAACATGCCATGGCGCGAGGACTGGCGCATTTGCAGCTGGAATTCCGGCAGGACCTGGTGGCGGACAATGCGGGCGCGATCCATTGGGCGGACCAGTTCGTCGATGCACTGGAAGGCATCACCGATCGCAACGGCTGGCATGAGGCGATCATGCATCTGACCCCGGACGACAGGATCGGCGGCTTTGCCGAATGGCGCCGCCAATCGGTAGCGGCGCGGCATATGGCACGCGACGGCGTATGAAAAGTCCTATAGGCTCTTGCCCTAGGCTGGCGAGATTGAAGCAAATGATCCATCCTTCGAAAGGCCCACGCTGATGGAGGATGGGGAATTGAGCTTTGCCGACCGGATCAAGAGCCACGCGGACCAGTTCACGCCGGGGGAGCAGCGCATCGCCGAAGTCCTGTTTTCGACCAATCTGCTCGCCGGGCTCGATACGGTGGTGCGGCTGGGCGAGCGGGCGCGGGTGTCCGGCCCCACGGTGATCCGCTTCGCCACCAAGATCGGCTTCGACAGCTATCCCGAAATGCAGGCCAGTCTGCGGATCGACATAGAGGGGCGCCTGGCATCCCCGTTGGATCTCTATGGACGGCAGAACGGAGCGGCCGACACCCTGTCTGAACAGGCGGCCGACATCTTCGGGGAGGCGATCCGCCGTTCGCTGACCCGCATAGACGCGGCGACGCTCGACAAGGTCGCGAGGCTGCTCGCTGACGGGGGCCATGCCGTCTACGTGCTGGGTGGACGTTTTACCCATCATCTCGCCGAGATTTTATGGGGGCATCTGCATCAGCTACGGCCGCGCGCCCATGTCCTGCGCAGCGGAGTGGTAGCGCCGCGCGACCATCTGGTCGATATCGGGCGGCGGGACGTGCTCGTGGTGTTCGACATCCGCCGCTATCAGGAGGATGTGATCGAACTGGCCGAGTTCGCCAAGCTGCGGCGCGCGACGATCGTGCTGATCACCGATCCCTTGCTCTCGCCCATCGCCCGGATCGCGAGTCATGTGCTGACCTGCGACCTGGATGCGCCGTCACCCTATGATTCCCTGGTGCCCTGCATGGCGGTGGTCGAACTGCTGATCGCCGCCATCACCCGCGCGGCCGGCGAGAAGGGACGCGACAGGATCGTCGAGATCGAGCAGATCCGACGCTTTGGCGAGCAGGGTGGCCCGGCCGCGGATTGATGCGATGGTTTTTTCCAAGGGGCGCAGCCAGCGGCAAGCGGGCGATCGGAGGTGCGAAACAGTGTCTGATAGCCATCAACTGACCCATTATTTGGTCACCGATCTTGGTGCCATCACGCGTGGCCGCGGGGTGTGGGGGAAACGAGGCGAGGCGCTCAAATCCGGCGTGGGATGGGTGCCCGTCAACCAGATCATCGCCCCGTTCGACAGCATCGCCTCGCCCAATCCCTGGGGCTCCCATGGCGACTGCCGGCTGCGGACGGACCCCGATACTCTGGTGGATGTGATGCTGCCCGACGGGCCGGGACTGCGCTTCGTGCTGTGCGATATCGCCGACCTGGATGGGGCGGACATGGGGCTGTGCGCGCGCAGCTTTGCGCGGCGGATGATCGCCGAACTGGAGGCGGAGGGACTACGCATCCTCTCCTCCTTCGAACAGGAATTCTGGCTCGACCTTCCCGGCAGCGGCGGACCGACGCCGGGCTTTTCCTATCAGCGCGCGATCCGGCATGAGCCGTTCGGGTCGGCTCTAATACGCCTGTTGCAGGCGGCCGGCTGCGCGCCCGAGATGCTGCTGGCGGAGTTCGCCGCCGACCAGTTCGAGATGACAATGGCGCCGAGCTTCGGCATCGCAGCGGCCGACCGGGCCGTCGTTTCGCGCGAGGTCGTGCGGGCGGCGGTGCATCATGCCGGCGGCGGCGCATCCTTCTGCCCGCTACGCGCGGCAGGCGGCGTAGGCAGCGGGGTGCATGTCCATCTCTCGCTATGGGACCGGAACGAGAAACCGCTGCTGTATGATTCAAAGGGGCCGGGCGGATTGTCGACGCTGGGACAGGCGTTCAGCGCCGGGATCGTGCGGCACATGCCGGCGCTCTGCGCTTTGACGGCGTCGTCGGTCGTCTCCTATGAAAGGCTGCAGCCCCATCGCTGGAGTTCGGCCTATACGTGCATGGGCGATCGCAACCGGGAAGCGACGCTGCGCATCTGCCCGGTCGTGGCCGGCGGATCGACCCCGCCCGATCAGCAATTCAACGTCGAATATCGCGCGGCCGACGCGACCGCCAATCCCTATCTGGTGCTGGGCGGACTGATCGCGGCGGGTCTGGACGGGATACGCTCCGGACTGGGCGCGCCGCCGCTGGTCAATGCCGATCCGTCCGAACTGCCAGGTGACGAGTTGGCGGCGCTCGAGATCGAGCGGTTGCCGCAATCGCTGGGGGCGGCGTTGGACCGGCTGGAGGCGGACGCGGCGCTGCGGGCGGCGCTGGGAGAGCCGCTGGTGGAGGCCTTCCTGATCGCCAAGCGCCACGAAATCGAAGCGTGCGAGGGGCTGGACGCCGACGCTGTCTGCGCCCGCTATGCAGCGATCTATTGAAGGATATGCGCCGATGACTGCCTTGCGCAACGCGCCCCTTTCGGATGCCGCCAGCACCGCACTGCTGGTGGTGGACGTGCAATATGAGGTCGCGGCCTACGGCCATGGCGATCTGGCTGCCTATACGCGCGAGACGCTGCCGGAGGAGAAACGCTGGTATATGGACCGGGTGGAGCAGGTGATGCTGCCCAATATCCGTGCGCTGCAGGATGCCTTTCGCGCAGCGGGGTCCGAAGTGCTGTTCACCACGGTCGAAAATCTGACCGACGACGGGCGCGACCGGAGCCTGGACTACAAGATCAGTGGCATCAACGTCGCGAAGGGATCGCGGGAGGCCCAGGTCATCGACGTCGTCGCGCCGCGGGGGGACGAAATGCGCTTTGCCAAGTCGACGTCGAGCGTCTTCAATTCGACCGCGATCGAATATGTGCTGCGCAATTTGGGCGTGACCCGGCTGGTGATCGTCGGACTGCTGACCGATCAATGCGTGATTTCGGCCGTGCGCGATGCGTGCGATCGTGGGTTCCTGGTGGTGGTGCCGGAGGATGCCTGCGCGACCTACACGCGCGACAGGCATATGTGGGCGCTGGAACTGACCAAGGGCTATTGCCGGGTCACCGATACGCGGACCTTGGTGGAAGAGATCGCGGCGCTGTAACCACCGCGCTCACGGTCTGACCGGCAGACCATCGCGCGCCAGCGTGCAAAGGAGCAGGGCGGTCAGGCTGGCGCGTTCGACGAGGCTCGGTACGATAAGATATTCGTCCGGCGAATGGATCGATCCACCGCGCACCCCCATCGTATCAATGACCGGCACGCCACAGGCCGCGATATTGTTGCCGTCGCATACGCCGCCGGTGTCCCGCCAGCCGATATCCTGACCAAGGCGCCGGCCGCAGTCGCGCACCAGATGGAACAGCGCCAGCGCCCGGTCGTCCAAGGGCTTTGGCGGGCGGCCGAAACCGCCGTGAAGGTGGATCGCGACATCGCGGCGGCGCGCGACATCGTCCAGTATCGCCTGCAGCGCGGCCTGCGCCGCCGCCTGGTCGGCGGGCGTGCGGGGGCGCATGTTGACGCGCAGGATGGCGTGGTCGGGAACGACATTATTGGGGCCGCCTCCGTCGATCCGCGCTGGATTGACGGTAAGGCCGTCGCGGACCAGCGCTTCCAGCCTCAGCGCGACATCGGCGGCCGCCAGAAGCGCGTTGCGGCCATCGCGGGGATTGCGCCCGGCATGGGCGCTGCGGCCGGTGACGATGACCGCGAAATTGCCGCTGCCCGGCCGCGCGCCCGCCAGCGTCCCGTCGGGCAGCGCAGAGGGTTCGTAGGTGAAGGCGGCCTGCTTGCCCCGCGCGGCCTGCGCCAGCAGCGCGGCGGAGCCGGGCGATCCGATTTCCTCGTCGCTGTTGAGGACGAGCTGATAGCCGACCCGTTCGCGCCAAGGGAAGGATTCGAAGGCGGCGAGCGCGGCCAGCATGACGGCGATGCCGCCCTTCATGTCGGCGACGCCCGGCCCGTTCAGCACATCCTCGCTCAGCCAGGCCGATTGCTGGAATGGGCTGTTGGCCGGAAAGACCGTGTCCATATGGCCGGTAAACAATAATTGCATCGGCGCGCGAGGGCGCACCGTCAGCAGGATGTTGTCGCCAAGCGGCATCGTACTTTCGCGGCCGTCCGCCGCAACCGTCGTGACGGATTCCGCCGGAAGGCGCGCGAGGTCGCCGGGCAGGACGGAGAAGGCATCGGTGAGACGATCCGCCATTGCGGAGAGGCCAGCGATGTTTCGCGATCCGCTGTTGACCGCCGACCAGTCCAGTATCCATTCCAGCATCGCAGCGGCGCGGGCCGCTTCCAGTACCGGGTTGTCTTCGTCGGGGAGATCGGCGATCTCCATCATCCGCCAAGCCCCGATATAGCCATGGCTTCCACCGCCGTCGCCTCGAAACTCGCCGTGGGGAAGGCGCAATAGTCGGCGGCATAATAGGCGCTGGGACGATGATTGCCGGACTCCCCGAGGCCGCCGAAGGGCATCGCGGACGCCGCCCCGGTCGTCGGCCGATTCCAGTTGACGACGCCCGCGCGCGATCGGGCCGAAAAGCGGTCCCAGAGCGCATGATCGGCGGACAAAAGGCCTGCGGACAGGCCGAAGCGGGTAGCGTTCGCTTCCGCGATGGCCTGGTCGAAGCTGGCGGCCCGGCGAATTTGCAGCACGGGCGCGAATATCTCGCCGTCGGGGACGCCAATGCCGTCGGTGTCCAGAATGACCGGCGGGACGAAGGCGTTGCCGCGGCCATCCAGAGGGCGCGGTGGCAACAACGGGCGGGCGCCCGCCGCGATCAGGCTATCGATAGCCCGACGCGCGGTGTCGGCCGCGCGCACGGAAACCAGCGGCCCCATGAAGGCGTCATCCGGATCGTCCCATGCCGCGACGTGCAGGCGGGCGGTCAGATCGACGAGGGCTTCGATCATGGCGTCACCGGCCGATCCAGTGGGCAGGATCAGCCGACGGGCGCAGGAGCAGCGCTGGCCCGTGGTGATGAAGGCGGAATGGACGACCAGCGATGCGATGGCCTGTGGGTCGCCATCCCAGGCGATCAGCGGGTTGTTGCCGCCCAGTTCCAGCGCCAGGATGACCGACGGCCGGTCGGCGAACAGGCGGCGGAAATGCGCGCCCGCGCCCGCCGATCCGGTGAAGAGCAACCCGTCGATATCGGCGTCGAGCAGCGCGGCGCCGGTTTCGCGTCCACCCTGCGCGATCTGTAGCACGTCGTCGGGCAAGCCGGCTTTTAGCCAGGCGGCGAACATGCGCTCGGCGGTGGCGGGGGCTTCTTCGGATGGCTTGAAGACCACCGTATTGCCCGCCAGCAGGGCGGGCACGATATGGCCGTTGGGCAAATGGCCGGGAAAATTATAGGGGCCAAGCACGATCATCACGCCATGGGGCCGATGGCGCAGGACGGCGCGGCCGAAGGGCATGGCCTGGTCGCGCATGCCCGCGCGTTCGGCCTGCGCGGTGATGGAGATTTCCACCTTGCCGATCATCGCGGCGACTTCGGCGCGGCTTTCCCACAGCAGCTTGCCCGTCTCGCGCGAGATGGTCCGGGCCAGGTCCTCGCTGTCGTCCCGCAGCGCCTGCGCATAGCGGCGGGCAAGCGCGATGCGGTCCTCCAAGGGCGTTTCCGCCCAGCCGGGGAAAGCGGCCCGGGCGCGCGCCACGGTGGCTTGGCAATCGTCGGGCGTCAGCGCCGATCCTTCCCAGACGATATCCTGCTTGGCCGGATCGATCGATTGGAACATCATGGGCCTAGCTTACCTGAATGGTAGCGCCGGGGTCCACGCCCAGCAACGCGGCGCTGCCGGGCGAAAGCGTCGCGCTGTCGGCTTCGATCAGCACGGGCGCGCGCAGGGCGCGAAAACGCGCGATGTCGCAGGTCGAAACCAGCCGCGCTTGCGCGATCTCATCGACACCGTCGGCGATCCGAAGCGGCAGGGCGCGCGCCTCGGCGATCGTGCGGATGGTATCGCGGCGGCAGATCATGGTCGGACCGCCATCGAAGATGTCGACCAGACCGGACCGTTCGAACCCTTCCTTCTCCAGCATCTTCAGGGCCGGAACGCCATGGCGATGCACCGCCCCGATCGCGTCGCGCGCGGCGGCATCGACCAGCTCCATATAGATGGGGTGGCGCGGCGCCAGGTCGCGGATGAACTGCCCGTCGGTCGACGTGATCATGCGGTCAGCCTCCTCGAAGGGAAGGCGGAAGAATTTGCTGGCGATGCCGTCCCAGAAGGGGCTGTTGTCGGCGTCGTCGAACCAGCCACGCAATTCCGCCATGATCGTGTCGCAAAAGCGATCGGGCTGCGCACCGATCAGCATATAGCGGGCGCGGGCGAGCAGGGACCCCGCGCCGCTTTGCCGTTTGCCCGGTCGCAGGAACAGCGATCCGACCTCCGACATGTTGCTGCACTCGTTGACGAGCACCAGCGCATTATGGTCGAACCGGGTCGCTATGGCCGACGAATATTGCGCCAATGTCATCACCCGGAACGAGAAATGGGGCCGCGTGATGCCAACGCCCCCTTTCACTCCGGCGACACCCTCGATCTGCCCGGTCTCGCCATTTTCGAGCATCAGCACATACCAGGCGTCGCGGGCATCGACGGTTCCAGCAAAGCTCGCCTCCGACAGGGCAAGCCGATCGCTCAGCGTCGCGCGATCCTCCGGCAGGCTGGTGAAGCCCCTGCCAGAAAGAAAGGCGAGCTCCATCAACGCGTCGATATCGGCGGGACCGGCCGGGCGGACCAGCAGCATCAGGCGGCTTGGGCGAGCGTTGCCCGCGTCGCCTCGAACGCGGCTTCCAGCCGCGCGACGGCTTCGTCCGCCTCCTGCGCGCTCATCAGCAGCGAGGGGAGCATGCGGATGCAGTTCTCGCCCCCGCCGGCCACCAGCAGGCCGTGATCGCGCGCGGTCGCCATCATCTCGCGATTGTTGGTGACGAGTTTTACGCCGATCAGCAGCCCCTTTCCGCGCACGTCGACGGCAACGTCGGAATATCGGTCGGCGAGAGCCTCAAGCCCCGCCCTCAGCCGTGCGGAAACGGCGCGGACATGGGCGAGCGTCTCTTCGCGGGCGATGAGGTCGAAGGCCGCGCCGGCAACCGCCATCGCCAGCGGATTGCCGCCGAAGGTCGATCCATGAACGCCCGCCACCATGCCCTTGGCCGCTTCCGCCGTGGCAAGGCAGGCGCCCACCGGAAAGCCCCCACCCAGCGCCTTGGCGACCGCCATGATGTCGGGCCTCAGGCCATCGAACCACTGGTGCGCGAACAGCCTGCCGGTGCGGCCCATGCCGCTCTGCACCTCGTCGAAGATCAGCAGGGTGCCGGTCTCGTCGCACAGGCGGCGAACCCTGCGCAGCCAGGCTTCGTCCAGCGCCCGCGCGCCGCCTTCGCCCTGTACCGGCTCGACAATGACGGCGGCGGCGGTAGGCCGGCGGATCGCGGCCTCGATCCCGTCGGCGTCGTCGATGTCGAGCTGTCCATAGCCCGGCAGGCGCGGACCGAACCCTTCGACGTAGCTCGGATTGCCGGCCGCGTTGATGGCGGCATAGGTGCGGCCGTGGAAAGCGCCAGCGAAGCCAAAGATATCGATCCGCTCGGGCGCGCCGTTGGCGACGTGATAGCGCCGGGCGGTCTTGAGCGCGCACTCGACGGCTTCAGACCCCGAATTGCCGAAGAACACCATATCGGCAAAGCTGTTGGCGACCAGCTTTTGCGCCAGCGCTTCCTGCCCCGGAATGCGGAAGATGTTGGACACATGCCACAGCTTGCCCGCCTGCTCGGTCAAGGCGGCGACAAGCGCGGGATGGGCATGGCCCAGGCTGCTGGTAGCAATGCCGGCCACGCAATCGAGATACGTTTGGCCGTCGACCGACCGCAGCCACACGCCCTCGCCGCTATCCACCTCGATCGGCGCACGGTTGTAGACTGGCATCAGCATGTTCCACATGGTCCTATTCACTCCGTCATTCCAAAATCGATGCGCCCGATGGGGTGGGGGGCCATGAGGCGCTGGATCGCCCCGGCCAGCCGGCGCACGCCTGCTGGTACGAAGCGAGGATAGTGGGCGATATTGCGCGGGCCGATACCATGTTCGGCGCTGAAGCTGCCCCCATATTCGCGTACCACGGCGTCGAATATGATGGTGCGGGCCTGCTCGATCGCGTCCTTGTCGGGCGTTCCGGCGGCGTGCGGCCAGACGAGGTTATAATGCAGCCCTCCGTCGCCGATATGGCCGAAATCATGCGGCACGAGCGCCGGCACCGCTTTGGCGAGCCGATCCGCCATGTCCGCGCGGAAGCGCATCACGTCGCCCCGGCACAGCGCGATGTCGCAGGCGACGACCGTACCGCACGCGCGCAATCCTTCGGGAACCGCATGGCGGATCGCCCACAGGCCGTCGCGATGGTCGATGGCGGCGTCGGCGACAGGCGCATCGGGCCCGTCCATAAGCGGTTCGAGCAGGGCGAAGAGACGTTCCTCCAGGAAGGCATCGTCGAACGCGGAAGCCGCCGACAATTCGATCAGCACCGCATAGGCCGGCGCCCCGGGGAAGGGCGCGCGAAGGCCCGGCACATGGCTGAGCGCGGCGGCCAGCGCCGGAGCGCTGATCCCTTCGAAGGCCGACAACAGCGAGCCGAAGCCTGCCTCCAGCGCAAGCAGCAAGGTCAGCGCACTTGCCGGATCGCGCAGCGCGATGAGCGCCGTCATGCGCGTCGCGGGCAGGGGATGCAGCGCGACGGTTGCGCGCGTGACGATGCCGATCGATCCGCCGCTGCCCACCAGCATCTGCTTGAGGTCGAGGCCGCTATTATCCTTCCACAGCGGGGCGCCCAGGGACTGCCGGGTGCCCCGTGCGTCGGCTGCGACATAATCGAGCGCCATCAGGTTCGCGCGCACATCGCCATAGCGCAGCAACCGCGCGCCGCCGGTGTTGGCCGCGATCATGCCGCCGATCGATGGGTCCGCGCCAAGGTCGATCGGAAAGAAGAGGCCGTGGTCCGCCGCCGCCGCGTTGAGCGCGGACAGGCGAACCCCGGCATCGACCGTCGCGGTCCGATTGACCGGATCGATCGCGATGTGGCCCGACAGGCGATCGAGATTGACGATGATATCGCCGCCGCTCTCGGACGCCAGACCCGCGCCCGCCAGGCCGGTGCGGCCGCCCTGGACGACGACGCGCGTGCCGGTCTCGGCCGCCAGGCGCATCAGCGCGGACAGCTGATCGGCGTCGCCGGGGCGCACCACGGCACCCGGTACGCCGCCGCCTTCGCCGCGCCCGTCGACGCGATAGCCCGCCATGTCGTCCGCGTCGGTCAGCACCTGTCCGGCGCCGACGATGGCCGACAGGCGCGCGATCAGCGCGCTATCGCTCATGCGCCCTTGGTCATATGGAAGATGCCGGTCGCATTGCCGCTGTCGAAGGAGAGATCGAGCGTGCCGGTCTCAGGGTCGATGTCGCGGCTGATGAATTCGTAGAAGGAGCCGGGCACCATCATCCGCCGCTCTTCGCCCGTCGCGGTGACGAAGCCGCGCTCCACCATGTCGGCGCGAAACGCCGTCTGGCGCACGCGCCCGGTGCGGGAAAATTCGACCTTGTCCTTCATCGCCCGGCCCATCGCCCGCTGGTCCTCGGCCAGCTGCACGACATTGGCGACGCGATCGGTCGCATGGTTGAAGGCGTTGCCTTCGGTCGCGATCCACGCGGCTTCCTTCGACGGCTCTTTTAAAGTCGAATAATCCTCTATCGTCGGCAGATCATGCTGCCGGTCGAAGGCGCTGACGATCTTCGGCAGGATGCGGGCCGCATCCGCATAAGGCACGCAATGGCTGGCGGAAAAGCGGTCCAGCACGGCCTTCGCATCGGCATCGAGCGGATCGCGTGAGCCGCCGAACACGCGGCTCGCTGCAGCGCCGAAAACGGCGTCAAACCGGTCGACATGCAATTCGCTGACAAAGAATTGCGGGATGGTCTCGGGAAAATCGCGATGCCTGTACGCTCGGCCGGTCATGCGGAGCGCGGGCAGGGGATAGAGGGCGGCATCCTCATAGCCCAGCGGCTCGAGGATGCGTCGGAACGCCTGTTCGCCACGCGGCAGCGCCCCGGTATCGCCCGACAGCAGGGCGACGGTGCGGATCGCGCCATGATCGAAGCATATGGTTTCGCCTCGCGTGCGTACCTCCTCGACATAGGCGGCGGCGCTCGGCACCCGATCGAGCAGGTCGGCAAACAGCACGACATTCAGCGCGGCGGCGAACTGGGCGCGGGTGACGACCTGTCGGTCGCCCGCCAAAGGAGGCAGCATCGGCGCGAGAACAGCACGAAGGCTGTCGCACTTGGCTTGGCCCAATGCCTCGCCCGCCAGCGTCATGACGATATCTTCATTCCTGATCGTCATTTTACATTGTTCCTAGCCTTGGTCAGCATAGCGCCTATATCGGACATCGATGGAGTGATGCCAAATGGATAAGGATCATCTGTTCATGATCGAACGGAATGAGTGAGGGGCGCCGGCTCCTGCCCCCCATGGCGGCGCTGAACAGCTTCGTGGCCGCCGCCAAGCATGGGAGCTTTTCGCGCGCGGGCGAGCAGGTTGGCCTGACGCAAAGCGCCGTCAGCCGGCAGATCGCGATCCTCGAGGACTGGCTGCAGGTCCCGCTGTTCGACCGTATGGGGCGCCGCGTGTCCCTGAACGCGGCCGGACAAGCCTATGCGGATCAGGTGCGACCCGCGCTGGACCGGATAAGGGCCGCGACCGAGCAGGCGCTCCGGCAGACCGGCGGGCAAGAGATCACCGTGGCGACCTTGCCCAGCTTCGGCATGCGCTGGCTGGCGCCGCGCCTGCCTGATCTGACGGCCCGGCACCCCGATATGACCGTCAATTTCGCCGCGCGCTCCTTTCCCTTCGACTTGTCGGAGGAGGGGTTTGACGCGGCGATCCATTTCGGCAAGCCCAATTGGCCGGATGCGTCGCACCTGTTCCTGTTTCGGGAGGAGGCCGTCGTGGTTGGCGCGCCGGCGTGGCTTGCAGAGCAGGGCATCGGCTCGCCGGGCGATCTTATCGGTAAGCCGCTGCTTTTCCAATCCTCCCGGCCCACCGCCTGGAACCGTTGGTTCCTCCGTTGCGGCATTACCGATCTGCCACCTCTAAAGGGCCCAAATTTCGAACATTTCCTGATGCTGGCCCAAGCCGCAGCGTCAGGAGGGGGCGCGGCGCTGATTCCACGGTTCTTGATCGAACCCGAACTCGCCTCCGGCGCGCTCGTCGCGCCGTTTTCGCAAACCTTGTCGGGAGATGAGGCCTATTATCTCGTTCGTCGGCAAGGCTGGGAGAGCAACGCTGCCCTTGTCGCGTTCAGCGCATGGATTTCCATGACGTAAATATGCAGTGAGCGACGTGCCCAGCCTCATCTCTATGTTCATGGCGCGCTCGGTGCTTTAGGTGGTTGATCCCACGGTTGATGTTGCTGAGCGCAAGACGGTGATGATCGACGCGACCTATTTGAAGGCGCACCGCACGGCATCGAGGCTGGCGTTAAAAGGGGGATCTCGGGCGCCTGATCGGCCGCATCAAGGGCGGCATGAATACGAAGCTGCATGCTGTTACCGATGCCAACGGCCGCCCCTTGAGCTTCCTCATGACCGACGGACAAATCAGCGACTATATCGGCGCTGCGGCGCTTCTTGAAGAATTACCCAAAGCACAGTGGTTGCTCGCCGACCGAGGCTATGATGCTGACTAATTCAAGGACGCGCTGAAGGAAAAAGGCATCAAGGTTGTAGAGATTAGCATGGCCTAAGGCGAACTTCTGTAGCGACTTGATCCGCCTGAACCGCTGCATAGCCCGCTCCCGTCTTCGGAGAGTGAGATGGCTGTTCTCGCAGCGATTGTTCGCCGGCGACCAAGGTCCCGCTTCTCCTCATTCCCCAGTTCAACCATTGTCGCTCGATAGGACCAAAGGGCGTGTGTGGTGATGGCGGCAGGTGATCCGTGACTCTTCAGCGCCCTCCATAAACTGCAAAGCTGCAGCTTAATCGCGGGTTTTAGTCACATAGCTCTCGAGAATCTGGTTCTCGTGATCGATGGCAAGCCGGGGAAAGATGAACCGCCCCGGGATTGCCGGAGGCCCTAACTCCTGTGAGGAGGACCATGAGCATGGACGAGCAGGTTTTCGGGCGATGCTGCGAGATAGTTGCTGCCTCTAAAGATGCATCCGTCTTTTCCCGCTCGACTTCCCCCGCCACCAGAGCGACAGGGTGATCAGCTGAATCGCTGGCGGCCTGATCTCCTGAGGCCGCGACCCTGGCATGCGCATGGCCGGGGCTGTGGTCAGTGGGAGCGGCGCATTTCCGCTCTCGTGACCATAGGGAGACACATCCATGCCACGTCCGATTAAGCTGAGCGACCTCGACCTCATCCTGCTCTCGGCTGCCTATGCGCGCGAGGGCGGGCATCTCCATCCGCTGAAGGAGAGCATCGCCGGGAAGGCGCAGGAGGTGGAGGCCGCGATCGCCGGCCTTTTGAGGCGCAGGCTCCTGGAGAAGGTAGCGACGCCCGACGCCGCCTCGACCTGGAAGAGCGAAGGCGACGAGCGCGTCGGCCTCGTCCTGACACAAAAGGCCCGAGCCCTGATCGACGGGCAGGGGGAGGGCGCCGAGCATCCTGATGTGGGCGCCGCAGAGCCGCCAACGCCGCCACGCCCCGGCTCGAAGATCGAGACGGTACTGGCGCTGCTGGGCCGGGAGGAGGGAGCCTCGCCTGCCGAGCTGATCGACGCCACCGGCTGGCTGCCCCACACGATGCGCGCCGCGCTCACGGGCCTGCGCAGGAAGGGCCATGGGATCGAACGCGGCAGGCGCGGCGAGCTGGCCGTCTATCGCCTCGCCAGCGGGGCGTAAGCCCATGAGCCCGATGGAGACGCGGATCGAGACGGAGCTGGCCGGGCTCGACCGTCTCTCCTCCGCCGCCCTGCGCGAGCGCTGGGCGGCGATGGGGCTGGGACCGGTGCCCCGCATCAGCCCATCCATGCTGCGCCTCGCTCTTGGCTGGGAGCTGCAGGCGCGGGCGCTTGGCGGCCTCGATCGCCAGACCAGCCAGCGCCTCTCCCAGGCGATGGCGGCAAAGAGCAGCACCACGCCTGTCGAAGCAGGCTCCCGGCTGGTGCGGGAATGGCAGGGGAAAGCCCATGTCGTCACCATCGATGAGAATGGGGCGATCGGCTGGAACGGGAAGACATGGCGCTCGCTCTCTGAAGTGGCGCGCGCCATCACCGGCGCGCGCTGGTCAGGCCCAGCCTTCTTTGGCCTCAGGAAGGCGGTCCAACCATGAAGGCTGCGTCCGGCAATCGTGCCGGCGCTGTGCGCTGCGCCATCTACACCCGCAAGTCGAGCGAGGAGGGGCTCTCGCAGGCATTCAACTCGCTCGACGCCCAGCGTGAGGCCTGCGCCGCCTATATCCTCTCCCAGGCGAGCGAGGGCTGGGTGGAGGTGGCGGAGCGCTATGACGATGGCGGCCTGTCGGGCGGCACGCTCGAGCGCCCCGCGCTCCGGCGGCTGCTGGGCGACGTCGCGCAGGGGCGGATCGACATCATCGTCGTCTACAAGGTCGACCGGCTCACCCGCTCGCTGCTCGACTTCGCGAAACTGGTCGAGGCCTTCGACAGGGCGGGAACGTCCTTCGTCTCCATCACCCAGTCCTTCAACACCACCACCAGCATGGGTCGGCTGACGCTCAACATGTTGCTCTCCTTCGCCCAGTTCGAGCGGGAGGTCACCGCCGAGCGCATCCGCGACAAGATCGCCGCCTCCAAGGCAAAGGGCATGTGGATGGGCGGCATAGCACCGCTGGGCTATCGGCCTGACGGCCGCAGCCTCGCCATCGTCGAGGAGCAGGCAACCCTCGTGCGCACCATCTTCGAGCGCTATCTCGCCATCGGCAATGTCCGTCGCCTTGCCGAACGGCTGGAGGCGGAAGGGCTCCTCGCCCCGGTCCGCACCACGACCAGCGGCAGGACAATCGGCGGCCGGCCGTTGAGCCGGGGACAGCTCTATCTTCTCCTCAAGTGTCGCACCTATACAGGCGAGGTGCGGCATAAGGATCAGGTCTATCCCGGCCTGCACAAGGCCATTATAAGCCAGGAGCTGTGGGATGCGGTCCAGGCGAGGCTCGCGGCCAATGTGGGAGGCAGGCGAGGCGGGCAGGGCGACGCAACCCCAAGCCTGCTTGCCGGCCGCATCGTCGATCATGCAGGCGCGCCGCTGGTCGCGGCTCATGCGTCAAAGCCCGGCAAGGGCGGGGGACAGCGCCGTTACCTCTATTATGTGAGCAGCCCCCTCCACCATGGCCTGGCGAAGGAGGGCGTGCGCCTTCCCGCGCGCGAGATCGAGGCGCTGGTGACGGCGAAGATCGCGGCCCTGTTCGACGACATTCTGGGCCTCATCGACATGGCGGGTCTCGACATCGATCCGCGGCGGCTCCCCATGCTTGAGCATCGGGGCAGGGAGATCGCCGCGCGCATCAGCGGCAGGGACAGGGACCTTATCCGCGCCATCCTCCTTGAGGCGCAGGTGCAGGAGGGGAGGGTGCTCATCCACTGCAGCGGCGACGGGATAGCGACGCTGCTGACCGTCGAGCGCATATCCCATGCGCCAGAGCGCATCACCCTTACAGCCGAAGCGCGGCTGCGCCGTTCGGGCCGCGCCATGCGGCTTGTGCACTGCGACGGGCAGGCGCTTAACCCAAGGGCTGACCCATCACTGGTCCGTCTGCTCGTCCAGGCGCATCGCTGGTGGGGAGAACTGCGCAGGGGAGAGGTCAACATCACCCTGCTGTGCGAACGGGAGAAGGTCTCCGACGCCTGGATGAGCCGGGTGCTGCGGCTCGCCTTCCTCTCGCCCGCCATCACCAGCGCCATCCTCACCGGACGGCAGCCCGCCAGCCTCAACACGGCGGCGCTGCTCGCCACCAAAGCCGTGCCAGTGCGATGGCGCGCGCAGGAGAGGGGGCTGCTCACACC
>JACESO010000005.1 GCA_013911745.1 Sphingobium sp. | reverse complement strand
GAACTGGAGGGCGCCGGACATCTGCAGCATCGACACGATTTCCTCATTGGACGCATCGGGCGCCCCCAGCGTCAGATTTTCGCGGATGCTGCCATGGAACAGGCGGCTGCTTTGCGACAGGAAGGCGACGTCCCGGCGCAGGTCCGCAGGGTCCACATGGTGCATCGCCAGATTGTCTATCAGCATTTCTCCCGACACCGGCGGCAACATGCCGGACAGGGCTTGCAGCAGCGTCGACTTGCCCGCACCGTTGCGGCCCAGCAGCGCGATCTTATCCCCTGCGCCGATTTCCAGCGTATCGATGGTCAACGCCGGCGGGCTGTTGGGATCCGCGTAGGTGAAAGTGCCGCTGCGGATACTGAAGCTGCCTTTTATCGCATCGACGGAGATGCGATGTTCGGCTTCGGGCCGATCCACCGGCAGGCGCATGATCTGGTTAAGGCTGCCCATTGCGACACGCGACTGCTGGAACCGGCTGAGCAGCGCCGTCACTTGCGACATGGGCGCCATCATCCGTGATCCCAGGATTGAAGAAGCCACCAAGGCGCCCGTAGTGATATCCCCGGCGATGACCATCGGTGCGCCCACGCACACGATGCCGGCGTAAACGCCATTTTGCACATTCTGCGTCCATACGGTCAGATTGTTGGTAAGGCCGCGCAGTTTCAGCTGCGCCTCTCCTGCTTCAGCATTGTACCGGTTCCAATGCTGGCGAAAACGCTCCTCGGCCTGTAGCGACTTGATGTCTTCGATGCCCTGCACGGCCTCGACCAGCATGGCGTTGCGCAGCGACGATTCTCGCATCGATGCGGTGGCGTAGACCCGCAATTTCCGCTGGGCTAGCAAGCTGGGCAGGATCAGCACGAACAGGGCGGCGATAGGCACCAGCACCAATGGCCCGCCGATCGACCAGAGGATCACCAAAAAAATTAGGAAGAAGGGCAGGTCCGCCATCGCCGCCACGGTGGTGGAGGTCAACAGGTCACGCATTTGGTCTAGGTCGCGCAATTGCGCTATGAATGTGCCCGTAGATGTCGGCCGCGCCCGGTTGCGGACGTGAAGCGCATGGCTGAACACCCTGTCCGACATGCGCAGGTCTGCCCGCTTTCCGAGCACATCGACGATGTTCATGCGCAACCGCCGAAGCAGGAAATCGAATCCGATCGCCAGCGCGACGCCCAACGCCAGGATGTAGAGCGTGGGATAGGATTCGGCCGGGACCACGCGGTCATAGACCTGCATAGAAAAAATGACGCCTGCCAACCCCAGCAGATTGGCGATGCACGATGCCACCATCACATGCACATAGGATCGGCTGTCCTGCCACAATACACGGCGCAGCCAATTCTCCTCCTGCTTGTGGATATGAGGGTCCACCCGCATGTCCGGAGCCGCCCGCGCAGGCCGGGCGATGACGACCATGGATGCTTCGCGCGCAATGTCGGCTATCGGGCGATGCGCCATCAGGCCCGCTTCGCCCGACAGCGTCAGTGTCGCCTCGCCATCCTCTCCGATCGCCGTGACCAGGGCTAACGCGCCATCCGACATCCGCACGATCATCGGCAGGCGCCACCCCGTCAGCGGCTCGCGTCCGCCCACCGGACGAAAACGCACAGACAGGCCCAGCGCCCGCGCCATGCCGCGTACCCGCGCCTGTTCGCCGTCCAGTCCCGCCCACTGGCCTGTGAGCTTGGCGACCTGTCCGCTGTTGGGCAGTCCATAATGGCGCGCGACCTGCTGTAGCATGTCCAGCCAGCTATCGACTGGCGTGGCGTCGGCCGGACTGATCGGCGGCGTCATCTTCACAACGTCACCCCGCGCACAACGGTGCCGCTCAGGTGAAAGGCAGCGCGGGTGCGTCCTGAATTATAAAGGCAGTCCAGTTGCAGCCGACGCAGATCATGGGCGGTGTTGACCGCCTCGAATCGGACCTGCTGAAATTCCTGCTCGGCGTTCAGCAGGTCGACTAGCGTCCGAGTTCCCATCTGCAGATACTGCATGCGATACAGCTTGCCCGTTTCGTCCATCTTGTCCTGGCGCGACGCCAGCGTCTGCAGGAGGGCGGTGAGGCTATCGATCTGCTGCTGCGCCTCGGCCAGCCGCTGCTCGGATTCGTTGCGCGCGCGCTCGGCGGCGGCGTCGGCAGCCTCCAAGGCGAAGATCGCGCCGCGCACTCGGGCCTTGCTGATGCCGCCGCCAAGGACATTGCCGGTCACGTTAAGGCCCAGCGAATAGGCACTACGGCGATTGGAAAAGGGATCCGACACGTCGATCGTACCAGTTCCGCCAATTGATACGGTCGGCAACTGGTCCGCGCGGCGGCGTTTGAGGTCGGCGGACGCCTCTTCCCGTTGCGCCTCTGCCACCATCACGGCGGGCACTTGTCCCCAATTGGGGGGCGGCTGCCGACACGCCGACATCAACCAGTTGGGTGCATTTTCCGTTACCTCGTCGGGCGGTGCAGTGCGCCCTAGTAGATAGGCCAGATTGCTCGACCAGCGGCGGCGCGCCGCCTCCACCTGCGATAAGGTGGCAACCGCCGCTTCGACGCGCGCCAGCGCTTGCAACCGGTCCGACTTGGTGGCGGCACCCATGGTGACGCGATTCCCAACCAGCTCGCTGATCGCCCGCACTCGCTCCAGCTGCTCGAGCGCGACGGCGTGCAGCGCCTCGCCGCGCTGTACCTCGATCAAGGCATAGCCAGTGTCGCGAACCAGCTGGTCGATCGCCAGCAGCATCCGTGCCTCGCCCACGCGCGTCCCCGCCCGCGCCAGATCCACCGCGCTCGACACCTTCCCGAAATCGAAGAGCATTTGCGATGCGTTGATCTGGAGACGGGGCCGCCAGTCCGCCGTCAACCGGCTGTCCAGCCCGGTCGCCAGCCCCGCGCTGACTTGCGGCGAATAGCCCGCGCGCGCCACATCCACTTCGGTTTCGCGCGCGCTGAGTTCGCCGGCAGCCTGGGTCAGTGCGGGGTGCCAGGCAATGGCCTCGCGGGCTGCCGCTTCCAGCGTCAGGGGAGCGGCCTGGTTCGCTGCCGGGCCGACGGGCGCAGCAGCGACGAATAACATCCAGCTGCCCGTCGCCACAAGACAGGCTTTGCCGCTATGGAACCAAGTTCCCATGTCGGTCACATCCTCATCCAGTGATGAACAGCATGCCCGACACAGATTACCGATAAGCTAATGATTTGCCACCATTGTCCTCCCACTTCTGTTATTTATGTTATCAAACACTGTCATATTTGTGGGGTGCTATTGATTGTGTGCTTATCCAGATCTTCCGGTGGTGCAAGGTAGGCGAGCGGATCCTGAGGCACATCTATCGATGTCAGATCGTCTGAACGAGGCGATCCTTCATCGGCTGGCGTCGCTAGTGCGACTTGTTCCGGCATCGGCTGCCGGCCGAGATAGGCGGCCAGCACATCCTCCAACTGGCCTTGTCCCTCAAACATTTCATAGGCGAGTTCGCCCAATATGTCGTTGGGCAGCAGCGATGCCGCTGCGTCGGGATCGGACAGGACAGGCCGGTCGCCCGGATCGATCGCGCCGGTTTCCGGCTCCGTCGCCGCCATGATAAGGTCTGCGCTGGAAAGGCGCGCCATCGCATCGTCCTCGATAGATAGCTCCGCTTCGGGAGAAGCACTGAGTACGACCGTGCTCTCGTCACTTGTCAGGACCGCCTCGTCCATCATCAGACTGCTCGGCTCGGCCAATATCGCGGCCCCGGCCACGCCCGTCCCGACATCGATGGTGACGTTCAGCGTTGCGGTCGACGTGACGCCGTTGGGCTGGACGATCTGGTAGGTGAAGCTGTCGGCCAGATCGACCGTTGAATAAGGGATGGTGCCCCGCGGCATGTAGCTGTAATCGCCCGTCTCGGTCACCGTCAACGTGCCGTAACTACCCTGCACCGTCACGGGGGTGTCGCCGACTTCGACGAAACCGCTGCCCGTGCCAACTTTCACGACTGGGAAGTCGGTGCCGGTGACATCATTGGCAAGCAGGTCGCCCTGCGTGCCGGTGACGCCTGCGACCTCAAACTGGTCCAGATGCGTGATCGACTGGCTGATATACACCGTCGAACTATAGGCCGTGCCCAACAGATTGGTGCTCGACACCGTATAGGTATAGTTGCCGGATGGCAGATCCTCGAAGGTGTGTGTGATGCCCGATCCAAGCGGCAGCCCGGCGACCGTGGTTCCCGTATAACTGTCGACCACCTGCCCGGCGCCGTTGCGAACCGTGATGGTGTAGGTCGGTAGCAAGGCGATCGTGCCGCCGCGGATCACCGTGATGGTAATGTCCGCTTCGCTGTTCGCCGCCACAGAGAAACTGTCATTACCCGACCTCGTGCTCAAGATCGGCGTATTGAACGCAAATTCCTGACTGGTCGGCACCGTTTCCACGACATTGCGATATTGGGCCCCGGCCGTAGCGCTGTCGTCATTGGCGATCGGGGCGGCGGTGATGTCGTCGCTGCCGATCGCGATTGACAGGTTGGCCGTTTCCGTCTCCCCGTCGCTGCGATCGATCAGCGTATATTGGAACACATCCGTCTTGCCGATCGCGGCTGCACTGGCCGAGGGCGTGTAGCTATAGCTTCCGTCCAGATTGATGATCAGTCGGCCGAACGCTCCGTTCACCACCGTGCCATCGGCGGTCACCGCCGTAGTCACGCCGTTCACGGTTACGCTCTGTATTTCCGTTTGGGGGCTGACAATATCGACCTGGCCGGTCGGGCCGGCATCAGTAATGACATTGCCTTCGATCTGCTGCGGGACAATGCTGCCCACGTCGGTGAAATCGGCATCAATTCCCGATACGTTCAGCGACCCCAGCAAGCCCACGCCTAGAACGTCATTGAACGTCACGAAAGCGCGATATTGCCCCGGCCCAAGCGCCTCTTTGCTGACGAGATTGCCGTTCAGCAACGTCAACTCAAGCAAGGAAGCACCGCCGCCGCCGTCTACCGCGACCCATTGCGACCCGTTCCACTGCTGCACGGCAACGCTGTACCCGCTCAGAACGCCGATGCTCAGCGTGGAGTCATAAGTGAATACCGCGTTCAGGCTGTGGCCGTCCGCTACGGTAAAGCCGACGCTGGGCGTACCCAGCACCTGCGCATCCAGATCGAGAATACCCAGCGAGACCAACGCCACATAGCTGGCATTGCCATGATTGACCGGGATGGTCACCGGCAGCAGATCGGCCAGCGCGATGGTGCTGTTGTCGAATGCGGCAATATCAAATGGCGCACCCACGATTCCGGGGTCGGACTGGTTGCCAGCCAAGTCGGTCTGGGTCACCGTCAGATCCTCGCCGCCGATTTGCGGGTCCGACAGGGTCACGAGGAAAGACCCGTTGGCTGCGACCACGCCCGTCCCGATAAGCGTCCCGGTGGCGTCGCGCACCTCCACGGTCGCGCCCGCTTCGCCGACACCGGTCACCACCGTGCCGCTGTCGTCGATCGCCAGATTGGCTGGCGCCGGCGGTGCCGTGATGTCGGGCGCATCGACGCTGATTTCGGGCGAAACATTGCCGGCCGCATCCGTCTGGATGACGTCGATGGTCTGGCCGTTGGCCTGCGGCGTAGTCAGGATGACCGTGTAGCTGCCATTGGCCGCCACCAGCGCAGTGCCGATGATGACGCCTGCCTCGTTGGTGATGGTGATGGTCGCGCCTGCTTCTCCCGTTCCCGTGACGGTCGCGCCATTTGCCGATACGATCGCGGTCGGGGCGTCCGGCGCAGTCAGGTCGGGCGCGGTCAGCGGCACGTCGCCGGATTCGTTACCCGCCCCATCCGTCTGCGTCACCGATAGCGCCTCGCCATTGCGCTGCGCCGGGCTGAGCGTGACGGTATAGCTACCGCCCGCAGCAACAATGCCAGTGCCCAGGATCAGGCCCTCAGCGTCGCGGACCGTGACCGTTGCGCCCGCCTCGCCCGTGCCGGTGACGGAGCCGCCATTGGCGGCGATCGCCGCCGTCGGCGTGTCGGGCGCCGTGATATCGGGCGCGGTCAACGGCACCGGTGGCGATATATTGCCTGCTGCGTCCGCCTGCACCAGGGTCAGGCTCTGGCCATTGACCTGTGGCGTCGACAGCGTGGCGCTGTAGCTCCCGTTGGCCGCGACAATGGCGGTCGCCAGCAACTGGCCGGTGGCGCTGGTGATGCGGATCGTCGCGCCCGCCTCACCTGTGCCGGTGACGGTCACGCCGGTCGCCGATACACTGCCGGTCGGCGCGGCTGGCGCCGTGATGTCGGGTGCGACTGCCGTCGTGGGAAGCGAGACATTGCCGGCATCATCCGCCTGGGTAATGCCCAGCATCTCGCCATTGACCTGCGGCGTCGTCAGCGCGGCGCTGTAGGTGCCGTTCGCCGCCACCGTGGCCGTGCCGATCACCATGCCTTCGGGATCGGTGATGCGGATGGTGGCGCCCGCCTCCCCGGTGCCGGTCACGACCGTGCCGTCGGATGTGACGGTCCCGGTGGGCGCAGCCGGCGCCGTCAGATCCGGTGCGATGGTCGAAACGGATGGCGACGCATTCCCGCTCGCGTCCGCCTGCACGACGCCCAGTGTCTCGCCATTGATCTGCGGCGGCGTCAGCGTCGCACTGTAGGTGCCGTTCGCCGCCACCGTGGCCGTGCCGATCACGACGCCTTCGGGGTCGGTAATGCGGATGGTAGCGCCAGGCTCACCCGTGCCATCCACCTTCGTGCCTTCACCATTGATCACGCCAGTCGGCGCATCGGGTGCGGTGATGTCAGGGGCGATGATATCGACATCGTCGGATATGTTGCCAGCCGCGTCGGTCTGAACGATCCTCAGCGTTTCGCCGTTGACCTGGGGGCTCGTCAGCGCGGCAATATAGGTACCATTGGCGCCGACCGTCGCGGTGCCAATGACGGCGCCGTCCGGGTCCGTAACCTCGATCGTCGCACCCGCCTCGCCGGTGCCGGTGACGACCATGCCGTCGGAAGAAACGGTCCCCGTCGGGGCGTCGGGCGCGGTGAGGTCGGGCGCCGTGATCGGCACCTGCGGCGACTCATTGCCCGCCCCATCGGTCTGCACCAGCGTCAACGCCTCGCCATTGGTCTGCGGGACGTCCAGCGTCACGCTGAAGCTGCCATTGCCGGCGACCGTCGCCGTTCCAAGCACCGTGCCGGCGGCATCGGTGATCTGGATGATGGCGCCCGGCTCGCCGCTGCCGTTCACAACTGCGCCATCGGGAGTAATGGTGCCGGCCGGCGCCGCAGGTGGTGTGATGTCGGGCGCGAACACATCGACCGCGATCGACGCGTTGCCCGCCCCGTCAGTCTGGACCAGGTTCAGCGTCTCGCCGTTCACTTGCGCGGTGCTCAGCATGACCACGAAGGCGCCATTTACGCCGACCGTAGCGGTGCCCAGCACCAATCCTTCGGCATCGGTAACGCTGATCGTCGCACCGGCCTCGCCCATGCCCGTCACCGCGCTGCCATCGGGCGTGACGGTTCCGGTCGGGGCATCGGGCGCGGTGAGATCGGGCGCGACCAGACCGATGGAGGGCGAAGCGTTGCCGGCTGCATCGGTCTGCGCCACCGTCAACGGCTCGCCATCGATCAGCGGGGGCGTGATTGCGACGCTGTAGTTGCCATTGCCATCCACTATATTCGTGCCCAGCACATTGCCGGCGCCGTCGGTAACGCTGATCGTCGCGCCCGCTTCACCGCTGCCCGTCACCGCGCTGCCATCCGCTGAAACCATCCCTGTTGGCGCGTCAGGCGCGACCAAGTCGGGCGTGGGCACCATCATCGCGTCGGATTCATTGCCCGCGGCGTCTGTCTGCGTGACGCTCAGCGTCGATCCGTCATTTTGCGCGGGGTTCAAAGTGACAGCGTAATTGCCCTGGCCATCCACCATGGCGGTGCCGATGATGGTTCCGCCAGCGTCCCGGACGGTGACATCTGCGCCCGCCTCGCCCGTTCCAGTTACAACAGACCCGCTATCGTCGATGACCGCTATTGGCGCTTCGGGGGCAGTCAAGTCTGGCGCGGTGACAAGCGTCGGGACAGAGCTGTTGCCTTCCGCGTCCGTCTGCACCGCGACCAGGGTTTCCCCATCCCGCTGCGGGGTATCGAGGGTGATGCTATAATTGCCATCACCATCCGCCTGCGCCGTGCCCAGCGGAATACCGCCCGGGCCCGTGACCGTTACGGTCGCAAGCGGTTCGCCCGAACCGAACACGACCGCACCATCGGCGGAGATGGTCGCCGTTACCGGATCGGGCGCATCCGGGCCGTTTAGGTCGGGCGCTACTACGGTCACATCCGTGGACTCATTGCCGGCGGCATCGCTCTGCACCACCGTCAGCGGTTCGCCATGTACTTGCGCGGGTGTAAGCGTTGCCGTCCAGTCGCCATCCGCATTGACGGTCGCAGTGCCGATCACGACATCGGTAGGGTCCGTTATGGTGATTGTCGCGCCGACCTCACCCGTGCCGCTCATGCTTGCGCCATCACCAGCGATGTCGGCGGTCGGCGGGGCCGGCGGCGTGAGGTCCGGGGCGATCAGGTCGACAGCATCGGAGACATTGCCCGCGTCGTCCACCTGCGTGACGGTCAGCGGCTCGCTGTCCACTCGCGGCGGTGACAGGGTCACTGCGTAATTGCCCTGGGCGTTGACTGTCGCGGTGCCCAGCAAAGTGCTATCTTGCGACCGCACTTCAATGTCGGCGCCCGCGACACCCGTTCCGGTCACGACCGCGCCCAACGCGCCGATGGTCGCTGTCGGCGGCGGAGGCGCAGTCAAGTCGGGTGCGGTCAGGTCGATGTCGGGCGACACATTACCGGCCGCGTCGCTCTGGGTGACGCTCAGCGCTTCCCCATCGGTCAGCGCGGGATCGAAATCGACGCGATAATTGCCGTCGCTATCGACCGTAGCCGTACCGATCACCGCACCGCTTGCGTCGCGCACCCGGATGGTAGCGGCGATTTCACCGGTCCCGCTGATCGATCCGCCATCGGCCGCGATCAGGCCCGTCGGCGCTTCCGGCGCGGTCAGGTCGGGTGCGACGATGGGGGTGGGATCGGACACATTGCCCGCGCCATCCACCTGCGTCACCGCAAGCGCTTCGCCATCCACCTGCGGGGTGTCGAGCATCACCGTGTAATTGCCCTGCGCGTCAACCGTCGCGGTGCCAAGCAGCGTGCCGTCCGCGTCGCGAACCTCGATGATCGATCCGGCGACGCCCTCGCCCGTCACCACCGTGCCCGTCACCACCGATCCGGTGCCGTCGATCGTCGCGGACGGCGCAGGCGGCGGGGTGAAGTCTGGCGCGATCATGTCGATGTCGGGCGACACATTGCCGGCCGCGTCACTCTGGGTGACGCTCAACGCTTCGCCATCCGTCAGCGCAGGATCGAAATCGACGCGATAATTGCCGTCGCTATCGACCGTAACCGTGCCGATCACCGCGCCGCTCGCGTCGCGCACCCGGATGGTCGCGCCGATTTCGCCGGTCCCGCTGATCGATCCGCCATCGGCCGCGATCAGGCCCGTCGGCGCTTCCGGCGCGGTCAGGTCGGGCGCGACGATGGGGGTGGGATCGGACACATTGCCGGCCGCGTCGATCTGGATGACGGCCACGCTTTCGCCGTCGATGAGGGGCGGCGTCAGGGTGATGCTGTAGCTGCCATTCGGCTGGACCGTATCAGTGCCGATCAGCGTCCCGTCCGCATCGCGCACTTCGATGGTGGCGCCGATCTCGCCCGTACCCGACAGGATCGCGCCATCCGGCGTGATCGCCGCCACCGGCGCCAGGGGCGCATCCAGATCGGGCGCGGTCAGCCCAACCGGGTCGGATGCATTGCCCGCATTATCTGTCTGGATCGCCGTCAACATCTGCCCATTGGTCTGCGCTTCGTCGAGAACAATCGTGTAGCTGCCATCGCCCAGCACCGTGGCAGAGCCGATGAGGGCGCCGCCCGGCCCAAAGACGCGGACGGTCGCGCCCGGTTCGCCCGCCCCGGTGACGGTCGACCCGTCACCCGCGATTGTGGCGGTCGGCGCTTCGGGCGCAGTGGCATCAGGGGCGACCAGCAGCACTGGGTCGGATTCATTGCCCGCAGCGTCGCGCTGGGTGACGCTCAGCGTCTCGCCATTGGTCTGCGGGGCGCTCAGCGCCACAGTGAAGCTGCCGTCGGTTCCGACTTGCGCGGTGCCCAGCACCGTTCCATCGCGGTCCGACACCGTGACCGTCGCTCCTGGTTCGCCTGTGCCAGACACACTGGTTGGACTATCCAGTGTCGCATCGGGGGTCACCGGCGCAGTCAGATCGGGCGCGATCGCAAGGGTCGGCGCGGATACATTGCCCGCAGCGTCTATCTGCGTGACCTGCACCCTCTCGCCATCGTCGAGCGGCGGATCGAGCGTGATTGCATAGCTGCCATCGGCATCAGCCATCCCGCTGCCGATCAGTACACCTTCTACCGAGCGGATCTCGATCCGGGCGTTCGGCTCGCCCACCCCCGCACACACCGTCCCAGACGCATTCACCGCGGCCGAAGGCGGCGCAGGCTCATCAACATCGGCGTCGGCATCTGCGTCGGCGTCGGCGTCGGCGTCAGCGTCAGCGTCAGCATCGGCATCGGCATCCGCATCCGCATCTGCGTCAGCATCAGCATCAGCATCAGCGTCTGCATCGGCATCGGCATCGGCGTCTGCATCGGCGTCTGCATCCGCATCTGCATCGGCGTCGGCGTCTGCATCGGCATCGGCGTCTGCATCTGCATCGGCATCCGCATCCGCATCCGCATCCGCATCTGCATCTGCATCTGCATCTGCGTCAGCATCTGCATCAGCGTCAGCATCCGCGTCCGCGTCGGCGTCTGCATCGGCGTCTGCATCAGCGTCAGCGTCAGCGTCAGCGTCAGCATCGGCATCGGCATCTGCGTCTGCATCGGCATCGGCATCGGCGTCTGCATCGGCGTCTGCATCCGCATCTGCATCGGCATCTGCGTCGGCGTCGGCGTCGGCGTCTGCATCGGCATCGGCGTCTGCATCTGCATCGGCATCGGCATCCGCATCCGCATCTGCATCTGCATCTGCATCTGCATCTGCATCTGCATCTGCGTCAGCATCTGCATCAGCGTCAGCATCCGCGTCCGCGTCGGCGTCTGCATCGGCGTCTGCATCAGCATCAGCATCAGCATCAGCGTCAGCGTCAGCGTCAGCGTCAGCATCGGCATCGGCATCTGCGTCGGCGTCTGCATCGGCATCGGCGTCTGCATCGGCATCCGCATCCGCATCCGCATCCGCATCTG
Source organism: Sphingobium sp. (assembly GCA_013911745.1). Taxonomy (GTDB): domain Bacteria; phylum Pseudomonadota; class Alphaproteobacteria; order Sphingomonadales; family Sphingomonadaceae; genus Sphingobium; species Sphingobium olei. Next base: position 42,713 of record JACESO010000005.1, on the reverse strand, counting down.
CATCTGCGTCAGCATCTGCATCAGCGTCAGCATCTGCATCAGCGTCAGCATCCGCGTCCGCGTCCGCGTCGGCGTCAGCATCAGCGTCAGCATCTGCATCTGCATCTGCGTCAGCATCGGCGTCGGCGTCGGCGTCTGCATCGGCGTCTGCATCCGCATCTGCATCGGCATCCGCATCCGCATCTGCATCGGCGTCGGCGTCGGCGTCTGCATCTGCATCGGCATCGGCATCCGCATCTGCATCTGCGTCGGCGTCTGCATCAGCGTCGGCGTCAGCATCAGCGTCAGCATCGGCGTCGGCGTCTGCATCTGCATCGGCGTCTGCATCTGCATCTGCATCTGCATCGGCATCCGCATCCGCATCCGCATCCGCATCGGCATCGGCGTCGGCGTCGGCGTCGGCGTCAGCATCTGCGTCCGCATCAGCATCAGCGTCAGCGTCAGCATCGGCGTCCGCATCCGCATCTGCATCTGCATCGGCATCTGCGTCAGCATCGGCGTCGGCGTCCGCATCGGCGTCTGCATCGGCATCGGCATCAGCATCAGCATCGGCATCAGCATCAGCATCAGCATCGGCGTCTGCATCAGCGTCGGCGTCAGCATCTGCGTCGGCGTCGGCGTCGGCGTCGGCATCTGCGTCAGCGTCTGCATCGGCATCGGCGTCTGCATCAGCGTCCGCGTCCGCGTCCGCGTCGCCATCATCTGACTCGTCATCAACGCTGCTGGTTGCTGCCGCGACGCCGGCAAGGCCCACGCCACCCAGAATGGCGGGCAGGATCAAAGAGGACCCAGCTGCACCGGCCGATCCGGCTGCGCCAATCAGTTCGTCAAGGTCGTTCAAGAAGGAAAAGCGTGGAAAACGGCTGCTGGAATGGGTCAGCCACTGGGTGCCATCGGCTTCCTGCAGGATCAGATTGTTGTCGCGACCATCAAAGCGTTCGTAGAAGTTGGACACACGGATGACTTGGCCATCCGCCAATCGGACAACCAAATCCTTCTCAGCCTGTTCCAGTGAGAGTACAGCATCGCGGCTCATGTTCAGACGAACAATGCTTGCACTATCCAAATCGATGGACTCTAAGGCGCTCTGCTCCACTGCCCCAGTAGTTTTATCGATAATGTCGACCGCCATACGTGATTCCTCGTCCATCCTTCTGCACCCGCCAGACGGTGAGATGTCAGGCAAACTGAGCACCCGAATGCCCGCTGCTCATTTCTGCAGTGATAGGAAAGCAGCTTACGTCTTCGCGCGCATCAAGGATTCCGGTTTCGGAGTGGATAGTTGGGCACCGAAGACGTTTCCGTTCGATCGATCACCGCCGCTTCCGTAGATGCCGTGATGGGCCGGCGTCTCAAGAGTAGCCAGGTTAATGGCTGTCCCTCTTAAAGATGGTGTTCGGATCGGGGTCCGAGAGATCGGCCCCAAGCATCAAGAAATGAACAGCCGTGGAGCATTATGCCGGAATCTATGTCTCTCTGAAAGAGAGCAGCGTGTGTCGTGGACGCGAAGGGTAAGGTCGTCCGGGAGGTCAAAGTCGCGAGCGAGCTAGAGGGGGTAGCGAGGTATTTCGACGAACTGGGATTGCCAATGTGCCGGATTGGGCTCGAGGCGGGACCGTTATCACAATGGTGGCATCCAGGTCTTGTTGCCGCTGGCCGCGACACTGTTTTGCTGGAGGCGCGACACGTGAAGGCGGCGCTTTCGGCGATGACGGTGAAAACTGACCGGAAAGATGCTCGCTGGATCGCTCAATTGCTGAGGATGGGCTGGTACCGGCCGGTTCATGCAAAATCGGTGGCATCGCAAGATACCAGCGCCGTGCCCGTGTTCGGCGCCCGGGCGGATGGCTGTCGCCAGCACATGGCGATCATTGGCGTCCGGAAGCTCGTGCGCGGAATGAGGCTTTCCGCGCCGCGAACACAGCTCTTTGGGAAAGCGCGTTCCCTCGCGGCGATCTGTGATCGGATGCTGGGCCCCATGTCCGGCCTCTTGGCAAACAGGTTGCGCGTCCACTCGTCCATGATTGTCGACGACCAGCGGGCGCGGAACAGCCCCGCTTCGACAAAGCGAAGCAGGATATCCCTTGCCCTCAAATGGATAGGGGACATCGGCGTCGAGTATGACGACAAAGCGATCCAATATATCACTCAATCGGCGTCAAACTCCTGGCCAAGGCACTGTAGCTCCGTCAGCGCGGCGCAGCGGTCCTGATTTCTCCTGGCTTTGTAGGCTAGTAGTTCGCTGGCGCATATCCTACGGTGAGAGCCGACTTTGTGGTGGCCGATCACGCCTTCGTCGAGCAGCTTTATCAGGAAGGGGCGCGATACGTTCAGAAGATCGGCAGCCTCCTTGGTGGTCAGCTCCGCGCCATAGGCAACGAGAGTGATCATCTCACCGCGTCCGACATGCGTCAGGACGTCGAGTATGAGCTGCCCCAGCGGAGCAGGGAGCTCGAGCTGGAACTGATCGCCATTTTTTTCGACGCTGATCGGCAGGCCAGCCGGGCTCAGGGCCTTGGCCAGAAGACGTGCGGCTTCGGAAGCCGCACGGACCTCTTTTTCGGTAGGCGGCCGCTCGAAAAGCGCTTGCTCGCTCATATGGGTCTCCAATGGGGTCGGGGTGGAGGATAAGCAGATAGGATTTCGTTGTATAGCCGCAATAAGTTAAATAACTGCAATAACTGCAAACGGTTTCGTTCCGTTGTTATGCATTCAGAGGTCTGAAGTATAGATCATACGGCGTCCTCTCCGGGCCGCGCTCTATTCCGCTAAGCTCCACCGAGCCAGGCTTGACCTGTCTCGTCCCTGGTGGGTGATGATCGCTGACGCGCGATCCTAGCGGATCTCATGAGGACAAACCGATAAGGAGGTCCGCCCTGGCGGATGAGAACTGGTGCAGACTTGGAACCGGGAAGCACGATATCTTGCCTGTGGTCGGCCTTCGTCGAACCACGCACGAGTGCCTGTGATGTTGCCCCGGCAATCCGATGTCGACATGCATCGCGAAGGCTTCCAGCCCGCTTATATGCGGCCCTCAATGCCTTCGCTGAATGCGGAAGAGTGCACGGCGCACCAGATCTCGATAGCTGCGCGACCGCCTTATCGCCCTGCCCGATATCGCGAAGTGAAAGGAGAAATGACGTGGCTACAGGCGAAGATTCTGGCCCAATTAAGAGTGCAGGTGGTGGCGCGCGACGAGCTTTGCCGCCGGTTCCTTGAGATACCAGGGGTCGGCCCGGTGACGGCGCTGACCTTCGCAACCGCTATCGATGATCCGCACCGTTTTCGTCGATCGCGCGATGTTGCCGCCTACTTCGGGCTGACCGGAAAACGCTGGCAGTCCGGCACATCGATCGACGTGAAGGGCAGGATTAGCAAGGCGGGCGATGCCGATGTGCGCAAAACACTGTATGAAGCCGCGACAGTGCTGCTGACCCGCTACAAGCGCCCTGATCGCCTCAAGGAATGGGGACAGAAGCTTTCCAAAGCGAAGTCCCATCCCAAGGCCTGCGTCGCTGTTGCGCGCAAGCTGGCGGTCATCATGCACGCCATGTGGAAGGACGGCACCTGCTACGAAGGGGCGCCGGAAAGCATGCCTGCCGACCTTGTCCGCAAGCTTACACATCATGAACCCCGAGCGATAAGCGCGGTCCTGTGATCCGCTTTTTGTCGCTCGCAAACCGATAAGGAGGTCCGCCCTGGCGGATGAGAACTGGTGCAGACTTGGAACCGGGAAGCACGATATCTTGCCTGTGGTCGGCCTTCGTCGAACCACGCATGAGTGCCTGTGATGTTGCCCCGGCAATCCGATGTCGACATGCATCGCGAAGGCTTCCAGCCCGCTTATATGCGGCCCTCAATGCCTTCGCTGAATGCGGAAGAGTGCACGGCGCACCAGATCTCGATAGCTGCGCGACCGCCTTATCGCCCTGCCCGATATCGCGAAGTGAAAGGAGAAATGACGTGGCTACAGGCGAAGATTCTGGCCCAATTAAGAGGGCAAGATTAAAGCCCTGCCTCCAAAGGAGGCCGGGATTGGCGTCTGCACAGGGTTCGGGATGGAGGCATCCGCATAGCCATGCCTCCATGATCCTGGGAAAGGACCGCTATCGCTGGAACCGCGATGGAGGCCCTTGAAGCACCATTTGGACCGGCACCATCCTTGGCCAGTGGACCCGGCAAGGATGATGCTCATGAGCAATGGTGACGACTTCGAACTCTGGTTGGGGAAGATCGGCGCGCGTGATCGTAGCGTCGGTCAGACCCTCGCCCGCGCCCGGCGCGTAGGCGGCCGGGCGACGGCGCGCGGGCGCCGCTTTACCGGCGCCGCAATCGGTCGCGGCGCGGGCGTTGGTCGGGTGCTACGATCGGCCGATCACCATGCCGGCCTCCGATCCCGTCGCGTGGTGGTGAAGGCGCGGATCGTGAAGCTGGGCAAGGGCATGGCTGCCGCTGCCCATCTTCGCTATCTCCAGCGCGACGGTACAACCCGCGATGGCGAGCGCGGCACCCTCTATGGTCCTGACGCCGATCGCGTGGACGGCAAGGCCTTTCTCGAACGCGGTGCAGGCGACCGCCACCAGTTCCGCTTCATCGTCGCGCCGAAGGATGCTGCGGAATATGAGGATTTGAAACCGCTGGTCCGGCGTCTGATGACCCAGGTCGAACAGGATCTGGGCACGAAGCTTGACTGGGTGGCGGTCGACCATTTCAACACCGGCCATCCCCATAGCCACATCATGCTGCGTGGCGCCGATGTCCGGGGCAAGGATATCGTCATCGCTCGCGAATATCTGACGCAAGGCTTGCGCGCTCGTGCGGCCGAACTGGTGAATCTCGATCTTGGCCCCCGCACTGATCGCGAGATCATGGCGGCGCAGGATCGCGAGATCAGCCAGGAGCGCCTCACCGGCATCGACCGACGCTTGCTGCGCGACGTCGGGACGGATCGAGAGCTGACGCTGAGCGGCCTGAATGCGCAGGAGCATAGTCAGCGGATCGGGCGGCTCCGGACACTCGAACGGCTGGGCTTGGCCACACCGGCGCGCGACGAGCGCTGGACGCTCGATCCCGAGCTGGAGCCGACCTTGCGGCGGCTGGGTGAGCGGGGCGATATCATTCGCACCCTGAACCGGGAAATGCGCGAGGCGGGCATCCACCGGCCGCCCCAGCATCATGCCCTCTTCTCGCCCCAGGAGGGCGAGGCAGAACCGATCGTTGGGCGCGTCGTCGCCGTTGGTCTTTCCGACGAGCATCGCGACCGGCGCTACATGGTCATCGACGGTATCGACGGTCGTAGCCACTATGCCGATATCGGGGAGGATGATGGGCGCTATGCGGCCGGATCGATCGTCCGCATCTCGGCGCGCCCGATTGCTATCCGTCAGGTCGACCATGTCGTAGCCGGTATCGCTGCCGCCCATCACGGGCGCTACAGCATCGATATCCATCTGCGCCATGATCCGCTTGCCAGCCAGGACAGGGTGCAGCCCCATGCCCGGCGGCTTGAGGCCATGCGCCGGGCCATAGGGCAACTGGATCGCGAGCATGATGGAACATGGCAAATCGGCGCCAATCATCTTCAAACTGCTCACGCCTATGAGCGCTATCGCAATGGCCGGCTTCCGGTCGAGATCGAGACGCTCTCCTCCCGGCCGTTGGAACAGCTGCCTACCCATGATGGCGAGACCTGGCTGGATCGGGAGCTGACGTCCGCCAACAGGCAAGCGACCGGCGGGGGATTTGGCGGCGATGTTCGCGCGGCCATGGTGCAACGGCGGCAATGGCTGATCGACCAGCAACTGGTGCAGGAGCAGGATGGCGTCCTGCGCTTTCGCGCGAACATGCTGATGCAGCTGCGACAGCGGGATTATGATCGCGCCGTCGCCCAGACCGAGAGCGAGACTGGCCTGCGACATCATGTCCTGCGCCCCGGCGAGCGGGCGGAAGGCATTTACCGCAAGGCGGTTGAGGTGGGTGACCGGCGCTATGCGCTGATCGAGAAGAGCCGGGAGTTCAGCCTTGTGCCTTGGCGGCCTGTGCTGGAGCGAGCGGTCGGCAAGCAGGTGTCGGGCATCATGCGCGAGGATGGCATCAACTGGACCATCGGCGGCCGTTCGCGGGGTATCAGCCTGTAGCGTGCCGGCGGACCTGTGCTCCAAATGTGCGGATGGGGGTGAAAGCGTTATTCGGCTTCGCTGCCTTCGCGGCCATCATGGACGGCGAAGGACATCAGCCACCATGAAGACGTTCAAGACCCGCCATCAATTCTATCTGCCGGACGCGCTGTCAGAAAAACTGGACGCGCTGACCGCCAGCCCCGGCACGTCGAAGACCGCGATCCTGACCGATGCGCTCAACGCCTGGCTCGAGCGCAAGGCCGGCAATGAACTGGATCAGCGGTTCGGGCCGCGTCTTGATCGGCTCAGCCGGACCGACGAAAGGCTGGAGCGAAAGATCGATGTGCTGACCGAAATGCTCGGGGTGTTCGTCCAGCATCAACTAACGCTGGTGGCGCATCAGCCGCCGTTCGATCCCGATACGCAGCGGCTGGGGTTAGCCCGTTTCCAGCGGTTCATGGAACTGGTCGAGCGGCGGTTGGCGCGGACCCACCTTCCTGACACCCCAGGCGCACTGTCGGAGAAGCAGAGCAAATGATCATTCATCCATGAATTGAGGAAGGAGCAAGGTCATGCACCGGCTGACGCGGAACAGGACGCCCGAACCCAAGGAAACGCCTCGCCCTGATTTTGATACCTCATCGGATTCAATCGCAGCGGAGATCAGGCCGCTCAGCGTCCGCATCTCGGCAGCGGTCAAGATGACCGGCATCGGGCGATCCAAGCTCTATGAACTTATCCAGGAAGGCGCGATCGACATCGTCAAGATCGGTTCGTCAACGCTCATTCCTGTCGCGAGTCTTGAGCGGCTGTTGGAGCGCAACCGGCGTTAAGTTCGGACCGTCTCATGGCAACGGATGGGACATTGCTGTCGTTCGTGATCAGAACTGCCAATGGCTGGTTTACGCGACACCGGACGTTCACTTGGTTGCGCAGATCACCGTTCGAAACGCAAAGACTGGCCGTGAGCGGAACGGCGGCTTAATCGTTTAGGGGGGCGATAGCGGACGTCAGCGCAGGCCGAGGGTCCGCCTTGTGACGAAGAGAAGGGAGAAGCCCGTTCTCCATCAGAATTGCTACCAGCAACGATGTGAGCGAGCCGCATCATGCGATTTCTGTCGCCCGTTCTCTTGCTGCGACTTCAGCATCTATACGCGCGTAGAGCAGATTGCGCGCCTTTGCGCCGGCCGCATCACCGGGGAGCCAACCCAGCTTCATCTTTCGAAGATCGCGTTCGCCGATATTGGCCTGCTGATCTTCGAGCATGGGCAGGTCTTCCAGTTCGAACGGGACGCTCAGGAAGCGGACCTGCTCCTGTGCCATCTGGTCGCCGATCGGACCCATGGCCTTGGGAAAGGCGATTGAATACCAGTAGTGCGAACTGGTTGCCGTTTCCGGGGTGAACAGATGCGCCGTCGGCGCTTCCCGGCCTTCCGCCTTGGGACGGCCGCTCGTCACCGCACCGGCGAAAATCGCCAAATTGGCCGGCGCGTTCCAGCGGACGTTGATCCAGCGGTCGGCCAGGGCGTCAGGGTCGATCCCCATGGCTTCCGCCAGTTCGGGCGTCATCATTTCGCCATGGATGTCGCGGTTCGACCAGACTTCGTCCCCTTCCTGCTTCCAGGTGTAGATGCCCTCGGACACCTTGTCGCTGCCGAGCGTGGTGGGATGCAGAAACTGGACATGGCTGAGGTCCAGGATATTCTCGATCTCCAGCTCGTAGCCCGCCTTGACGTTCAGATAGCCTTTGCCGACCCAGGCCGTCTCAGGATCATTGAAGCCGAAATCGGGGATGAGCGCTGGGTCGGCGCGGTCCGCTTCGCCCATCCAGATCCAGATCGCGCTGTGCAGTTCAACGACCGGATAGGGGCGCAGGCTCATAGTTTTGGGCGGTGCGCCGAACGGATTATGAACGCACGCGCCGTCGGCGCCAAAGCCCAGGCCATGATAGCCGCACTGGACCATGTCGCCGACCAGCTTGCCGCGCGCGAGCGGTGCGTAGCGGTGCGGGCACACGCCATAGAGCGCCTTCACAACGCCCGCTTCATCGCGGAAAAACAGGATCGGGTCGCCCAGCAGGCGGCGGGACAGCAGGCCGCCTTCGGGCACTTCATGGTCCCAGGCGGCGACATACCAGGCGTTTTTCAGATAAGCCATGACATACTCCTCATCCCGCCGGCTGTGCAGGCCCGGCTATGTTATGTACCAGTGGTACACTTTGGTTTCGGGGCGAGTCAAGTGGGGGCTTAGGCTGGCGCTCTGCCTTCCGCCACTCCGTTCAGGAAAAGGGCTGCCGTCGCGGCGGCCTGACGTGCGATTGCCGCCTCATCGGGTGGCGGAACCAATCCCAGCAGTCGCCGCTCATACAGATCGCTACGGATCATGTGGGTCAGGCGTCCGGCGCTGTCGTGCAGGTCGATGTCGGCGCGGATGCCGCGTCCGACCCATTTCGACAGGAAGGTCGCAACCTCGTCGACCACCAGAAGATGCGCCTCACGATAGAAGCTGTCACCCAATCCCTCCGCCGCCTCCGCCGACGCAATCACACCGCGATAGACCCTCAGCGAATCCGGGCGCAGGTAGAAGGCGAGCAACCCGCGTAGCAGGCTCTGGAGCGCAGGCTCCAGCCGGTCCTCCGCCCCGGTGTCCAGCGTCAGTCCAGCCATTACTTCACGCGCCGTGAGGGCCATGGCTGCAGCGAACAGTCCTGCCTTGTTGCCGAAATATTTAACGACCGTGGCCTTCGATCCGCCGGCGAGCCGGATGATGTCGTTCAGACTCGCGTTCTGAATGCCATGCACGGCCATTTGTTCGCGGGCGTGATGGATCAGCGCGGCCTTGCGCGCGTCGGCGGCGCGGTGCTTGCCATTGGCGGACGGGACAGAGACGGAAGCGGGCGCGGACATGGTGGGACATTCGCCGCGATGCCGACATGTTGCAAGCGCCCGGATCGCGGCGCACTTCCATGAATAGGTCGATTTGATCCTTTCGGTTTGACCGGATCGCCCCGCGGCATGATCCTGCCCCCAGAAAAACCGCGGAGGGGAAAAGACGATGCGCGCTTGCACCATATTGTGGCGGAGCGATTAGCAGCATGGCAGGCGAAACCCTTTCCCACCCTATGCCCGGCCCGCTGACCGGAATCGCGCTGCTGTTGCCGATCACCCTGTCGACCATGGCGATCGTCCTGTTGGCCCCCATTCTGCCGCAACTGCTGCACGCCTATCGTGCGGTGCCCGGATATGAATTCTGGGTGCCGATGATCCTGACCGTCCCGGCGCTCTGCGTGGCCTTCCTTTCGCCAATAGCCGGACTGCTGGGGGACCGTTTCGGCCGCCGCCGCCTGCTACTGGCCGCCTTCCTGCTCTATGCGCTGACCGGCGTTGCGCCGGTCTTTCTCACCAGCCTTCCCGCCATCCTGGCGTCGCGCGTCGGCGTGGGGCTCTCCGAGGCGCTGATCATGGTCTTGTCCACCACGCTGATCGGCGATTATTTCACCGGCGCAGCGCGCGACAAATGGCTGGCGGGGCAGACTGCATTCGCGTCCTTGTCGGCCCTGCTCTTCTTCAACATCGGGGGGCAGCTCGGCGCGTTCGGCTGGCGTATGCCCTTCTGGGTCTATGCGTCCGCGCTGCTGATGTTCGCGCTGGTGCTGCGCTTCACCTGGGAACCGAAGGGCGAGCGCAGCGATCCGGCGGCGGTAGCGGCGCCTGTCGCCGATGGGGGCTTCCCCTGGCGGCGCATGATGATGATCCTGGCGATCACCGTCTATGGGTCGATCTTTTTCTACACGGTGCAGATCCAGGCATCGTCGGGGCTGGTGCATCTGGGCCTGACCGATCCCGCCCGCATCGGCCTGCTGACATCGATCGCCAGCATCGGCGTGCCGCTGGGCACCTTCGTCTATTCTCGCGTCGGACGCTGGCCCATTGGCCGTCTGCTGCTCATCGAATTCGCCCTGCTGGCGGCGGGCTTCGCGACCATGGCGCTGGCAAAGGGCCCGACGCCCTTCCTGGTCGGCTGCTTCCTCAATCAGGTCGGCGCCGGCCTGCTGCTGCCCACGCTGCTGGTCTGGTCGATGAGCCTGTTGTCGTTCGAGATACGTGGACGGGGTGCCGGCATGTGGCAGAGCGCTTTCGCCTTCGGCCAGTTTCTCAGCCCCGTCGTCGTCACGCTCCTGGGGCGTCAGGCCGGCAGCTTGATGGGGGCATTCCTGCTGATGTCGGTTGGCGCGCTGGTCGGCGCAGGTATCGCGTTGCTAGCGCCGCTCCGTCGCGGTGCACAGCCGGTGGAAAGCATGATCGTCCATGGCTGATCGGCTGAAGGGCAAGGTGGCGGTGGTCACAGGTGCGGCTAATGGCATCGGCCAGGGCTGCGCGCGCATCTTTGCTGCGGAAGGCGCGCATGTCATCGGCGTCGACCGGGCAGGCGCGGACGAGAGTTGCGACCTGCTGGACGAAGCCGCGACCGATGCGCTGTTCAACAGGATCGGTGCCGATCATGGCCGCATCGACATTCTCGTCAATGCCGCCGCCTTCGCCATTTTCGACTGGATCGAGGCGCTTTCCTATGCCGATTGGAGAGCAACGCTGGCCGGCGAACTCGATATCGTCTTTCTCGCGACCCGCGCCGCCTGGCCCTGGCTCAAGGCAAGCGGCCATGCCTCCATCATCAATTTCGCATCGGCCAATGCCCGCCACGCGCTCGAAGGCTCTCCAGCGCTCGCCCATTGCGCCGGCAAGGGCGGAGTGCTGGCGATGACCCGCCAACTCGCGATGGAGGGCGCGCCGCATAATATCCGCGCCAACAGCATCGCGCCCGGCTTCATCCGCACCGCCGCGACGGGGCGTCATCTGGCGGAAAACCCGGCGTTCGAGGCAAAGGTGCTGGCGAAAAACATGCTCAAGCGGCTGGGCGAGCCCGACGACATTGGCTGGTGCGCGCTGTGGCTGGCCTCGGACGAGGCCCGCTATGTGACCGGCGCCGACATGGCGATTGATGCGGGCGCGACCGCCTGGTGATGCGACGAGGGAAGGAGTGGACATGATCAAGGAAATTGCCCGGATCGACATCGATCCGGCCCAAGCCGCTGATTTCGAGGCGGCCGTCGCGCAGGCGCAGCCCCATTTTCGCGCCGCGCCCGGCTGCCGCAGCTTCGTGCTGGAACGCGCGGTCGACCGGCCCGGCCATTATCTGCTGGTCGTCGGCTGGGACAGCGTCGACGCGCACATGGTCGATTTCCGCGCGTCCGACGGCTTCCAGGCCTGGCGCGCGCTGGCGGGTCCCTTTTTCAAGGCGACGCCTGACGTCTTCCACATCGAACCCGCGATCGGCGGATTCTAACTCATTTTCGGGCTTGGATGGCCCATAAGAAAGGACGAATATATGGCGCAATATCTCAAGCGGGGCGCGACCGCACAGGCGAAGGCCGATGCCGACCGGAAGGTCCGTGATATCGTCGAAGCGACGCTGGCCGACATCGAACAGCGTGGCGACGCAGCGGTGCGCGACCTGTCGATCAAATTCGATGGCTGGGAGCGGGACGATTATCGCCTGAGCCAGGCGGAAATCGACGCCTGCGTCGACAGCCTGACGCCGCAGGAGCGCAAGGACATCGAATTCGCCCAGACTCAGGTTCGCAACTTCGCGCAGATCCAGCGCGACAGCCTGCACGACGTCGAGGTCGAGACGATGCCGGGCGTCATCCTGGGCCACAAGAATCTGCCGCTCAATTCGGCCGGTTGCTATGTGCCGGGGGGTAAATATCCGCTGCTCGCATCCGCCCATATGTCGGTCATCACCGCCAAGGTCGCGGGCGTGCCGCGCGTCATCACCTGCGCCCCGCCCTTCCAGGGGCAGCCGGCCCGCGCGATCGTCGCGGCGCAGGCCATGGCGGGCGCGGATGCCATCTATGCACTGGGTGGTATCCAGGCCGTCGGCGCGATGGCGCTCGGCACCCAGAGCATCGACCCGGTCGATATCCTCGTCGGGCCGGGCAACGCCTTCGTCGCCGAAGCCAAGCGCCAGCTTTACGGCAGGGTCGGTATCGACCTGTTCGCCGGGCCGACCGAGACGCTGGTAATCGCCGACGAGATCGGCTGCGACGCGGAACTGGCCGCCACCGACCTGCTCGGCCAGGCCGAACATGGCCCGGACAGCCCGGCCGTGCTGCTGACCACTTCCGAGAAGCTGGCGCGCGAGACGATGAAGGAGGTCGAGCGGCTGCTACAGATACTGCCCACCGCCGACTATGCGCGCAAGGCATGGGAGACGTTCGGCGAAGTGATCGTGGCGGAGGATGATGCGGAAATGGTCCGCATCGCCGATGATCTGGCGTCGGAACATGTCCAGGTGATGACCGCTGATTCTGATTATTTCCTCAAGAACATGACCAATTACGGCGCGCTGTTCCTGGGATCGCGCACCAATGTCAGCTTCGGCGACAAGGTCATCGGTACCAACCACACGCTGCCGACGAAGAAGGCGGCGCGCTACACCGGCGGGCTGTGGGTCGGCAAGTTCATTAAGACCTGCACCTATCAGAAGGTCATGACGGACGAAGCATCGGCGCTGGTCGGCGAATATTGCAGCCGCCTGTGCGCGCTCGAAGGCTTTGCCGGCCATGGTGAGCAGGCGAACATCCGGGTCCGCCGCTATGGCGGCCGCGACGTCCCCTATGCCGGGGCAGCCAAACCCACGCCGGCGACGGCCGCCTGACGATGGAGGCTTTGCCAACGACGCCCAGCTTCCGGCTGGATGGCAGGCGCGCGCTGGTGACGGGTGCAGGGCGAGGCATCGGCCTCGCCTGCGCCGCCGCGCTGGCGCAGGCGGGCGCGCATGTGACGCTTGCCGCCCGCAGCGGGGAAGAGATCACGGCCGGGGCGGAGGCGATCCGCGCCGCGGGTGGCCAGGCGGAGGCGGTCCGTATCGACGTCAATGACGTGGCAAGCATGACCGCGGCGCTCGGCGCGCTCGTCCCATTCGACATTCTGCTCAACAACGCCGGGACCAATCGCCCCAAGCCGTTCACCGAGGTGAGTGAGGAGGATTATGACGCGGTGCTCGGCCTCAACCTGCGCGCCGCCTTCTTTGCCGCGCAGATCGTGGCGCGGGGCATGATCGCTGCGGGCCGGCGCGGATCGATCATCCATATGGGGTCGCAGATGGGCCATGTCGGCGGCCCGCGCCGCTCGCTCTATTGCGCGTCCAAATGGGGGCTGGAGGGGCTGAGCAAGGCCATGGCGCTGGACCTGGCGCAGCACGGTATCCGGTCCAACACGATCGCGCCGACCTTCATCGAAACCCCGATGACGCGGCCCTTTTTCGAGGACAAGGCGTTTCTTGCCAGCGTGCTCGACAAGATCAAACTGGGGCGGCTCGGCACGGTCGAGGATCTGATGGGCGTTGTGGTCTTCCTCGCGTCCGACGCCAGCGTGCTGATGACCGGCACCAGCTTGGTCGTTGATGGCGGCTGGACCGCCGAATAAGGAAAGGCCCGGCGGTTTCGTCCGCCGGGCCTTTCGCCGCGTTCAATAATCGTCCGCCAGCCGGTGCAGTCCCGCGCCCAGCGCCGCACCGATCGCTTCGGGTGGATCGCCCGCCAGTTGCATCCTGCCGACGGCGATGCTGGTCTCCACGACATGGCGGCACCGGTCGTAGCGTCGCGCTTCATAGGCTTCCAGACCAGCCTCTATAGTAGCCGCCCGGTCCAGTTCTTCCGCCAGCACCAGCGCACTTTCTACCGCCATGCCCGCGCCCGACGCCATGTGCGGCGTGGTCGCATGGACGGCATCGCCCAGCAGCACGATATGCCCCATATGCCAAGGTCCAGGCTGCAAGGCGGCGGCCAGCGGGCGATAGTTGATCCAGTCGTTACGGGTCATATTCTCCCGCACCCAGGCGATGTTACCGCCGAAATCGGCAAGATTTTCCTGCAATCTGGTGAACAGTTCCTCGTCGGTGAAATGGACTTCGCGATGTTCATGCGGGGTCAGCATCCACAGATAGACCATGTCCTGCGCGCAGCGGTTGATCCCCGCCGGATAGCGATGGCCGAGATAAATCTCCCCGCTCTCCAGCGTGGGCGGGCGTTTCATCGACACCCGCCAGCATCCCTGGCCGGTGGGTTGCGCCTCGGCCATGTGCGGGAAGGCCATGCGCCGCACCGCCGAATAGATGCTATCCGCGCCAACCACCAGGTCGAAGCGCTCCTGCGACCCGTCGGTGAAGGTCACGTCCACCCCGCCATCGCGGTTGTCGAGCGCGCTGACCGACAGGCCCAGGCGAATATCGGTATCCAGCGCCTTGACCCGCGCCTGCATGATCCGGTGCAATTTCGGCCGCATGATGCCGCCGGTCGCAGGCAGCCCTTCTTCCAGCGCGGGTTCATCCAGTTGCTGCAAGCGCAACCCGTCATGGCGGAAGATGGTCGATCCCTTGGCGATCGCGCCTTGTTCCTTGATCGCGTCGAGCAGGCCAAGGCGGCGATACGCGCGCAGCGTCGGGCCGGTGATGGTGATCCCCGCGCCATAGACCCGCCATTCCGGGTCGATGTCGATCAGCGTGACCTTGCCGCCCAGTTCGCCCAATCGGATGGTGGCGGCCATGCCGCCAATGCCTCCGCCAACGATCAATATCTGTTTGCCCGCAATCATGATGCCATGCCTCTCCCGGAAACTCTTCTCACTGTTTCTGCTATCGGGCGCCGGGCGGCGGCGAAAATCCTTTGCCTCAATATCTGCTATCGGAAAGCTGGATAGACGGCGGGATCGTTTCGCCGCCGTCCGCGTGCGCAGATAGGTGCCATCCAGAAAATCAATGTGACATCGGCCCCGTCCACCGACCAAAGTCCCTCAAAATTAAAACCCATCAGGGAGAGGGCAATGCGCAAGATTCTACTCGCCACCACGGCCGCCATCGCGACTACGGCGGCGATCCCCGCCACCGTCCGGGCGCAGGTCGCGGAACAGGCCGCCGATCAGTCGCCGGCCGGCATCGACGAAATCGTCGTGACGGCGCAGCGCAAGGCGGAAAGCGCCCAGAAGGCGGCGATCGCGATCGACGCCGTCACCGGCGACACGCTGATCCAGCAGGGCATCACCAAGGCGGAGGACATCACCAAGAGCGTTCCCGCGATCACCGTCACCAATGGCGGCGGCTCCAATACCTCCATCTTCATCCGTGGCGTCGGCAATATCACGTCCAGCAGCTATAACGACCCGGCGGTCACGCCCAGCTATGACGGCGTCGTGCTCGGCCGCGCGGCGGGGGCCTTTGGTTCTGCCTTCTATGACCTCGCCCGCGTAGAGGTGTTGAAGGGGCCGCAGGGCATCCTCTACGGCCGCAACGCCACCGGCGGTGCGGTGAACATCATCCCCGCCCGCCCGGAACTGGGCAAGAATGGCGCGGGGTTCAACGTCTCTTTCGGCAATTATGACGCGGTCAATGTCGATGGCTATCTGAACCTTTCCACCAGCGACACCAGCGCCCTGCGTCTCGCCGCCACGCGCCAGGTGCATGACGGTTATAATCGCGACGGCAGCGACGATTTGAAGCGCACCGGCCTTCGCGGCCAGTTCCTGATCGAACCGACCGACGCCATTACCCTGCGCATCGGCGCCGACTGGACCAAGGTCGGCGGCGTCGGCCCCGGAGGCAGCTATATCGGCGCCTACACGCCGGGCGCTTCGGGCTATAGCTTTACCCCCAGCGGCTTCGATACGTCGGAGGGGTTCAATACCGACGCCGCCAATGCCTACCGCCAGACGCTGATCGGCGCGCCAGGTTTCGGCTTCTTGAATGCCATGAACCAGCAAGCCTCGACCGACTTCACCTATTGGGGCGTGAATGCGGAACTGAATTGGAAGACCGATATCGGGACTTTTACCCTCGTCCCCGCCTTCCGCAAATCAAAGGGTGACAGCTTCTTCTACGGCCCGGCCTTCAACACCGCCTACAGCGCCGAAACGGACAAGCAATATAGCCTCGAAGCCCGCCTCGCCGGGTCGGTCGGCATGATCGATTATGTGCTGGGTGGCTTCTACTTCAACGAAAAGATCGATGCGCAGAATGAATATAATCAGGAGTTCGTGCTGCCGATCCAGTCCTACACCCACAAGACCAAGAGCTGGGCGGCCTTTGGTCAGCTGACCGCGCATGTCAGCGATCGTTTCCGTCTGGTCGGCGGTGCGCGCTACACGCGCGACAAGAAGTCGATGGACGGCATCATCAACAATTTCATCACCTTCTGTGGTGGCCTGCCGCCCGCCAATATCGTGCCGCCGGCCTCGTTCGCGGCGGGATGCGCGGCACCGAATGCGCTGCCGCGCTATCCCAATTTCCTGACGACGGGCGACACGGTCAACTGGCTGGTCAGCAATGGCTGGATCGCGGCGGGCAGCACCGACCAGGCCAATGCGCAGGTCTTCCCGCTGCTGAATGGCGTGGGCACCATCCTCAAGACCTACAATCCCGTGGTCGACAGCGGCACCTATTCACGCGTGACGTGGAAGGCGTCGGCGGAGTTCGATCTCGGCCCGGCGAACCTGCTCTATGCGACCGTCGAAACCGGCTATCGCGCCGGAGGCTTCCAGCTAGCGGAGGGCAAGTCGAGCTACGACCCCGAATTCATCACCGCCTATACGGTCGGGTCGAAGAACCGCTTCTTCAACAATCGGGTGCAGCTGAACGTCGAGGGCTTCTACTGGAAATACAAAGACCAGCAGATCACCTATTTCACCGTCGACACCAGTGGCACGCTGATCAATTCCAACGAGAATGCGGGCAAGTCGACGATCAAGGGTTTCGACGTCGATGCCATCGTCAAGGCGACACCGACGACCACGCTCAACGCCAAAGTGCAATATCTCAAAGCCACCTATGATGACCTGCACCTCTATACCGCCTCGCCCCGCGACAATATCGCCTGTCCCTTTACCCTCACCGGCGCGACCGCCGGCGGCGCGCCGGTCAAGGACTTCAACTGTTCGGGCAAGCCCTTGCTCTATTCGCCCGAATGGACCGTTAATCTGGGCGCGGAACAGGTGGTGCCGCTC
The DNA here is from genome assembly GCA_013911745.1 of Sphingobium sp. GTDB lineage: Bacteria > Pseudomonadota > Alphaproteobacteria > Sphingomonadales > Sphingomonadaceae > Sphingobium > Sphingobium olei. The sequence goes on along the minus strand of JACESO010000005.1, from coordinate 25,540 downwards.
GGCCGTTCGCTCGAACTGGTCGGCAATATCGCCACCGCCTGGCGCGACGACCAATGGGGCGCGTTCGAATATCTCGATTTCGAACATATCCGCGCCTATTGGCAGACCGACCTCAATCTCACACTGCGCGCGGCCGATGGCGGCTGGTCGCTGGGCGCCTTCCTTTACAATCTGGAGAATAAGCGCCGCATAGCTACGCCCCAGCGCTCGCCGATCGGTATGGCCGTCGCCCGGTACACGGCACCGCAAACCTATGGCGTGCGCTTCTCTGCGAATTTCTGAAGCAAACGAGGATAGGGTAAAGGAGCAGGGCCTGGCGGTCCTGCTCCCGACACTTCCGGAAGGACGATCATGCAGTTGGACAGACGGGCTTTTATTGCCGGCGTAGGCGCGCTCGGGACACTGGCCGCCAGCGGGGAGGGTGCTACTGCGCCGGTCGGCAAGGTCCGCCCCAACATCATCTTCATCATGGCCGACGATCTGGGCTATGCCGACCTGTCCTGCACCGGGTCGCACCATATCCGCACCCCCGCTATCGACAGCATCGGGGCCCAGGGTATTACGCTGCGGCAGGGCTATGCCAACAGCGCCATCTGCTCGCCAACCCGTACCGCACTGCTGACGGGCTGCTACCAATATCGCTTCCCGATCGGCGTCGAGGAGCCGCTAGGCCCCGGCGCACCGGACGGCATTGGCGTGCCGGTCGACCGACCTAGCATCGCCTCGGTCCTGCGCGGCCAGGGTTATCGCACAAAGCTAGTGGGGAAATGGCATCTGGGCGAACCGCCCAAACATAGCCCGCTCCGCCACGGCTATGACGAATTTTTCGGGATCGTCGAAGGCGCGGCCGACTATTTCCGACATCACATGGTGATGGGCAAAAAGGACGTGGGCGTCGGCCTGGCCCAAGGTGATACGCCGATCGAGCGTAACGGCTATCTCACCGATCTGTTCGGTGACGAAGCCGTGAAGACGGTCGAGCAGGCGGGCGACAAGCCCTTCTTTCTCAGCCTGCATTTCAATGCGCCGCACTGGCCCTGGGAAGGGCGCGACGACGCCGCAGTTGCGCCGATGCTCGATGGCTCCTTTCACTATAATGGCGGAAGCCTCGCCAAATATAAGGAGATGGTCGAGGCGATGGACCAGAATGTCGCCAAGCTGCTGGCGGCGCTGGAGCGCAGCGGCAAGGCCGAGAATACAATCATCATCTTCACCAGCGACAATGGCGGCGAACGCTTTTCCGAAACCTGGCCCTTCACCGGCGTAAAGGGCGAGCTGCTGGAAGGTGGCATACGCGTACCCCTGCTCGCCCGATGGCCCGGCCATATCGCCCCAGGCTCGACCAGCGATCAGGTGATGATCTCGATGGATTTCCTCCCGACCCTGCTCGCCATGGCTGGCGGCAATGGTGCAAGGGCCGGCACGTTCGACGGCCTCGACCTGTCGGCGCAACTCACCGGCCGTGCTGCCCCCATCGATCGCACCCTCTACTGGCGGTTCAATGCCAATGGCCAGGCCGCCTTGCGCCAGGGCAACTGGAAATATCTCAAACTGGGCGACAAGGAACATCTGTTCGACCTCGCCAGCGACGCGCGCGAACGTGCCGATCTCGCGCCCGACGATCCCGCGCGGCTCAAGGCGATGCGCCTGCAATGGGATGCTTGGAACAGCCAGATGCTCGCCTACCCGCTCGGAAGCTATAGCGAGGATGTGCGTGCTCATTATGCGGACAGATATTAGATCATGACCATCATCGTAACGGGCGCGGGCGGCTTCGTCGGCCGCCAGCTTGTGCAACGCCTGCTGGACGCGGGTGAGAGCGTCGTCGGCATGGACAGCGCGGCGGGCGGCATCCCGGCAGGCGCGCGGGCCGTGGTGGGCGACATCGCGTCCCTCCCTGTCCGGGCCGACGCTTTTGCGGACGGATGCAGCGCGCTCGTCCATCTGGCCACCGTGCCGGGCGGCGCGGCCGAAGCCGATCCCGCCGCCTCGCGCCGCATCAATATCGATGCGATGTATGACCTACTGGACGCGGCGAAAGCAGCGGGCAACCGCCCCCGCATCGTCTATGCCAGCTCGATCGCGGTGTTCGGCGATCCGCTGCCCGCTGGCGGGGTGGATGACGCAACCCCGCTCGCCCCGCGCATGGTCTATGGCGGGCATAAGGCGATGATGGAAACCGCTATCGCCATGATGCACCATCGCGGCGAGATCGAGGGGATCAGCGTCCGCCTGCCCGGCATCCTTGCCCGGCCCAAGGGACCATCGGGGATGAAATCAGCCTTCATGAGCGACCTGTTCCACGCGCTGCGTGGCGGTGAACCGTTCGTCAGCCCGGTGTCGCAGGGTGCGACCATCTGGGCGCAATCGGTCGCGTGCTGCGCCGGCAATCTGGCTCATGCCCTGACCATGGACCCAGCGCTGATGCCCGTCACCCGCGTCGTCACCTTGCCTGCCCAGCGCATCACCATGGGCGATCTGGCGGCGGAAATCGCGCATCAGTGCGGGGCATCGACCGATCTCGTCACCTATGAACCCAATGCCGCGCTGGAAGCGGCCTTTGGCGCGCATCCGCCGCTTGCCACCCCCGCTGCCGACCGCGCGGGCTTTGTCCATGACGGCGATGCTGCTACACTGGTCGCCAACGCGCTGTCGGTCATAGCCGCAGGCTAAGGAGGAGGGGATCATGCGTTTCGACAGGCTGGACCTCAACCTGCTGGTGGCGCTCGACGCGCTGCTTGCCGAACGCAGCGTCAGCCTGGCGGCCGACCGCATCTGCCTGTCCCAGTCCGCCACATCCTCCGCCCTGGGTCGTCTACGCGACTATTTCGCCGATGATCTGCTGGTGCAGAAGGGGCGGCAGATGGTGCTGACCGCCCGCGCCGAAGGGCTGGTCGATCCGGTCCGCGCCGTTCTGGAACAGATCCGCTCGACCATCGCCGTGCCGCCGCCGTTCGATCCCGCCACGTCCGACCGGACGATCCGCATCATGGCGTCGGACTATATCACCGAAGTGCTGCTGGCCGCGGCCATGACCGACCTGCAACGGCAGGCGCCCGGTATGCGGTTCGAAATCCAGTCGCTGAGCGAAGCCTTGCTGGAATCGCTTGAACGCGGCGCCATCGACCTGCTCATCACTATCGACTATGCGATTTCTGCCGACCACCCCAGCCAGATATTGTTCGAGGATGATTATGTCGTCGTCGGCTGGAACGGCAATCCGGCGATGGACGGGCCGATGACCAAGGAGCTCTATTTCGAGCTTGGCCATGTCACCGCCCGCTTCGGCCGGGCACGGGTGTCGGCGTTCGAGGACTGGTTCGTACGTCGTCAGAAGCGTCAGCGCCGGGTCGACATCGTAACCCACAGTTTTCTTTCCCTTCCCGGCCTCGTCATCGGCTCCGACCGGATCGCAACTATGCACCGGCGGCTGGCGACCCGCATGGCTGCTTATCTGCCGTTGACCCTGCGCGAAGTGCCGATGGACATCCCTCCCATTCGCGAAGCGATCCAGTGGCATATTTCCAGCAACAATGATCCGGCGATCCGCTGGGTCGTCGAACGGATCATGTCCTATACGCAGATGCCCGCCGACCCGACACGCGATCCTTCCGTCGTATCGCTGGACGAGGCGCGGGTATCGCGCGAGGAACTGGCCGCGCAATTCCTGAGCGATTCGACGCCCAAGTCGCGCGGTTAGACGTCCTCCATCCGGTCGAAGGCCGCCCGTGCCTGATTGATTTGCACGCTGCTGGCCTGCACCCAGCCCAGCAGCCGGCGCGCTTCCTCCACCAGTTCGGCGCCCAAGGGCGTCAGCGCATAGCCTACCTTGGGCGGAACATCTTCGCTGACCGATCGCGCCACCAGCCCGTTGCGCTCCAGCAGCCGCAGCTTGAGCGTTAGCACCCGCTGCGAAATCCTGCCTTCCGCGCTCAGCCGGTCGAGCAGGCGGCGCAGTTCGGCATGGCGGAATGGTACGATAGCAAGCAGCAACAGGATCAGCATCGACCAGCGGTCGCCCAGCAGGCCGAAAATAGTGCGGATCGGCGCGTCGCGTTGCGCGCCATGCTCCGCCATCTCCCACGCCAGCGCCGTCAGCCCCTCGCGCGCTACCTCATCGAAGTCGTCGAAATCCATCATCTGCCCATGCGTTTTGAAGGGCACAAAAAAGTGCCGTCTTCCCGCTCATGCTGCGCAGCATATGATGCTCGCCGACAAGAGCAAGAGAGGAGAGGGCGATGCCCACAGACGCGATCCGTCTGGATGGAAAAGTGGCGATCATCACCGGGGGGGCGGGCGGCATCGGCGCGGCGACCGCGCGATTGATGGCGACGCGCGGCGCGCGGGTCGTGATCGCCGACATCGCCTTCGACGCGGCGCGCGTGCTTGCGGCGGAGCTGCCCGATGCGCTTGCCGTCGCGCTCGACCTGGAAAGCGAAGCCTCCACGCAGGCGATGATCGCCGACACCATCGACCATTTCCGCCAATTGGACATCCTGCACAATAACGCCGCCCTGCTCGGCCCCGACGTCGCGCGGCAGGATGGCGACATCGAACAGATGAGCACCGCGCTGTGGGACCGCACCTATGCCGTCAATGTGCGCGGCACCATGGTCGCCTGCCGCGCCGCGCTCCCCCATTTGAGGGCCACGCGCGGCAATATCGTCAACACCGTCAGCAACCTGGCGTTGCAGGGCCATATGATCCAGGCGGCCTACAGCTCGTCCAAGGCGGCGATCATCCAGATGACCCGCTCGATCGCCGCCAGCCATGGCCCGCACGGGATCCGCTGCAACGCGATCGCGCCGGGCATGACGATGACCCCCGCGCTGCGCGCCGCCTTCCCGCCGCCATTGCGTCAGGCGGTGGAGGCTGAAACCCTGCGCGACCGCCTCGGCGAGCCGGAGGACATTGCCGAAACCGTCGCCTTCCTCGCTTCCGACGCTGCCCGCAATATCACCGGCCAGTTGCTCGTCGCTGATGGCGGCTGTGCCAGCCACGTCCCCGGCATCAGCCAGTTCCGTGCCTTTTTCGGAGAACATGCATGAGCAATTACGACATCGTCGTCATGGGCGCGGGCCATAATGGCCTGACCGCCGCGGCCTATATGGCCAAGGCGGGCAAGAAAGTGCTGGTCCTCGAACGCAAGCCCCATTTCGGCGGCGGCGTCTCCACCCGCGAACTCATCACGCCGGGCTACTGGCATGACGAACATAGCAACGTCCATATCATGATCCAGGGCAACCCGATGATCCGCGAGGACGAGTTGGGCCTGATCGGCAAATTCGGCCTAGACTATATCTATCCCGAACTGCCGCATGTCAGCATCTGGGATGATGGCACCGTGATGCGATCATGGAAGGATCTCGACCGCACCTGTCAGGAAATCGCGCAATACAGCCCGCGCGACGCGGACGCCTACCGCCGCTTTGTCGGCATCAGCCGGGGCGTGCTGCCGATGTTCATGGGCGGCCTCTACGCGCCGCCCTTCCCGATGGGTGCCTTTGTTGCGATGATGGACCAGTCGGACGAGGGCCGCTTCCTGCTCGCCGTGATGCAGCGCTCTGCGCTCGATGTCGTGAACCAATATTTCGAGAGCGACCGCCTCAAAATCCATATCGTCCGGCTTGTTACCGAAAATCTCCAGATGCCCGACGAATTGGGCACCGGCATGGGCGCGCTACTGATGCCCGGCATCATCCACACCTATGGCGTCTCGATGCCCAAGGGCGGATCGGGCGAACTCAGCAAGGCGCTGGTCCGCGCGATCGAGCATATGGGCGGGGAGGTACGCTGCAATGCGGAGGTGAAGCGGGTCATCGTCTCGTCTGGCAGGGCGACTGGCCTTGAACTTACGGATGGCGAAACGATCATGGCGAAGGATGGGGTCATCGGCGCGATCCATCCCCATGTCCTGCGCCGCTTCGTGTCGGAAACGCCGGAGCCTGTGCTGCAACGCGCCGAGCGGGTTACGCCGTCGACCTTCTCGATCAACCTGCTGCACATGGCCCTGAAGGAAAGGGCGAAGCTGCGCTGGTCGGACGGGGAGGGGGGTGTCATGACCGAACTGCTCCAGACCCATACCATGCGCGACATGCTGCTTGACTATGACCATCTGCGGCGCGGCACCGTGCCGCCCCGCCGCCTGATCGCGGGCGGCGACAACACGTCCAACGATCCCAGCCGCGCGCCGGCGGGCGGCGGCGTCTTCTACGGCGTTACCTTCGCCCCCTACGACCTGCACGAAGGCGGCCCGGCGGCCTGGGACCGGATGAAGGAAGAGATCGCACAGGAAAGCCTGGCGCAATATCGCCTCTTCTACAGCAATCTGGACGAGGATAATATCATCGGCGCCCTGGTGCGCTCGCCGCTCGACCATGAACGCGACAGTCCCGCCAGCTTCGTCAAGGGCGACATCCATGGCTGCGCGCCCTTCATGTACCAGTCGGTAGGCCACCGCCCGACGCCCGACCTTGGCCATTTCCGCGTGCCAGGGATCGAGAGCCTCTATCTGGTCGGTCCCTTCATGCATCCGGGCGGCGGCGTGTTCGGCGCGGGCCGCGCCACCGCAATCCAGATGATGGACGATATGGGCATCGATTATGACAAGGTCTGCGCAGGAGCCGTGCAATGACGAACAGCAAACCTCCGGTCATGAAAATCCTCGACGCGCAGGACAAGGAACTGATGACCGTCCGCAAGATCGAGCGGGACGGCAACGCCCTCATCATCCGCGGCAAGATTTTCGGCGCGATGCCTATGGTCGCCAAACTGACCCCGGCGGAAGCGCGCGCCGCACTCAAATTGCTGGATTTCAAAACCATCCTGTTCCTGCTCACGCTCCTGTTCCGCAAGGGGTAGGGCTGGTGGGCTGCTATCGGCGTCACCGATAGCAGCCCACCATGAAATGCGTTTCCGCTCCTCCGCACCTCTCTCCAAGATGCTCTCCAGGATGAGGAGTCATGCATGAGCATATTGGGAGTTGAAACGGCGGTCTTCGGGGTCGCGGACATGGCGGAACATATCCGTTTCTGGACCGACTTCGGTCTGCCGCTGGAGGCGGCGGACGAGCAGGAAGCGACCTTCCGCCTCGCTTCGGGTTCGCGCATCATCCTCTACCGCCATGGCGACCCGCGCCTGCCGACGCCTGATCCGTTCCCCGGCGATGGCCTGAAGGAAACCGTCTGGGGCGTCGACACGGTGGCCTCGCTCGACCGGATTGCGGCGAGCTTGGCGACCGAAGTCGCCGTTCGCCGCGACGGGGACGGCACCATCCATTGCACCTGCCCCGATGGCCAGCCCATCGCCCTGCGGGTCTGGGCCAAGCGCCCGGTGGTCAGTGAAGCCAGCCCGGTCAACACGCCGGGTTCCTATCCGCGCTTCAACCAGCACCGGATCTGGCGGCGTCGGGCGATCCCCAAAACGATCAACCATGTCGTCTTCTTCTCGCCCGACTATGTCGGCAGCTTCGAATTTTACGAACGGCATCTGGGCTTTCGCTATGTCGACCATAGCAAGGGCACTGGTATCTTTTCCCGCGCCGACGGCACGTTCGAACATCATTCGATTTTCTGGGTGAATTGCGACCTCCCGATAGCGCCCGACCATTTCAAGTTCATGCATATCGCCTTCGGCATGGACGATATCGACGAGGTCATGCTCGGTGCCAATATCATGGAGGCGAAGGGCTGGAAGAACCAGACGATGAACAGTTCGGGCGGCATATCGCGCCACCGCATCTCGTCGGCCATCTATTATTATTGCGACATGCCGGGCAAGGCAGGGGAAGCGGAATATCACGCCGACACCGATTATCTGGACGACAACTGGGTGCCGCGCGCCTGGGACTTCCGTTTCGGTTCGCTGCTCTGGTCCAACAACGCCCCACCCATCTTTCGCGGCGACAACATCCCCTGGGACATGGCCTTCGACGCCGATCGCGCGAGCTTCGAACCGTATCGCAAGAGCCAGCCGGGCAAGCGGCCGGTCGAAGGGAAGCTGGCTGATATCAGCGAAGCGGATGAACACGCCATATGAAGGATTCTATAGGACAGGCCGGCAGTCGTGCCGGCCTGTCCTATAGAACGCCCTTTGGCTTATATCCATCCGTGCCGCCTCAAACTGTTCGGTGGCGTGACGGGCGCAATCATATTTCCCGCTTTTGTTCGATCATGCCGAAAGGGGCAGGAAAAGTGCGAAGTTAAGCGGCGGATATCCTTTTTTCAGGGGATTGGCTCGTCGACGAATTCTATTAGGTTGCCCGCGCAATCGCGCAGGAAACACCCCTTGCCGAATGCCTCGCGCACAACAAAGGCGATGTCCGCTCCCTTCTCCTCCATCTCGACCAGAAACGCCTCCAGGTCATCGACCCTAAAGGCGACATGCTTGTTGCCATGGGTCTTAAGGTCCGATGGCGGATGGCGGCGTGCTTCGGGCAGCGGGGCGGCGCCCTCCACCTCGAACAGCTCGAACCGCAACGGTCCCTTGCGCACCATCGCCGCATGGGACCGCGCTGCCTCGATGTAGAAGTACTTTTCAACCACGAAGCCCAGCACCCGGCCATACCAGTCGATTGCCGCGTCCAGGCTGGGCACGCTCACGCCGCCATGATGAAAGCTGAACTCGGCCATCAACCCATCTCCGCGAAAGTCTGCGCGCACCAGTCGGCGATATAGTCGCGCATCCCCGTGCCATTGTCGGCGCCGCAATGCTCGACCTCGAAATCGGCCTTCGTGAACATGCGCAGTGTGCGCTTGGAGGAATTGACCGCCTGGTCGTAGCTCAACTGCGCGTTAAAGGCGGGTATTTGCCGGTCATTCTCGCCATGAGTGATGAGAAATGGCACCCCGATCTTCTCGACCTGTCCGTCCAGCGTGATCTGGTCGGCATAGGCCAGGAAATCGGCCTGATTGTCGAAGCCGAACACCCACATCACATGGTCCCAATAATGCGGCACCGGGTTCTCGCCTTCATTGGCGACCCGCTCGCGCTGGCGCCGGCCCCAGACATGGTTCGCGCCCATCACCGCGCACAGTGCATATCGCGGATCATTGGCGGCGATGCGCGGCGCATGATAGCCGCCGAAGGACAGGCCGAAAATGCCGATCCGTTCATGGAGTACGTCGTCGCGCGTCAGCAGATAGTCGAAGGCGGGCGATCCCCAGCGTTCGGCATCGAACACCGCCGTCAGTCCGCGCTTGCGCAGCGCTTCGCCGGTGCCGGGCTGGTCCACGAACAGCGTGTTGATACCGCGTTCCAGATTGGACGCGCCGTGCCCTGCCATATTGACCTGTTCCTTCATGGAATCGAGGCCGTTGACCGACACCAGAGTGGGGCGCGGCGTCCCCGATCCGTCATGGACGAAGATGCCAGTATAGGCGCTGTCCTCATAAGGGATCTCGACAAAGTCGACATGCAGCCCGCGCAGCGCCACCCCCTTGGCGTACAGCTCCAGCCCCCGATCATAGGCGGCCCAGCGCGGCGCATAGTCGCGGCTCTGCATCCGTTCGGCCGCCAGATAATAGCCAGAAGCGCGCAGATATTTGGTCCCCGCGGACAAGGCATAGCCGGCCGCTTCGTCCGCCGCGCCATTGGCCGCGACCTGATCCGCCACCCGCAGCCAGCTGTCGAACATCAGCGCGCTGCCGGCGTCGGCCCCGGCCTTGGCCGCCTCCATGATGGGCCGGTTCGCCTCGTCGATCTCGCCATGGTTGCCGCCGCACACCAGCGCCAGATTGGTGGCGAGATTCCAGACATAATTTCCGGGGAAGGGCTCGAACATGCAGATCCTCTCGATTGTCGCGCCGCCGGCATGGGCAGCTTCATCCACCGCATCACAAACCCACATGGATGGCCCGGATCAAATTGAAACCGTGGAAGCCCACTATCCATCAATTGGCTTTGACCATGCCGCTGCCCTGTCCCATCGCTTCTGCCGACAAGAACGAGAGGAGAAGCGATGCGGCTGGCGACGATCAGGGATGGCGGCAGGGATGGGCGACTGGTCCTCCTGTCGCCCGATGGCAGCCATTATGCGCAGCCCGCCGTCGCCACGCTCCAGGCTGCGCTCGAAAGCTGGACGGACGTTTTGCCGACGCTCGCCGCCATCACCGATTTTCCGCATCCGCTCGATTCTGCCGACCTCGCCGCCCCCCTGCCGCGCGCCTGGCAGTGGCTCGATGGTTCGGCGTTCGAAAGCCATGGCGCGCTGATGGACAAGGTACTCGGCATCACTCCGGAAAAAACCGGGCGGCCGCTGATGTATCAGGGTGTCTCGGATCATTTCTACGGTCCGCATGACGATGTCCCCATGCCTGACGAGACTCTCGGCATCGATTTCGAGGGTGAGTTCGGCGTCATCGTCGACGCCGTGCCGATGGGCATCACGCCCGCAGATGCGATGGCGCATATCCGCCTGATCGTTCAGATCAACGACTGGTCGTTGCGCGCGCTCGCCGGTCCCGAAATGAAGAGCGGCTTTGGCTGGGTTCAGGCCAAGCCTGCCTGCTCCATGGCGCCCTTTGCGGTGACGCTGGACGAACTGGGCGACCAATGGCGCGATGGCCGGGTTGCCATGGACCTGCTGGTCGACTGGAATGGCCAGCGCTTTGGCGCCGCCAACGGTGAACATATGGGCTTCGGTTTTCATGAACTGGTCGCCCATGCGGCGCGGACCCGCCATCTCGTGGCCGGCACGGTGATCGGCTCAGGCACGGTTTCCAACGCCAATTTCCGCGAGGTCGGGTCCTCCTGCATCGCCGAACGGCGCGGGATCGAGATCGTCGACGAAGGCGCGGCCCGCACCGCCTTCATGCGCTTTGGCGACCGTATCCGCATGGAGGGCCGCCTCGCAGACGGGCGCGCGCCCTTCGGCATCATCGACCAGCAGGTCATCGCCCATCGTGGAGAGCAATAAAATGACCGACCTCAGCGATTCCGGCCTTTCCCCGGTCCAGCGCGTCGTTACCGGCCACGATGCCGATGGCCGCGCGATCTTCAAGTCGGAAGATGTCACGCCGACCCGGATGATCCCGTCGGGCGACGCCTCCTTCCTGCTCCTGTGGACGACGTCCACCGTGCCGGCCGACAATAATGACGAAACCGATGGTCGCTTGCGCGACGCCGGCCTCACCCTCAACCAGGGCTCGGTGATCCGCATTGTCGACATGTTGCCAGGCAAGGAGTCGCCGATGCACCGCACCAACAGCATCGACTATGGCATCGTGATGTCGGGCGAGGTCGAACTGGAACTGGACGACGGTCGCAAGACCACAGTTCGGGAGGGGGGCGTCATCATCCAGCGCGGCACCAATCATCTCTGGCGCAACGTCACCGACAAGCCCTGCCGCATCGCCTTCATCCTGATTGAGGCGCCCGCCTATCTGCACAACGGCCAGCCGCTCCCCGAAGACAAGCCCGAAGACAAGCATTGACGCCGTTGTTCGATCTTGCCGGCAGGGTCGCGATCGTTACCGGATCGACGCGGGGCATTGGCCTTGCCATCGCGCGGGCGCTTCAGGGCCATGGCGCGAAGGTCGTAATCTCCAGCGAAGATGCCTTAGACAGCCAGAGGGTCGGGGAGCAACTGAATACGCTGGCAATTGCGGCGGACGTGGCCGACGACGCGCAACTTGATGCGCTGGTCGATGGCACGATGGCCCATTTCGGCCGCCTCGACATTCTCGTCTGCAACGCCGGGATCACCGGGCGTGCGGGGCCGTTCGCTACTATCGACATGGCGGATTATGATCGGGTGATGGCGATCAACCTGCGCAGCCAGGTCCGCCTGTGCAATCTCGCCTTGCCCTACATCGCCGCGACAGGCGGTGGGTCCGCGATCCTGGTCGCCAGCCTGTCGGGCTTGCGCGGCAATGGTGCGATCAACGCCTATGCTCTGGCCAAGGCGGGCGTGGCACAGCTCGCCCGCAACCTTGCGGTCGAGTGGGGGCCGCGCAATGTGCGGGTCAACGCCCTGTCGCCGGGCCTCATCCGCACCGAACTGTCGGCGTCGCTGCTGGCCGACGACGCATTTATGGCACGGCGAATGCAGATGACGCCGTTGCGCCGGCCGGGCGAGATGGAGGAAGTAGCAGGCAGCGCAGTCTTCCTCGCTTCGACGGCAGGTGCGTTTGTCACGGGCCACAATCTGGTTGTCGATGGGGGCACCCTGATCACAGATGGCAGTTAGCTAAAACAAACAATTACCATTCGGCGTCAGCACGAGGTATATTTTGCAACGTCGCTGTGGAAAAGTTTGAGAACCTCGCTTGGGAAAAATGGACCCGCCAATCTCTGCTGGACCAGCCGTCGACGCATGATCAACTGCGCCCGGATCTCGAAGCCGGCGGCGCTCTTCACATAGACCTCGGTCAGATAATCCCGCCCGGTGAGGGTGGTTTTAGCAAGACCACGGGCGCCATGAACGTGCAACGCGTCCAGCGCACGATGGAAAGCCTTGTCGACGAAGATGCGTCGCCAGATGACCCGAGGTGCCTATCGGGCATTAGCAGCGCTGGGCGCAGCTCTTGGACGATCTCGACTTGGGTGACACTTTAAGCGTTAAGGTGGATCAAAGTGTTGCAGCCGACAATATTCGGAGCCTCTGCCTGTCAGATCTCAAGCCGCCGATACGACGAAATACGCATCGCCAGCCCGCTGGATTACATTGGGTTGGAACGGTCGCTTTTGGTCTCATCGGAGCGCCGGGCAGACGGCAACTAATGGCGCTTGCTGCCCGCCAGCTGTCAACTTCTGAATGGCCGGTTCCGGCCTAAGGCGACATTCCCACCATCGTATCGGAACGACGTATGTTGGTCGATACGCGATAGGTCATCCTGCCAGACGATAGCGCATCGGCACCAGGAAGCGGCGTGCCATTGCCGGCAAATTCCGCGGCGGCCGGGGATAGGGCGTGGCTGTGCGCAACTGGTCGAGCGCCAGTCGATCCAACTCCGCAAAACCGCTGCTGCGGGCTAGCGCGACATCCTCCAGATCGCCGTCCGACGCGAGATGCAGGCGGACGAGGACAGTGCCTTCGGTCCCTTCGCGTGCGAGGCTGCGGGGATAATCCTTGTGTCGGCCGATCCAGGCCAGGACTTTGCGGGCATAGGCATCATCCTTGCCGGGATCGGGCGATGGGGCTGCGTTCGGGGCGGTATCGCCTATATCCGCTGCGGGAGCGCTGCCCATTGACGTGCTGCTTTGAGCCGAGCGCGAAGCAATCATCTGCGGAGGCGCCGCAATATGGACCGGGGTTGCCAATCGCACCAGGGGAGCAGGCTGACGCAGAAGCGGCTGAGCGGGCATCATTGTGGGTAGCGCCAGGCTTGGGGGCGGTGCCGGTGAAGCGAGTTGAGCTCTTTCCGGCTGCGGTTCAACCTTGGGAGTGGACTGCGGTTGGGCGGGCAGGGCGAAGACGGAGAGGGCTGCAGTGTCGGTCGTGGGAGCAGCGCCGAAGGATCGCTGCATCAGGACGAGGCCGATAACTAACCCATGAACACCCAGCGTCAGCAGGCCGGAAGTCGTGCGCGAAAAATCCATGCCCGCGCCCTAATCTTGTTGCTCAAGATTCTCAATAGCATATTATTAACTGATGGCAGTGCTCTCCATTCCCCATTTCGTGGCGCGCAGTGTGAACTTCATGTTCCTGGCTCTGCATGGTTTTCAGTTCCTGAGCTACCTGTCCTGGTATTTCCTGGAGGACCGTGTGGGCGCGGGAACGGACGAGATGATCGCCTGGTTATCAGCGGGCACGGCCGTCCTCTATCTCTGCAACATGCTGTTCCTAGTGCCGCACCGCGCCTGGGCCAGGATGGCGCTGGTGACGCCCAACATCCTGATTGCGCTGCTCGGTCTGCCTGCACTGATGGTAGGTTTTGCCGATCCCGTGGCCTGGGGGTTCCTCGTCCTGTTCGTTACGCCCTGCGCGGCCGCGTTGATCGGCTTCGCGCTCGACAACATGGCGCGGCGCTCTCCGCTCTGAATGGCTATAATGTCTGGAGGAAGGCGATCAGGGCATCGCGCTCCGTTTTGCTGAGCCCGAGCGGTGCTAGCAGTGGATCGGGCTGAGGGCTGGGCACATTGCCGGGCCTCTTCGTGCGGTCCTTTCCGCCGCCGCCATTGTAAAAGGCAACGACATTGTCGAGTGTCTGGAACAGGCCGACATGCATATAGGGAGCGGTTTGCTTGACGCCGAGCAGCGAAGGCGTGCGGAACCGGCCGACATCTGCGGCTGCGCCGGTCACCTCGTAGCGGCCCAGATCCTCCAGCCGGCGGCCATAGAAGCTCAGGCCCAGATTGTGGAACTGCCGATCGGACAGCAGCGGTCCATTATGGCAATTGACGCAACCTGCCTTGGTGCGGAACAGATGCATCCCTTCCAGTTCTTGGTCATCCAGTGCCCGATGATCGCCGGCGATGAAGCGGGACCATTTCGATTGCGGCGGTCGTAGGGTCCGCTCATGCGCGGCAAGCGCGGCGCTCACGTCGGCGATGCTTATCCGCCGCCGGCCATTGAGTTTGGCGAAGGCAGTCCGATAGCTCCGGTCATGATTGACCCGGCGCTCGACGATGCGGATGCTGCTCGCCATTTCCTTGCCGTCGACCAGCGGATGCGGCGCCTGCGCCTCCAGGTCTGCGGCGCGGCCATCCCAGAAGAGGGGTGTCATCCACGCGGCGGTGAACAGCGACTGGGCGTTGCGTCGGCCGCGCTGGCGGTCGTGGCCAAAGGATGTGCGAATTCCATCGGCCAGACCTAATTCGCTGTTATGGCAGGATGCGCAGGCGATCTGGCCCGATCGGGACAGTGCTGGATCATCGAACAGGCGCAGGCCGATCTCGGCAAGGGCCTTGTCCCGATCGCTCATCGCCGGCCTTGCGGGCAAGGGGGCAAATTCGCTGAAGGCCGCGCCATCCTTTAGCAATGGGCGCGGCCAGCTTCCCGGCGAGCCCGCATACAGAAGTCGCAGGCTCGCCGGCTCGGCGGTTGCCCGCACCATCGGCCCCGCAACTATGGCGGCGCAGGCCAGCATCATCACGAGGCGAACGGGGCGCAGGAAGCGGATCGTCATCCCGTCAGAAGCGATAATTCAGCCCGAACCAGAAGGAACGGCCATATTGATAAGGTTGAGAGGTGGAGCTGCTGTTGGGCGACGGCGTGTTGTCGAGCAGGTTCGCCACACGCACATCGGCGGTCAGCGTGCCATAGCGGGAGCGGATCACCTCCACCTGCGCGTTCATGTTCATGTCGAACGCATCGGGATAATGGACATAGTCGTAAAGGTCGTAGGATGTGCCATCCACGGTAGCGCTCTGGCCGGTATCCTCAATCCTGTCGAAACCGCTGCGATAGCGCAGGTTCATGTTGGTGGTGATGCGATCGTCCAGCCAGTTGGCGGTCCAGGTGGCATTGACGATCAGGGGGGCGGCCATGTCGGGGCGCTGGTTCATTGCCATCACATCGGCATAGCTGCGCACCTCTCCATCGAACACAACCAGAGGGTTTTCGATCAGATCCTCGATGTCGACGATATAATCGTCGTTGCTGCTCTTGGTCTTGGAGAAGTTTGTGCTGAGTGCGATCGAATGTTTGCCGAAGCTGCGTGTCCATTCGAGTGACAGGCCACGATATTTGCTAAACCCGTCATTGGTGACGACATAGTTGGTGTAGGTCGTTGTGCGGCCGTTGGCGAGCGTCGTGGTGAGCGTTTCACCAACCGAGCGGACGAATTCATCCTTGCCTTCGCGATAGATGCCCTTGATCCGCAGGCTCCCGCCCAGCACGCCTGCAGTCAGCGCCGCCGACAGTTCGTCCGAATAGGGTGTCTTCTTGTTGCCGTCGGAATAGCTGGCGGATTTGCTGGTGCTGTAGAGATACCAGTCACTGTCCGCATAGATCAGGCTGGAGTCCGATGTGGTGGCGGCGCGACGATAGACGAAATTGTCAGGATATTGCTCGCGAAGGGCATAAGCGAGCATGGAACGGCCATAATAGCGATTGGCGCCCAGCGTGATGTTCCAGCCGTCCCAGGGAAGATCATAGCTGGCCGACAGGCGCGGCGAGAAATTATGATTGCCCAGGAAGCTCTCATAATCATAGCGCAGGCCACCGCGCAGTGAGACGGTGCCGAGCTTCAACTGATATTCTGCCCAGGCAGCGTAGCTGTCGAGATTTACCCGCGCCCGATAGGCTTCATAGACCGAATATTGCTCCAGTGCATATTCACCGGTGACACAGGTCAGGCTGTTGCCGTCAGCGCAGACGATATTGGCGGCGTCCTCCTCGTCGGTCCCGCGCGAATAGGCATAATTATCATCGGGCCGGCTGCGCATGGCCTCGATCCTCTGATAGTCCACGCCGAGGCTCAGGCGACCAGGTCCGAAGATGGTCGACCAGCGGCCGGTCAGGGCATAGTTATTCTGCCACTGATCGACATCGCCAAAGCCACCGATTGTGCAATTGGTAGCCGAACACACATTGCCGTTTGTCGTCCAGGACGGGATTGAATAATTGTCTGAAGAGGCCTCGCGACTGGTGTCGCTGTGCGAGAGGCTGGCTGAGATCGACCAATTGGTATCGCCCGATTTGCTCAGTTCCAGTTTGCTGGTAATGCCGCCGCCGTGGGACGTGACGATGTTGTCCACGCCGTTGGCAGATGCGGACTCGCTCTCATAAGGCGTGTAGACGAACTGGCCGCTCAGTTTCAGGTCGGTGCGGATGTCGTAGGCCAGCTTGGCTAGATAATTGTCGCTGACACTGGACTGGCCGAAGCGGCTGTTCCCATAATTGGCCCCGCGCGTATAGACCACATCGGCGCGCGACCGGTTGTAGCCCAGCAGCAACCCGATATCGTCGTTGAGCGGGGCATCGACTGTAACACCGTAGCGCCATTTTTCGAAGGAGGGCTTTTCTGGCATGGCATCGTCGCCGATTGCCTCACGCGAAGCGTCCGACATCTTGAAATGGGTCAGTGCGTCGGACGTGTAGGACAGGGTGCTCGTGAAGCCGAAGCGTCGCTTGGGATCGCGCGTCTTGATGTCCAGCACGCCACCGGTGAAGCGTCCATATTCGGCAGAAATGTTGGAATCGCGCACCACGATCTCGCCAACCAGATTGGCATCGACCCAAAGAGATTGCGCGCCGGCCCCAGTCGGCTCTGCAAAATGCTGGGGATTGTCCTGTGTTATATCGACACGGGCATTGGCATCGATACCGTCGATGCTGATGAGGTTTTCGTAGAAACGGCCGCCTGAAATGGCGATGTCCGACGGGCGGATGTCCTGAATGTCCTCCCGCGTCGCGAGGAACTCGTCGCCGCGGAACTGGATCGTGGGTAGCGCCTTGAGCAGTTGATTGACGTCGCCTGATCCGGGCGTGCGAGCGCGAATTTCCTTTTCAGTGATGCGCGTGGTGCCGGCGTCGGCGCCGGTGCCCATGACATAGCTGTCGTCGGTGCGCTCGCCATCGGCAACGACTTCAGGCAGCAGGCGGGCATCGGTGCCGTTATCCTGTGCGGTAGCGATCTGAACAGGCAATAGCGCAGCACTCGCGAGCAGCGCCCGCGTTACGATCTGTCTCAATGTGCGACCCCTTTTTCCGGCTTAGGGTGGGTCTGCTAGTTCAGTTTAAACCTTAATGCAAGAGATTCGCATTAGCATATATAAGTCTCCTCATTTTTGCTATTTTCCAATGACTAGAGTGGTAGAATTTGGACTGGGGCAACAACCTATGCGGCTTGAAATTTGATAGGCAGTCTGAGTCAGCCACTGCCGTAAACGGGGAAAGCGGACCGGCAGTTTTTGAGAGCCATAAATTGCGGAATGAACGACCGATTTGGGTCGGTTTCGCCTGAGCGCCAAACGTCGCGTAGTGGGACATTCCTGCCGTTCACCGGCGACGTGGCGAACGGCGGATCTTATTAAATGCCGACGCTCAGCGATTGCACCTCTGATCTCATGGGCCGACCACCCTGGCCGTTTGTGCTCTGGCAGGCTCCGGATGAGCCGAGTCGCCTTGCTGACATTCGTTTACCGGGCCGTCGTGTTCGGGAAGACCCAAGATTGGACGTTCGTACGTCCATCCGCGATCCCCAGAACCGGTCGCCTGTTCATCTTCAACAACCTAACGGTCGAGGACCACCTCCGTGGCGGTGAAGGGGTTCAGTAGCCAGCCGACGAGAAGGCGGCTCTCTCCCCGCCTCCATTGCAGGTCGAAGCGGTACCTCTCGTCATCACCGTAGAAAGCCTCGGTATGATGCGTGGCGGTCTTCGTGGTCATGACGCTCCTTACATGGTGGTAAGCGCAGACGGCGGCATGGTTGCGCTACCTGAAGCTAAACTGTTCGACCCCGCCGAAGGCCCCATCGCGGGAGAGGATCGTCTCCGCTATCGGAGGAGCAACGACGAACTCGAGCTGTCGAAGGCTCATGCCGGCGATGAACGGCGCAAATGCGACGACGCGATGCTGTATCGCCGGTAAGGGCGCTGAGAAGATCGACGGCACCCCGCTGCTCTTGGTGGCAGGCGTCCAGGTCTGAGCGAACTGCTCTACGGGACCGAGGGCCAGCGAGAAGGAACTAAGATAGTGAACCTCGCGGCGGATCGTCTCCACTGATGGCATGCGGACGCCTCGATGAACATGCAGGGAGCCGACGGACCCTGGGCCGTCAACGCCAAGCGCATCTACATAATCGGGCAGCAAGGCCTCGATAAGCCCGCTGTTCGCGTCGAATATTACCTGCATCTCGTCGACTGTGAAGAGCGGCTTCGCGCCTCGGGGCACCGCATTGAGGACGAACCTTCCGGCGGCGTTGCGGTGCAACGCCTCGTCCAGCGCCTGAACTGACGCCTTGACGGCGAGCATCTCTTTCGACTCCTGTCGAGCCCGACCGTCCACCCAGATCCTGGCCATGCGATCCACGAACTTGACGAGCTTCGCGCGCGGGACACCCTTGGAGAGGACATAGTCCTCGAACTGAGCCGCCCATTTCGGCTGCCGATCGACGAAGAACTCGTACCGCCGGTCACGCTCTTCCTCGCTGGTCATGAGCTTGATCCCCACAGCATAGGGCGTGCGCTCAACCTTCCCATCGCCCTCGTCGGCAAGCAGTTGCCGCGCGACGACCGGATCATCCAGATGCTGCGGGAGGCTGGCGTAGCGCAGCCTCTCATCTGGCTCCCACGTCTCCAGGAAGGTCTCGTAATCGTCCTCAGCGCTCATGCTCGCCACTCCAGGTCGTCATTGCGCATGTGCATGGCTCAGCCTAGGCATCGAGCCAAGGGAGCACCTATTCGAGTAAGGAGACCCAGCTCCGGTCATTCGGGATCTCGGTTCGGCTCTGCAACTCCCGACATCCGTTCAGTTCGGCTGAGAAAGAGTGGATCGGGGCACACGCGAGCGCTTGCTTCATCACGAGCGAAGCGGCCATTTGGACAGATCGAACCGCGGCGGCGGCGCCGATCCCAAGTTCAGCGGCGCTGGCCTCACGATCTCGCCTGATGACACGCTGCACTGGATGGTGACGGGGAAGCGGCGGTGCTTCAGCTTCAGGCTCAAACGCGAGGTGGTCCAGCGGCAGCGGTGCGACTATACCTGCTACATTGCACGACGCGGAACGGGGGGCGAATGACGGGCGGGCACGCGATCAACTGGAACCAGATCAGGGTTTCGGATCACGTCTGCTACGAGTCGAAGATCGCGTTTCGCCAGATCCAGGCTGAGTTCGAGCGTGATCGGCCATCGTGGGACGAAGCCGATACGATCTGCATGCTGATCATCCCGATGCTGCGATGGCTCTCATTCCCGTCCTCGGCGGTGCGGCAGACGGTCGACCTGATCCGTCCTTCCGACAGGAGCGGTCTGCGCGCCGACATGCAAGTCCGGGGATTTTTCGGGCCGCTCTGCATGATCGAGGCAAAGCGCGTCGGCGCCGATCTGGATCAGCAATTTCCGAAGGGCCGCTTTCGCTCCCCGGTCGACCAGTGCCTGACCTATCTCGACCACTATCCGACGGGATTCAGCATCCTAACCGACGGTGTCGATTGGCGGCTGTTCAAGGCGCTGCCATCCGATGGTACGGGCAGGCGATGTTATGCCGGTTTGCGGTTCGGGCTCGATCGGGCACTAGACGAATGGGATGTCGCAGGACGCTTCCGCGGTTTCCTCGAGACCTTCCATCACGATAATCTGCACCCGTTGGCATCGCGTCCAATTGCGATTCCCGGTCACATGGAAAGGATCGTCGACCGGGCCGGAGGAGCATCGCTCCTGCTCCTTGCGGATTTCAGCGAGACACCGAGTTTGAGCTGGCCTGTGTCCGCTTAACGGAATGGCATCGAAAAAATACGGGTCAGCGGCAGCTTTCGTCAGGTTAGGACCTTCGCGATGGCTGATCTGAACGATTAGGGGTGGTCGATATTTGCCGCCGCAGTGACGACGACCCAGAAGCAGACGCCCCCGTTCCTCTCCCGGCCCCCCACTCCGGTCGCTTGTTCATCTACGGGTTAGCGGCCGAGAATGCGCCCCGTGAAAGCCGGAGTTTGGGACAATCTCGCCGTTCCCGCACGGCCGGTACAATGGCAGGTCTATCGCTAAAACCTGACACTCGCCGCACGGTCCACTGGGCAAGGACTGGGGCGGCAATTGGGCCGGCTGCTGACTGGCCGCTTTAGCCGCCAAAGGACAAAAAGCGGACGCGCGTTCGCGCGGGTTCTAAGTCGCTAAGACCCCCAAGCCCATTTGGCGGCCACTTCTGACTTCCCAGGTCTGGACTCTCATTCAGGTCTCTAGGCTCGCTCCTACTAACCGATCGCGTGAAGGTCACGGGAGGCAAGCCATGCATCAGACCGCAGGCCTTGGAAGCGAAAGTGATCGCGAAGGCGTCGAGCTGCTCGTATAGCGCTATGCATGCATCGACTCCGGCTCATGCTCCTGCCGTTCGCACTCGTACTGTGTGCTGGTGCGTCCTCTCAGGCTCCGTCTAGTTGCGCCGTGCTCTATGCGAATGAGCGACCACCTGTCGTGATCGATCATGCGAGGGGTAGGACTACCAGACCGCTGTGCTTCCGCTCCTTCTCTGTCCTTCACTCGGGGATGACGCGCTCGCCGCTCTATGCCGCCGAAGCGATCACCCGGGACACCGCGCGGGCGGCGATGGCGTTCGAATACCGCGACAACCGCTTTCATCCGGAGGCGCGTCTGCCGTCCGATGAACGTGCCGAGCTCGCCGATTACGTCGGCGGCGGTTTCGATAGGGGACACATGGCTCCGTCCGGCGACATGAGCAAGTCCGAGGACGACTTCGAGACATTCAGCCTCGCGAACATGGTCCCGCAGGCCGGAGCGCTGAACCGCAGCGGGTGGGCGGCTCTCGAACAGTATGTGCGGTCGCTCGCTGTCACGCTCGGCAAAGTCTATGTGGTGACCGGTCCGAGCTACGAGTCGCGCAAGCTCCGCACCATCGGGGGGCGCGTGCTCGTTCCCAGTCACGTGTGGAAGGCGGTCTATGTGCCCGGACAGGGTGCGGGCGCCTGGATCGCGACCAACGAGGCACGATCGCGCTGGCGAGTTGTGTCCTTGGCGGCCTTGACGGATCGCACCGGCGTGGACCCGTTCCCTGCTCTATCCGCCCAGGAGAAGCGCCGGGTGCCAAAGTTCCCGCTCTTCGGGGAATCCCAAGCTGATTAATCAGAGAGGCAGTGATGATAAGGCCCTTCGCAGACGACGACACTTCGACGACCATAGCCGGCATGTCCGTGGAGAACGGGACGACCACAATCGTCGTCACCGGAAACCTCTCGATATCGCGAGATCGGGAGGGTCTCGAAGCTGCCAGGAGGTTGAAGGAGTTCGCCGACGCTCTGCTCGAGGCTTTTCAGACGGGGACTCTGCCTGAACGCATCGAGAGCGACGGCGGGGATTCCGGAACGGTAGCAAATCCATTCAAGTAAAACTTGAAGCGCATACCGAGGATATATCTTCCAATGTCGTCGCCGCCGTTCTAGCCTTCGAAAGTTGCGGTCGGAACTCGATGTCGACTGAACCAGGGGGTAAGGGATGGCATCTGCCGTGGGGGTGGTGATCAGCGATGACCGATGGCGCCCATCCGCCCGTTCCTCGCTTGGAACGAGGCAAAGGAAGGTGGTCGGGGGTGTCCTGCACGTCGACGACGCCGGCAGGTTCTTCCTGGCCGACGAGGGGATGCAGGCTCGCCTCGATGCCGACGAACTCGACGGTGGCGACGCCGCGTTCCTCGCGCGGACCGGTTACCTACGCCGACCGGGTCTGCAGACGCACGCCGCGACGTTCGCCGCCGCCCGCAGACGCTGCACGGCCGGTCCGCTGGACTACCTCATCCTCGTTCCGACGCTGCGCTGCAATCTCGCCTGTTCCTACTGTCAGGTGTCGAGGGCGGATGTCGGCTCCCGGGGGCACGATTGGTCCGAGGAGACGCTCGACGCCGTGCTGGCCATCGTTCGCGGTCTGGACGCGCGTGCAATCAAAATCGAGTTCCAGGGCGGCGAGCCGACCCTTCGGCCGGACCTGCTCCGCAGGGTGATGGACGCGGTTCCTGCCGCCGTCGACGCCACCTTCGTCATCTGCACGAATCTTCAAGAAGTCGGATCGGAGGTGCTGTCCGTCTTCGACCGGGAGGACGTCCAGATCAGCACGTCGCTCGACGGTGCGGCTGCCACGCATGGACGCCAGCGCACGGGCGCGGTTGATCGCACCGACCTCTTCCTCCGCAACCTGGACTTCCTGCTCGATCGCTACGGCCCGGGAAAGATCTCCGCACTGCCGACCATAGATCCCGCTTCGCCTCCCCCCGCCTCCGAGCTGATCGAGGCGTTCTCCTCGCGTGGTCTCCACTCGATCTATCTCAGGCCGATTAACTATCAGGGGTTTGCCCGCAAGCGGCATCCCCACGCCCGCGACCTGAACGCGGACTGGCGGCGCTACCACGAGGAGTTCGTCCGAACGCTGATTGCGCGGAACTGGGCCGATCGCACCATGGTCCTCGAGGAGAGCTACTTCAGCCTACTGCTGCGGAGGATATTCCGGCCGGGACAGGACCGCCATGTCGATCTGCGCAACCCGAACCCTGTCGGTCGCGACTACGTCGTGATCGACCACGACGGGCAGGTCTATCCGACCGACGAGGCGCGCATGCTGACCCGGTCGGGCGTGATCGACCTCGCCATCGGGGATGCGAAGCGCGGTTGGGATACGACTGAGCGCGCGGCGCTGGACGCCGCCTCCACGAACGACGGCGATCCGCACTGTGAGGCGTGCGCCTACAAGCCCTTTTGCGGCCGGGACCTCATTGACGACGTCGCCCGCTACGGCAGGATCGACCTGCCGCGGCCGAAGACCGAGTTCTGCCGCCGTCACCTGCACCTGTTCGATCTCGCCTTCGAGCTAATCCACTCGGAGGATCAGGCCGTGCTCTTCTCCATGCGGCGCTGGCTCGACTTGGCGGGGGACGATGTCCGATTGGGGGTGCGACGGTGATCCCGCTCGCTCTCGCCGCATCCAGCGATTCCGAAGCGCCGTTCGTGACGCGGCTGGCCGGCTCGGAAGGTAATAATCCAGGCGACAGTCGGTGCATCGCCTCGTCTTCGGAGGACAGCCTGTGGAGCGGACCTCACGGACTGCTCAGGATCGAGCATCCGCACGAGGCGGTATCTGGCGACGTCGTGCTGGTCCGTCCCGCCGAGGGGCGGCTCGACCGGCTTCTTCGATCCGGATCGCGGCACAACTCGCTGCTGGTCACCGAACAGTGCGACCAACTGTGCGTGATGTGTTCGCAGCCTCCGAAGAAGACGCACGACGACCGCTTCGACCTTCTGCGCGACGCGTGTCTGCTGGCCGACGCGGACATGACCATTGGCATCACGGGCGGGGAGCCGACGCTGCATCGCGAGAGGCTGCTCGGCATGATCGAGGACGTGCTCGCGGCCCGGCCGGACCTGTCCTTCCACGTGCTCACCAACGCCCAGCACTTCCGGCAGGAAGACGTCTTCCGCCTGAGGAGTCCGGAGTACGCGAAGGTCGTCTGGGGCATCCCGCTCTACTCGGCCGATCCGCTCACGCACGACTGCATCGTCGGCAAGGTCGGCGCTTACGAGCGGCTGATCAACAGCTTCGCGCACCTGATGCTGGCCGGAGCCCGGATCGAACTCCGGACGGTGCTGACGCGCGCGACCATCAAGGGCATCGTGGATCTGGCGGACATGGTGGTGCGCGATCTCGCACATGTCGAGCAGTGGTCGCTCATGGGTCTGGAGAACATCGGCTTCGCCCGCAACCGGTGGAGCGAACTCTATGTCGATCTGCGTGGCGGGTTCGCGCCCGTCGGGCAGGCCCTCGACGTAGCGACGCTCCGCGGTGTCCGCGCTCGTCTCTTCAACGTGCCGCTGTGCCATGTGCCGGAGCCGTTCCGTCACGCGGCGGTGGCCTCCATCTCCGACTGGAAGCAGCGGTTCGGCGAGTCCTGCTCCGCCTGCCGGGCGAGATCGGCCTGCTGTGGGTTTTTCGAATGGCATCCTCCAGCCCTCCGAGAAGAGGTAACACCCCTATGAAGAAGCGTAGGTTCATGATCTCCAGCCTTCTTATGGCAGGCATTGCCCCGCTGCCGCCCCTGCACGCGCAGGACGCCGGCCTGGCGCCGCCCGCTGGCGGACCCGATCCGAACGACGGACAGTGGGTGCAGCGGTTCGCGCAGGATCACGGCTTCCTCCTTGCGCAGCACCGTTCGCACTCCAGCCACGCCTCACACAGCAGTCATCGGTCCGGTTCGAGCGGGACGTATCGTGCACCATCCTCTACCCCGCGAGCGCCGAGCCGACCTCGCGTCACACCGGCGCCGGCGCCGTCGTCATCTCGCTCGCGCAATCGAAGGAGCACGCCGGACTCCTCCGTCCTCCCTTCGTCGCCGGCGATCACCGATAACCCGTTCTCCCCTTCCACTCGCCCCAACACGGCGACGATTGAATTGGTCGTCCGGCGAGTGCAGATAGGCTTACAGGCGCAGGGCTACTATCACGGAGCGCTCGACGGGATCGTCGGCAAAGAAACCAGGGCGGCGCTGGTCAGGTTCCAGACCGACAAAAGCTTGTCCGTGACCGGCACGATCACGCCCGAGGTGCTGGATGCGCTTCGCATTCGCGCGCAGTAGCGTCGTCACCCATGCGGCTGCTCTGATCGCTGGAGCGCTGCTCGCATGGTTGGCGCTGCCGATATGGCGCGAGGTGGTTATGCGTTGGCACCAGAAGGATTACGGCCTGCTGGTTGAGCAATGCGACGGAGCTATGCGCGATCACTATCAGGCGAAGATGAGGGCTGCTGACGAGCCGTCGAGGGAAACGGGGCTCGCGTTGCAGGCCGGCGAGGTGGGGCTGATCGTCTGCCAGGACTACGATCTCTACCAGAAGCGGCTGGTCCAATGGGGGCTGCGGGAGGACGAGCTCGCGCAAATGCGGCTGAAGGCAATCGAGGCGCGGGCGGGCGATCTGGACGAGGTGGTGGGGACCCATGAGATACGCT
>JACESO010000049.1 GCA_013911745.1 Sphingobium sp. | reverse complement strand
ACCATGATGATCGTCAGCGAATAGTCGCGCCACAACCGGGTGATCAGGCGATGCATGTCGGCGCGCTTGATCCCGGTATCCGCGCCGACATGCATCGCCTGATCACCCGGTTGTGGCGCGACTATTCGCTGACGATCATCATGGTGACGCACGATATTCGCGAGGCGTTCAGCCTGGGCACGCGGGTGCTTGCCCTCGACAAGCGCCGCCATGATCCGCACGCCCCACACCGCTTCGGCGCGACGGCGGTCTATGACCTGCCACTGAAAAAGCCTGTGCCCGAGGATACTGCCGCCGATGGCAACGAGGCGACAGCGCCTGGTGGCGAACAGGATGATGAGGAGAAGATTGGACATGGCTAGCGACACGCCGGGCCTTGCAAGGCTGAGCATGAGCTTGCCGGCGGACCTGTTCCGGCAGCTCGACATCATGGTGGAGGAACGTGGCCTGCCGTCGCGCTCGCAGCTGATCGCCGAATTGATCCGCCACGCGCTCGCCGAACATGAGGCGTTCACGCGTCCGGATGAGATGCTGGCCGGCACCATCACGATCGTCTATCGCGGGGACAGGGGCCGCGTGCGGCATCAACTGGCGCAGATGCAGGCGGATTTCCTGAAGGAAGTCATTTCCTCCCAGCATGTGTTCCTGGAGGACGACCAGTCGCTCGAAGTCCTGCTGGTGCAGGGCCCAGCGTCGCTGCTCAAGGAATTATGCGATGCGCTGCGCAGGGTGCGCGGCGTTCACCAGCTGCAACTCGTCACGACGACCGCGCTGCTGCCGCCGCTCTACGAACCCGATTCCACCAACCAGACAGAGGGAGCGATGGCATGACGACGCTTGCCAATCCCACCGCCGCCCGTAACCATGCCCGCGCGATGGCGGGGACGGTGGTCGAAGCCATGCCGGTACTGCCGCCGGTGGCCGATGACCTGCCGGACGGCGTGTCCGCCGATGCGCTGCTATGGGAAGAGACTATCGCGCCTGGCGGCTATGCGACGCGGCGGATCCCGCGAGGGGCCCGCCTGCGGCTGATCGACCTCAAGGGCGACGCCTGCGCCTCGCTCCTGATCTTCAACGCCGATATGCCGACCGAGCGGCTGAACGTAGCCGATACGGTCAAGGTGCAGTGGAATGCCTATCTGGGCGCGGGCAAGCTGCTGCTGTCGGACATGGGCCGCGTGCTCATGAGCCTCCTCGAAGATGGAGCGGAAACGCACGATACCTTCTGCGGCACATCCAACCCCGTCACTAATGCAGCCAAATATGGGACGGGCACCAATAGCGGCCCGACGCCCAGCGGCCGCGACCGCTTCCTGCTCGGCGTCGCCAAGCATGGCCTCCAGCGGCGCGACGTGCATCCCTGCGTCAATCTGTTCAAGGGCGCGCGGATCGAGAGCGACGGGACGATCGTGCCGCAGATCGGGCCGTTCGAACCCGGCCGCCAGCTGGTGCTGCGCGCCGAAATGGACGTGATCCTGGTGATCGCCAATTGCCCCCATGTTCTCGACCCGCGCGAGGAGTGGACGGTGACGCCGCTGCGCGCGACCGCGTGGCGGGGGCCTGTGACGCCGGCCGCCGACCCGATCCGCAATGCCACGCCGGAAGGCCTGCGCGCCTTCGAGAATGTCGAAGACTATTTCCGCCGTTAGAAGGGAAACTGCCGCATGAGCGCAGATATTCATTTGTCCGGTCTTCCCGGAGCGGTCGTCCATGATGTGATCGTGCCCGCTCGCGCCCCATGGCTGCACCATGTCGCCGCGGGTCAGACCCTGCGGATCGTCGATCTGGAGGGCAATCAGGCGGTCGACTTCCTGCTTTACGCCGCGCAGGACGATACGGAACGCTACAGCGCGCAGGACACCGTATCCGCCCAGGGCAATCTATTCCTGCGCCAGGGTACGGTGCTGCGTTCCAACGAAGGACGGCCGATGATGACCATCACCGCCACATCGGTCGATTATCACGACACGATCGGCGGCGCCTGTTCCTGCGAATCCAATACGCTTCGCTACGGCCATCATACCAAGGCCGAACATGCCTGCGTCGAAAATTTCCTGGAGGCGAATTTGCGGGAAGGACGCGGCAAGCGCGACATCGTCTCCAACATCAACTTCTTCATGAACGTGCCGGTCGAGGCGGACGGATCGCTGGGCATCGTCGATGGCATATCCGCACCTGGACTGACCGTTGACCTGCGCGCCCAGATGGACGTCATCGTGGTCGTGTCCAACTGCCCGCAGATCAACAACCCGTGCAACGGATTCAATCCGACGCCCGTGCGTATGATCGTCGCTGCATGAGGTTCGATACCGTCCTTATCGCCAACCGTGGTGCGATCGCGACGCGGATCATCCGCACGCTTCGGCGGATGGGCCTGCGTTCGGTCGCCGTCTATTCGGAAGCCGACGAGGCGTCCCTCCATGTCGCGCAAGCGGATGAAGCAGTGTGCATCGGCGGCCCACGCGCGTCCGAAAGCTATCTCAATATCGAGGCGATACTGGACGCCGCCCGCGCTACGGGAGCCGGCGCCATTCATCCGGGCTACGGGTTCCTGGCCGAAAATGTCGAGTTCGCCCAGGCATGTGCCAAGGCGGGCATCATCTTCATCGGGCCGACGCCCGACAATATCCGTACCTTCGGTCTCAAGCACAGCGCGCGTGCGCTTGCCGCTGCGCATGACGTGCCGCTTGCCCCCGGCACCGACCTGCTGAAGGACGAGGCGCAGGCGGTGCTTGCCGCGCGGGACATCGGTTTTCCTGTGATCTTGAAGGCCACCGCAGGCGGCGGCGGCATCGGCATGCGGGTCTGCGAGGACGAGGCCGCCGTCCGCGAGAGCTTCGCGGCCGTCGCGCGTCTGGGGGAAAGCAATTTCGGCGATGCCGGGATTTTCCTGGAGCGCTACATCCGGCGCGCCCGGCATATCGAAGTCCAGATATTCGGCGATGGCGTGGGGCGCGTCCTGCCGGTGGGCGAACGGGACTGCTCGCTTCAGCGCCGCAACCAGAAGGTCGTGGAGGAAGCGCCGGCGCCCCTGCTGCCCGAAGCGGTGCGCAGCGCGTTGATCGCCGCCGCCACCCGCCTGGGCGAGGCGGCAGCCTACCGGTCTGCCGGCACGGTCGAATTCCTGTACGACGCGGAACGGGAAGAATTTTTCTTCCTGGAGATGAACACCCGGCTTCAGGTCGAACATGGCGTCACCGAAGAAGTGATGGCCATCGACCTGGTCGAATGGATGATCCGCGGCGCAGGCGGCGACTTCTCCTTCCTCGATAGAGATCCGCCGCGTCCCGAAGGCCATTCAGTGCAGGTGCGCCTCTATGCCGAAGATCCGGCGCTTGACTATCGCCCGACCTCCGGAACGTTGACAGCGGTCCAGTTTCCACCGGACATCCGGGCCGAAACCTGGTGCATGGCCGGCAGCACGGTTAGCGCCTGGTATGATCCGATGCTGGCGAAGCTGATCGTACATGCGCCGACGCGGGCGGAGGCCGTGACGGCCATGCAGTCCGCGCTGGACCAGAGCCGCGTCGACGGGATCGAAACAAATTTGCGCTGGCTGCGGGATGTGGTGCGCTCCCCCGAATTCGTCAGCGGTGAAGTCTCGACCCGCGTGCTCGACCGCATCGCCTTCCATCCCCGCAGCGTCCAGGTCGTCAGCGGTGGCACTGCGACGACCGTGCAGGATTGGCCCGGCCGCCAGAAATTATGGGCCGTGGGCGTTCCGCCGTCCGGCCCGATGGACGATCAGTCCTTCCGGCTCGGCAACCGGCTGCTCGGTAATGCCGAAGGGATGGCCGGCCTTGAAGTCATCCATACCGGTCCGACGCTGACCTTCAATGCGCCCGCTCGCATCTGCCTGACCGGCGCTGATTTCGGTGCCAAGCTGGACGGCGTGCCGGTGCTCCGCGGCGTTCCTGTCGACGTGGGAGAAGGGCGGACGCTGACGCTGGGCCGCGTAACGGGCGGCGGGATACGCGGCTACATCCTGTTCGCGGGCGGGCTGGACATCGCGCCCTATCTCGGCAGCCGCAGCACGTTCGAGCTTGGTCAGTTCGGCGGTCATGCTGCGCGGCGCTTGCTGGCAGGCGATACGCTGCATCTGGCCGGCGAGGCTGTCGGGCCGGCATTGCCGCAGGTGACGCTTCCGCCGTTGACCGGGGAGTGGACGTTGCGCGTTCTTTACGGCCCGCATGGTGCCCCGGATTTCTTCACCGACGAGGATATCGACGAGATCGTGGCCGCCCAATGGCAGGTCCATTATAACAGCAACCGCACCGGCGTTCGCCTGATTGGCCCCAAGCCGCGCTGGGCCCGCGCCGACGGCGGCGAGGCGGGGCTGCACCCCTCCAACATCCACGACAATCCCTACGCGATCGGCGCCGTGGACTTTACCGGCGACATGCCCATCATCCTGGGACCGGACGGACCCTCGCTCGGCGGGTTCGTCTGTCCCTTCGTGGTCATCGCCGCCGACCGATGGATCATGGGCCAGCTTGCGCCCGGCGATACGCTGCGCTTCGTGCCGGTCGATGTCGAAGATGCCCATGCGGCGGACAGGCAGCAGCGCCGGCTGATCGCGTCGGGCACGGCATACGAGGCCGGCTCGGCCCGACCGATCGGCTCGCTTACGCCCATCCTGGCGGAAATTCCGGCCGCGCCGGAACGCCCGCGCACCGTGTATCGGCAGCAAGGCGATCGCAACATCCTCGTCGAATATGGCCCCATCGTGCTGGATATCGAGCTGCGCATACGGGCGCATGCGCTGATGACCGAGCTCGAACGGCTCGCGCCTGCCGGGATTATCGATATCGTACCGGGCATCCGGTCGCTCCAGCTGCATTTCGACGGCGAGGTCATGAGCCAGCGCGGGGCGCTGGACATGCTGATCGCGGCGGAGGAACGGATCGGTGATCTGGCGGACTTCGTCGTGCCGTCCCGGATCGTCCATCTGCCACTTAGCTGGCGCGATCCCGCCACGATCGAGACGATCGAAAAATATATGGGGGCGGTGCGTGCCGACGCGCCATGGTGCCCCGATAATATCGAGTTCATCCGGCGCATCAACGGCCTTCCCGATGCCGCAGCTGTCGAGAATCTGATCTTTGAGGCCAATTATCTGGTCATGGGCCTTGGCGACGTCTATCTGGGCGCGCCTGTGGCAACGCCGGTCGATCCCCGGCATCGTCTGGTCACCACCAAATATAATCCCGCGCGCACATGGACGCCGCCCAATGTCGTCGGGATCGGCGGGGCCTATATGTGCATCTACGGCATGGAAGGACCGGGCGGCTATCAGTTGTTCGGCCGGACCATTCAGATGTGGAATACGCATCGGCAGACTGATGCCTTCATCGAAGGCAAGCCCTGGCTGCTGCGCTTCTTCGACCAAATCCGCTTCTATCCGGTCAGTGCGGAAGAATTGGCGGCGTGGCGGCGCGATTTCCCCAGCGGCCGGCGGTCGATCCGGATCGAGCCATCCGAATTCCGCCTGGCCGATTATCGCGCCTTCCTGGCGGACAACGCTCCGGCCATCGCCGCGTTCGAGGCCCGACGCAAGGCTGCCTTCGACGCGGAACGCGCCGAGTGGCAGCGCAACGGCGAATTCGACAGGGTCGCCGATCTCGCCGAGACGGAGCAGCCGCAGGCCGATGCGGTGGACGTCCCCGAAGGCGCCGATCTTGTCGAAGCGCCGTTCGGTGGCAGCCTCTGGAAACTGCTCGTCACGCCGGGCGCGGAGGTCGAGGCGGGCGAAACCATAGCGATCATAGAGGCAATGAAGATGGAATGTGCGGTTCACAGCCCTGGCTCCGGTACGGTGGAGGCGCTCTATGTGCAGGAGCGCCAGTCGCTCCAGCCCGGCGCGCCGATGATCGCGCTGCGGAGGCATGGATGACCGGCGGCGTCGCAAGCGAAGGTGGGCGCCTTAACGCCGTTGGGATCGCCGGTGCGGTGAACGCCGGTCGCCTGAGCGCGGTGGCGGTGGCGGAAGAGGCGATCGCGCGCCTGGCGTCCTATGACGCGGTTCAGCCCCAGGTCTGGATCAGCCGGTTTTCGCCGGATGCTCTCATCGAGGCCGCCCGCGCGGTCGATGCGCGGGTGGCGGCGGGGGAAGTCCTGCCGCTGGCGGGCGTGCCCTTCGCCGTGAAGGACAATATCGATGTCGAAGGGCTGGATACGACGGCGGCCTGTCCCGCCTTCGCCTATCGGCCCCAAGCGTCGGCCACGGTCGTCGAACGGCTGATCGCGGCAGGCGCGATCTGCGTCGGCAAGACCAATCTCGACCAGTTCGCCACTGGCCTCAACGGCACGCGCAGCCCTTATGGCAGCCCTAGGAACGCCTATAATCTGGCCTATGTCAGCGGCGGATCGAGTTCGGGCTCGTCGGTTGCGGTCGCGGCAGGGCTGGTCGCCTTTGCGCTGGGCACCGATACGGCAGGGTCTGGTCGCGTCCCTGCCGCTTTCCAGCATCTGATCGGCTTCAAGCCCAGCAAGGGGCGGTGGAGCAACAGGGGGCTGGTGCCGGCCTGCCGGACGCTCGACTGTATCACCGTCTTTACAGACGATGTCGCGGACGCGCGGCTCGTCGATTCCGTCGTCGCGGGCTTCGATGCCGCAGATCCCTATTCCAGGCCGCTCGCCAACGTGCCGGTCGCGCGCAAGCGGATCGGTGTCCCCCGGCCTGATCAGCGCGCCTTCTTTGGTGATGCGCAGTCGGAATATCTCTACGATGTGGCGCTCGACAGGCTCGCTACCATGGCCGATCTGGTAGAGATCGACTATGCGCCGCTGCAGGAAGCGGCGCAGCTTCTATATGGTGGCCCCTGGGTGGCGGAGCGAACCGCGGCGCTGGCCCGCATCCTCGCCGAAGCCCCCGATGCGCTCGATCCTACGGTTCGCGAGGTCGTCGAGCCGGGCCTTGATATCAGCGCCGTCGACCTGTTCAACGGCATCTATCGCCTGGCCGAACTCAAGCGCCATGCCGACACGCTGTGGGACGATATCGACCTGCTCGCCTTCCCGACAACCGGCTCGACCTATCGCGTTGCGGAACTTCAGGCCGCACCGATCGCGCTTAACAGCGCTCTGGGCTTCTACACCAATTTCGTGAACCTGCTCGATATGGCCGCCGTTGCCGTACCTGCCGGCGCGCGGGCGAACGGGACCGGCTTCGGCATCACCCTGATTGGCCCCGCCGCCAGCGATCTTGCGCTGCTGGACGCGGCCGACGCCTACATCACGGCTGCGGACATTCCGCCGCCGCCACCGCTTGATCTGGAGGGCAAAATGGAAACGGTAAAACTCGCTGTCGTCGGTGCGCATTTGAAGGACATGCCGTTGCATTGGCAGCTCACGTCCCGCGAGGCGAAGTTCGTGGGCGCGTTCGAGACTGCCCCCAACTATCGCCTCTATGCGATCGCGAACAGCGTGCCGCCCAAGCCGGCACTGGTGCATAGCGACGACGGCGCATCGATCGCCCTTGAGGTTTACGAACTCGGCGTCGCCGAATTCGGCAGCTTCGTGGTGGAGGTTCCCGCGCCGCTCGCCATCGGTACGGTGACGCTGGCCGACGGCAGCAGCGTCAAGGGCTTCGTTGCCGAGCCGCGCGCGGTGACGGGTGCGGAGGACATCACGGCGCTTGGCGGATGGCGCGCCTACATCGCGCAGCGCGCCTGATCTTTGCGACGAAAGGGCAGGACATGAAACGGCTGAGGAGATGGATCATGACGGTGGCGGCGGGATGCGCGGCGTCTACGGCCTATGCGGAGCAGGTGATCGATGTGCCGGGCTTCGCGGACTTCCTGGCCGTTGATGGCGATAGCGTCTGGGCCACCAACGCCGGGCGGGTCGAACGCTGGTCGCGCCAGGGCAAGCTCGCTGCGGTCGCCATGTCGAAGCCTTGCGGCGCCATGGCTTTGTCCGACGGAGCGCTGTGGGTGGCCGATTGCCAGGAAAATGCGCTCGTGCGGATCGACACGCAAAGCGCGCAGAAGACGGCGACCATCCCCACCGGCATTGCCAACCCGAAAGGCGAACTGAACGTCGTCGCGGGCGCGGGATCGATATGGGTCGCCAGCGACCAGAAGGGCGTTGTGTCCCGCGTCGATCCGGCGACGAACACGGTCACCGCCACCATCCCGGTGAACCTCGGCACCCATTATCTGGCGTTTGGCTTCGGATCGGTCTGGGCCGTGAGCAGCGAAAGCCGGTCGATCCAGCGCATTGATCCCGCGACCAACAGCGTCGTCAAGACCACTGCGCTCGGGAAGGAGCCAGGTTTTCTTGCGGCCGGGGAGGGCGGTGTCTGGGTGCAGGAGCAGGGCGACGGAACGGTCGTGCGCATCGACCCCGACAGCGGCGACGTGGCTGGTCGCATCAAGATCGGCAAGGTGCTGAAATGGGGCGACATCGACACGGGCGGCGGGCTGGTGTGGCTGCGCACCACGGAGGACCAGACCTTCGTCGTGATCGATCCCAAGTCCATGACGGTAAAGGCACGCGTCGGGAAAGCGGAAGGGAGCGGAGCGCTGCGCTTCACGCCCTCAGGCATCTGGACCTCCGCGCATGACGTGCATACGCTGACCTGGTGGCCCGACCCCGCGAAGCTGGCGAGATGACCTTGGCGAAATGATCCGTCCGCGGCAGCCATCGTGCGCCGCCGACGGATCATGACATCAGCGGGCGGAAGCCAGTTGGACGGGCGAGCGGTCGTCCGCCTTGGCGAGTTTGGCTTCGATCCGGGTACGGATATCGGCTGTAACTGCTGCGCGGCAATCCCGCGCCTTGGCGTCGAGGGCGAGGTGCACGCCCGAGACCTGATCGCCGCACACGGCGCGCGCTGCCTGATCCATGCGGATCGCCAGGCTGCGCTGTCCCGATGCGGTCGCAAGGTCCAGCCCCTTGAGGTTGAGGATCGCGGAATCCTGAGCGAAGGGGTTGCCGCTGGTGGTGCCAGCCATTGCCGAGGGCGCGAAGGCGAGAACCGCCAGCGCCATAAGCCCAATTTTCATCATCTTCTCCCGAGCGAAACATAAGCGCCGCTCTTTGGCGACTGACGCATAAATAGGCTCGGCAGAGGAAATTTTCAATATGGAACGCGAATCTGGTACTTTATTACTTTGACCTGCACTGTTTATTACTTGGCGGTCACCACAAGCATCGCCAGCCTGTCGGCGCGGCCTAGCATTCCGAGCGGCAAGGCAGTTTCGACCCGCGATCCATCTACCGCCACCGTGATGGCGCGCGCGTGGGGGGCTGACCAGGATCGGATGGTGTCAATGGGCAACCGGACCCGCCATTCCCGGCCGCCTTCCACCATTACCGGACGGCCATTGATCGTGATTTCCGATGCCGTATCGTCGCGGCTGCCGGTGATCAGCAGGTAATTTTCCGACTGGCGCTCGATCAATCGGGTGCGGGGGGAAGATGCTGCGGCTGGCTGCGCAAGCCCCGCAGCCAAGGCCATGCAGACGGTGAATGTTGCTAATCTCGGCATGGCAGGATGCGTCCCTTTTCAGTCGATGGATATGCCGGAGTGTTCGAAGAAGCGCCGCACCGGTTCCAAAACCTGCTCGTGCCGCTTCCACCGGGCGACCGAATCGCGGTAGATCGGCTGTCGCACCTGCGCGGCGCTTGGCGTGGAAACGGGCGCATCGTTGGCATGGAAGGACAGGCAGGCGTCGGACCATTCCAGCCCGCAATGGGCGAGTAGGCGGCGTGTCTGTCCTTCCTGGTCCGCCACCAGATCTTCGTAACGCACTTCCATCACCCGCCCGGGCAAGGCTTCGCGCCAGAGGGCCATCAGCCGGTCGAAGCGGACATAATAGGCTGCGATGTCGAGAAGATCGTAGCTATAGTCATAATAGCGCGAGCCCACCGCAAACAGGTTGCGGAAATTGCTGAGCACCGTGTCCATCGGGTTGCGGCGAAGGCAGACGATGGTGGCGGCGGGCAGGGCGCGGGCAATGAACCCGGCATAGTGGAAATTGCCCGGAAACTTGTCGATGAACCTGCGGTGGGACCAGCGCCTGTGATGATCGGCCCGCTGGAGATAGTCGCGGCCGATCGCGCCCATGTCGCTTGCGGCTGCAGCGGTGATGGTTTCCGGGTCCATGACCGTCTGCGTCCGCGTACCCGATGCCCGCTTCACGGAGAGCGGCATCGCTTGAAGTTCGCCTGCGCTCTCGACGGCAGGATGGGACGAGAGGATACGATCGACCAAGGTCGTGCCGGTTCGGGGCATTCCGATGATGAAGATCGGCGCGTCCTGTGGAGCATTTTGTACCGGCGCGGCCGCGACCGTGGGCCAGTTCGCCTCTATTGCATCGAACGCCGCGGCATCGCGCGCGAATGCATAATCCAGGGTTTGCCGATGTTCGGCATTGACGGCACACAGCCGCTCCAGCGCTTCGCCCGGCTTGCCCAGATCCTCAAGCTCTTTCGCCAGCGCATAGCCGAGTAGCAGCCTGTCACGCTTGTCCGTCGCCCTCTCAGAGGTGGCGGCAAGCCGTTCGACATGATTATGCGCAGCCGACTGTTTGCGCAGGCTGGAAAGAAGGTGATGGGCGCGCGCGTCGTCGGGAGCCAAAGCGATCAAGGCTTCCAGTGCAGCCTCGGCTTCTTCGGCCCGGCCGAGGAAATTGAGCGTCACGGCCTGGTTATAGCGGAACTGCCGGTTCTGCGGGTCGAGCCGCACAGCCGCGGAGAAGTGCCCCAGTGCATCCGCATGTTTGCCAAGGCGCGCATAGACGCAGCCCATCGTATCGCGGCTCAGTGCATCGTCAGGCAGCGCCTGCTCCGCATCCTGGAGCACGGCGGCAGCCGCGCCGTCTTCGCGTACCAGCGTGAAGAGCTTGGCGAGATGGGCGCGATATTCGCCCTGCGGATCGAGCGTGACCGCGCGTCCGAGATGCTGGATGCCGGCCCGAACGCGGCCGACGCTCGATTCCGCGACACCGAGGAGGAAGTGACCTTCCGCATCCCCCGGATTGCTCGACACCAGGCTCGCAGCCAGGCGTTGGGTGCCATGAATATCGCCCCGGGCCAGCGCGTCGCGCGCCGCAATCGCCTGACCGGAGCGGGCCGCCATCATGCCGTCGCCGTTGCTCCCGCGGCTGTCCCGTTTCCATCATCCGCCAATTCAGACTGGACTGGCGCGCTTGCCAACGGCTTCTTCGCACGCCTTGCCTTGTAGGCTTCGATGACAGGCACAAAGGGGAACATGGTCTGTTCCCAGATGGTCAGGCGTTTGCGATCATCCTGTCCCACCAGCACGCCTTCGCCTTCGCGATAGGTTCCGAAGATGCGGTCGAGCAGGATCAGCGAGTTACCGTAATTGCTCCGCGTGCTTTCATAGTCGGTCGAATGATGCAGGCTGTGATGCCGGATCGTGGTGAAGAAGAAGGAATACCAGATCGGCGGGTCGGCGCGCACATTGGCGTGAGCGAAGCCCGAGATAACGCCCAAAGTGTTCAGCGCGGCGAAGATCGCCGTCCTGTCGAGATCGAAGAGAGCGACGACGCTCAGGCTTATCAGGAACAGCTCGATCGGGTTGCCGACCGCGCCCTTTGCCGCGTTGAGCTGGGTGATATGGTGATGCGGCGCATGGGTCAGCCAGAAAGGCGTCCAATTGTGCATCAGCCGGTGCATCCAATATTGGCCGAACTCGATCACGAAGATCACCAGCATGACCTGCGCCAGCCAGGGCAGGTGGGCTGCCCATTGCGTGGTGATGCCCACGGATGCCTTAAGCGCGACGAGCGGTTCTTCCGCCAGCATCTGCGTCAGCCAGGCAATCACCGTCGCGCTGAGCACGGAATAATAGAGGTCCGTCGCGAACTCCTGCTTGTTCATGCGCCAGCCCGCATGGCGTTCGTGCACGGCTTCCAGAAGGAGGATGACGATCACGATGAGCGGGGAGGTGACGGCGAGAGCCCAAGGATGGTCCACCAAGGTGCGCGGGCCATAAGCCCAGAACCCCAGTACGACCGCGATCATGGCAGGGGGTATCAGGTCGAACAGCCGGTCTTTCAGGCTTTTTTCCATGCCGCAGCTCCGTCTAACCGGCCGAAACTGCGCTCGCCTGCATCATCAGGGGAGATGGAAAATCCCGATGAAATCCATAGATTGCGTCTATGCCCTCTGCGCGCGCACGCGCCGGATGACCTCATCCCAGAAGAGTTGCGTCGCCGTGTCGCGCGCCGGCTCGGCGCGCGCGAGGAGGAAGATGTCATATGCAGGTTCGAAATCCGCATAGAGCATGGGCCACAGGCGCCCGCTCTCGACATCGCTCGCGGCGGCGGCGGTTGGAAGGAAGCCGATGCCGACCCCCATGCTGATGAGCCGCCGGGCTTCGTTAATGTCTTCGGCCAAGCCGCTCACCACGGTGCCGAGCCGATAGCGCCGGCGCAGCTGGGTGATCGCCTCGATCTCATCCTCGCCGGTGAGAACGAATCCCTGATCCTTGAGTTCGCCCAGTCGGTTCACCCGATAGCCGAAATAGGGGCTGCTGCGCGAACAATAGAGTTGCTGGCGCTCGACCAGCAGAGGTTCGTACATCAGGCTGCCGCGGACGCTGCTGTCATAACCGACGCCGATCTCCACCTCCCCCTGCTCCAGCGCATCGAGAAGCTGACGCCAGGGGGAAACGCGGATTTCGATATGGATCGCCGGGTTGCGCCGATGGTAGCTGGCGATGGCCTCGTCAAACTCCGGCGAGACGAGACCGGACACGATCTGAATGCGAACGAAGCCTTCGACCCGCTTGGTCGCCTGGGCGATGACGTGCGGCATCATCCGCGCCGATTCCAGCATGTCTTCGCACAGCGCCATCATCGCCTTGCCCGCCGCCGTCATCTCCACGCCGGTGGCGGTGCGATGGAGCAGGGCGGTGCCGACATGGTCTTCCAGCCGCTTGAGCGCCGCGCTAATGCTGGGCTGCTGCCGATTGAGCCGCCGAGCCGCCGCGCCGATGCCGCCGGCCCTGACGATGTCCACGAAGGTTCGCATGAGGTTCCAGTCGACGCGGCTGGCGAATTTCCTGTCGATCAGTGGCGTTCGATCACTCATGCGGATGTTTGCCTTTTGCCGAATATGACCGGGTCGCTATCAGGATAGGCGGTCTGTTGCTTGGCTCATAGATCAAATCGATGGAAATCATAACATCGGCCTGTCTATCGCTATGACCTGGGCGGGCTACCTTCGGGGACCATGACCCAGCCCCTTGTCCTGCCGCTCGTCGACATCTCGAAGCTGGCGAGCCCGAACGTGGAGGATCGGCTGTCCGTCGCGCGCGAAATCGACCGTGCTTGCGTGGAGTCCGGTTTCCTCTACATCGCTGGCGCGCAGATGGACGACGCTCTGTTCCGCCGCATCGTCGATCGGGCGCGGGGCTATTTCGCGCTCGATACCGCTATCAAGATGCAGAGCTATATCGGCCTTTCGGAAAATCACAGCGGATATGTGCCGGTGGGAGAGGAGCAGTTCGCCCCCGACCAGCGCGACCTCAAGGAAGCGTTCGATGTCAATTGCGACTATAGAGGGTCAGAGGGCCGGCGACCGTTGCTGGGGCCCAACCTCTGGCCGGATATGCCGGGTTTCCGTGAGGACGTGCAAGCCTATTACCGCCATGTCACGACTATCGGGGGACAGCTGTTCCGTGCTTTTGCGCTGGCGCTCGGGCTCGACGAGGATCATTTCGACGCGCATCTCCGCAATCCGCCGACCCAGCTTCGGCTGATCCATTATCCGTTGGACGCCACCGCGGAGGACCGTCCCGGTATCGGCGCGCATACCGATTATGAATGCTTCACGCTGTTGTTCGCCACCGCGCCCGGTCTTCAGATCGTCGATAAGCATGGTGCGTGGATGGACGTTCCGCTGATCCAGGGGACGATGATCATGAACATCGGCGACATGATGGAGATCCTCTCCAACGGTCGCTATGTCGCCACGCGGCACCGGGTGAAGAAGGTCGGGGAGGAACGCTATTCCTTCGCGCTCTTCCACGCATGCGACTATGACTATGTCGTGGCTCCGGTCACGACCGGCGAGCCGGCGCGTTATGCACCCCTGAAAGGCGGCGAGCATCTGTTCAACCAGACGGCCCAGACCTTCGCCTATCTCAAGCGCAGGATCGAGAGCGGAGAACTCGTGCTGAACGATGCCCTGCCGCTCAACTCCTTCGGGTTGAACCGCAGCGCGAAGGAACCGATCCCAGCCATCTCAGCCCAGCAGCTTCTTCCGGAACAATGATTTGACAAGCCGATCCTCAAGGATGCGGCCCACCACATAGAGCGCGGCGAACAGGCCTGCGAAGACATAGGCCGCGGTGGGCTTCGGACCCTTGCCTTCGTCCTTCTTCTTGTCGTCTTTCTTGGGCTTTTCAGGAGCGGGGGCGCCCAGCGCCTTATCGATCCAATGCTGCGGCAGGGCCTTGTCCTTCTTGTCGTCCTTCTTCGACGTTTCTTCGGCCGGCGGCTTGGTGAACTTGCCGGCTGCGATGGTCAGCCCGGCGAAGCTCAGGAACAGCAAGGGCGCGAGGAAGCAGAACAGCAATGCCCGGCTGGTCAGATGATAGCGCAGCACCGGCCCGGCCGGCTCCCTCTCGATTTTGAGGACGCCGCCATCGAAGATCGACATCTTGTCCTGCGCGGCCTGGTCCCTCTTGCTGAAGGTGAGCGTGTCGCCCCTGCGCTCGTAACTGGTCCCGTTCTGGTTGAACAAGGGGCCGAGCTTCGTCAGAGCATCGTCGGCCGATTGCTCTGACGTCAGCGCCAGGCTGCCCTTCACATGCCAGATCCACTCCAGGAACCGCACGGTCACGTCATCCCCTCGTTGTAAGCGCGACTGAGCCGTCATTCCGCCGGCACCGCCGTCTCGGGCCGTCCATAGCGTTCCTTGATGCTCTTCCACCCTTCGGTGAAGGGATAGGTCATCTGTTCGCGGATCGACATGCGGCGTCCGTTCTCCAGGCCTAGCAATTCGGCTTCGCCGTCGACGCAGGTTCCGAACATCCGATCGATGAAGATATAGGTGTTGGAATAATTGCTCCGCGTCGCCTCATAGTCCTGCGAATGATGCAGGCTGTGATGCTCGGTGGTGTTGAACAGGAAGCGCCACCAACGCGGCGTGTTGAAGCGGACATTGATGTGCTGGTAGATGCCGATCGTCAGGCCAAAGGTGCCGGCAAGGAGCGCGGCCCTGGGCAGGAAGTCGAAGAAGCCGCCGATGCCGAGACCGATCAGAAAAAGCTCGATCGGATTGCCGACCGCACCTTTGTTGATGTTCAACTGGGTGATGTAATGATGCACCGAATGGGGCAGCCAGAGCGGATACCAGTTGTGCATGCCCCGGTGCATCCAATATTGCCCGAAGTCGAAGATGAAGGAGATCAGGAAAGCCTGCAACAGCAGCGGCAGGCCGGTGAACCATGCCACCTTGTCCCAGTCGAAACTATGCTGGATAGCCTCGATCATCGCCCCGCTGCCGATATAATGTTCGACCAGGTCCAGAATGGTATAGCCCAGGCCCACATAGAAGAGGTCGGTGACCAGTTCCTTCCAGGTCAGGCGCCAGCTTTCGTAACGCGGGCTGACCCACTCGAGCGCCAGCAGCAGTATCTTGAAGCCGATGCCGATGCCGATCGCGGTGGACGCCTTGGCGATGGAATTGGGGGCATAGTACCAGAAGGCGACCAGCGCGAAGAGCGCCGCGGGTTGGAACCAGGTGAAGATGAACTGCTTCACCGGACCGCCTTCCACGCGGCCGATATTTTCCCACCCGACGATGACCGGCGCCTGCGCGCCTATCACTCTCTTGCCTACGCGAACGCCTTCCATAACGCTGTCCCCGAAATGTCGCCTCGTTCGTGCAGGCTTTGTCAGCCATGCATGAGGCAACGAAGCCGATGTTCCCCGATCAAGACCATCTTGTCCATTCAGCATCCGCAAGTCGGGGGGGATGCGCCAGACGGGTTTGGGGTATAAGCCCCATAGATGCCGTCTATGTCTTTTCGCGTGAGACGCGATGGCGGCATGGCGCGACCGTGCCGGGACGCACTTCAATGAGTATGATGTCGGCAATCACGTTGACTACAACAGATGTTTGGTATTTACTCCGCGCAAGGAGAGAAGCCGATGTTCAACTATGTTTGCCCGATCGACGATTACCGCTTCCTGCTGGCCGACACGCTTCGCTTCGACCGGGAAATGGAGGATCTGGGCCGTGAGGTGGATGCCGACCTGGCTGTCGCGGTGTTGGAGGAGGCGGGCCGAATGTGCGCGGAGCGTCTGCACCCGCTCAACCGCCACGGCGACGAGGAAGGCAGCCGCCTGATCGATGGCGAAGTCGTAACGCCCAGTGGCTTTGCCGACGCATGGCGCGCCTTTGCCGAGGCTGGTTGGGCCTCGCTTTCTGCGGACCCTGCTTATGGCGGACAGGGCCTGCCCTTCATCCTGCAACTCTGGCTCGACGAGATGCTGTCGGCGGCGAACCTGTCCTTCGGCCTGTTCCCCGGCCTGACGCGGGGCGCGTGCGAGGCGATCATGGCCCATGCGAGCGACGATCTGAAGGCGACATACCTGCCCCGCATGGTGAGCGGGGAATGGACCGGCGCGATGGCGCTGACGGAAAGCGGCGCGGGCACGGACCTGGCATTGCTCAAGACCAAAGCCGTTCCAGCGGCGGACGGCAGCTATGCCGTGACGGGGCAGAAGATCTTCATCTCCTCGGGCGATCATGATTTCGGCGGCAACATCGTCCATCTCGTGCTTGCCCGGCTGCCCGATGCGCCGCCGGGGGTGAAGGGGATCAGCCTGTTCCTGGTTCCCAAATATCTGCCTGGTGCACAGGGTAACTTCACCGTCCGCAACGGTATGTCGGTCGGCGCGCTCGAAAAGAAGATGGGTATCCACGCCCAGCCGACCTGCGTCATGAATTATGACAGCGCGACCGGCTGGCTAGTGGGCAAAGCCCATCGCGGCCTTGCCGCCATGTTCACGATGATGAACGCGGAACGGCTGATGGTCGGTATCCAGGGGCTGGGCATTGCCGGCGCGGCCTATCAGCAGGCGGCCGCCTACGCCAAGGACAGGCTGCAGGGCCGCAGCGCGGACGGCGGCCGTGCGCCCGTGCCGATCATCGAACATGCCGATGTGCGGCGCATGCTGCTCAACATTCGCGCGTTCGTGGAAGGCGGGCGGGCGCTCGCCGGCTGGACCGCGCTGCAACTCGACCGGGCGCATCACCATCCCGACGCGGCGGAGCGGGCGAAGGCCGACGCGCTGGTTGCCTTGCTGACGCCGGTCGTGAAGGCGGCCTTCACCGACCTTGGTTTCGAAAGCGCGGTGCAGGCGCAGCAGGTGTTCGGCGGCCATGGCTACATTCGCGAATGGGGGATGGAACAATATGTTCGCGACGCCCGCATCGCCCAGATTTATGAAGGGACGAACGGCGTCCAGGCGATGGACCTGGTGGGGCGCAAACTGCCGTTGGGCGGTGGCAGCGTCGTCAACGGCTTCTTCGATCTCATCCAGGCGGACCTGGCGGACCATGGCGCTGTCCCGGTCGCGGCTCGGACGGCCGAGGCGCTGGATCGGCTGCGGCAGGTGACGGCACGCCTTCAGGGCGCGTCGGTGGACGCGGCGGGTGCGGCGGCGGTGGACTATCTCCGCCTGTTCGCGCTCGTTTCGATGGGCTGGATGTGGACGCGCATGGCCGTGGCGGCCGGTGGAGAGGACGACCTGCATCGCGCCAAGCGCGTCGTCGCCGATTATTATGCCGATCGCGTGCTGCCACAGTCGGAAGGGCTGGCGACCGCGATCCTCGCGGGCGAGCAGGCGATGATGGCGCTGCCCGCCGAAGCCTTCTGAAACATGCGCGCCGGGACGCAACGGCGTTCCGGCGCGACCCTTCCTTATCGCACTGGCGTCCAGGTCTGCGTCTTGCAGAAGAAGGCGATGCAGCCTTGGACCTTCAATGTCCCGTTGGCGTTGCGGCTGACCTTCGACGTGTAGCTCTTGCCGCTTTCGGGATCGTAGATGGTGCCTTTCCAAAGGTCGCCCGCATCCGTGAAGCCAGTGAGCAGCGCCAGACCGACCAGCGGCTTGGACCGCAGCGCCGGGTCAGGGTTCTTGATGTCCGTCTGCGGCCGACCGGGCGTCGGCTTCACGATCTTCTCGATCCGACCGCACAGCTGCTGGCCGCAGGGCGCGATCGCCACGATCGCCTTCCCATCGACCGTGGCCCACCGCCCCGTGACGGGCTGCGCCGCCTGCGCCGGAAGCGCGGAAAGGGCAACGACCCCAAAGGCAGCAATGGCGGCGGGACGATTGAAGCGCATGCGATCCTCTCTTCTTTCCTTTTACGTCAGCGTAAAATAGCCGCAGAAAGCCTTCGGTTCCAGCGGTTTGTACGAGTTGGAAGGAGGAGCGGTCGGACGCTACGGCAAGCGCCCGATCCTGCCCTTTGCCGTCAGAAGGCCTTGCTGATCGAGCAGGCCGCCGGACCCAGAATGACGACGAACAGGGTCGGCAGAATGAACAGGATCAACGGCACCGTCATGATCGCGGGCAAGCGCGCCGCCTTTTCCTCGGCGCGCATCATGCGCTCGTGCCGGAACTCGGCCGACAGGACGCGCAGGGCGGAAGCGAGCGGCGTGCCATATTTCTCGGTCTGGACCATGGTCGTGACCACGCCCTTGACCGCGTCGAGCTTCACGCGGTTCGCCAGATTTTCGAAGGCCATGCGCCGTTCGGTCAGGAAGCTCAGTTCGATCGCGGTCAGTTGGAACTCGTCGCCCAGTTCGGGATAGGCCTTGCCCAATTCGCGCGCGACGCGGCTGAATGCGGCGTCGACGGTCAGGCCGGCTTCGGCACAGATTACCAGAAGATCGAGCGCGTCGGGCAATCCCTTGCGGATCGCCGCTGACCGCTTCTGCACCTTGTTGTTGATATAGATGTCGGGGGCCTTGTAGGCGAGCAACAGCGCAGCCGCGAATGCGAAGAAGCGCTTCATCGGTCCCCATTCGGGCTGGATGCCGACGCCGTAAAGCAGCACCGCAGCCGTACCGCCGATCAGGATGGGCAGGATCATGCGACCGAAGATGACGGCGACCGCCAG
Source organism: Sphingobium sp. (assembly GCA_013911745.1). Lineage (GTDB taxonomy): Bacteria > Pseudomonadota > Alphaproteobacteria > Sphingomonadales > Sphingomonadaceae > Sphingobium > Sphingobium olei. The sequence goes on along the minus strand of JACESO010000049.1, from coordinate 1,437 downwards.
ATCCTTCGATCGGATGCCGGCCTGCGCCAATCGGATTTGCGCGTCTTTCAGCTGGTCGTCCTGAAGCACTTTCAGGCTCGACAGGAAGGACCGCATCTGGTCCGTGGTCTGGTTCTTCTTGACCAGCTTGGCGCGGCGCTTGGCGGTGGAGGCGGTGATGCCCGCCTTGAGCTGTTCGCGCCGGTCGTTCAGCGCCTTGACCCGCTTGGCCATCGGATCGCGCACTGTCATGACGGCATAGAGCGCGAACAGCACGGCAAGGGTCGCCATCGCGGCGAGCAACGTGCCGACATCGGTTGCGGTCAGGCCAAACAGGGTGCCGGCGGGGGCAGGGGCGTCCATGATGCTATTTCCCCCTCAAATCTCGAAATTGACCATCTGGGCCATGATGAAGGCGCCAATGCCCATCCAGCACATCCCGCCGATGCCGACGACCTGCATCATGCCGAGCCCGAACAGTCCGTTCGGATCCGGCGTGAAGAAGGGCATCATATAGTTGAAATTGATGTAGGTGATCAGGCCGAACACGAGGAACGGCAGGACGCCGATGATATAGGCGGACGCCTTCGATTCCGAAGACATGGCGCGGATCTTGAGCTTCATCTGGGCCCGCTGACGCAGCACCGTCGCCAGGTTGGACAGTGTTTCAGCGAGGTTGCCGCCGGTTTCGCGCTGGATCGATAGCGTGATGACGAAGAACTGGAACTCCGGCGTGCCCAGCCTGTCGGCGGTTTCCTGAAGCGCCTGCTCCATGGTGCGGCCGATCTTGATCCGTTCGGCGATGAGCTTGAATTCCTCGCCCACCGGCCCCGGGATTTCGCTCGACACGATGCCCAGCGTCTCGGTGATCGGCAGGCCCGACCGCAGGCCGCGCGTCAGCAGTTCGAGGGCATCGGGAAACTTGACGGTGAAGAGGTTGACGCGCTTGTTGATCAGGCGTCCGACCCACCAGTGCGGCAGGCCGAGGCCCGCCGCCAGCCCCACCATCATCGCGAAGAGGAAGGGGAAGCCGCGCACGGCCAGGAAGCCGGTGATCAGCAGGAAGACGACCGCGCAGCCGGTCATATACTGGCTCAACGTCCACTTCCGCCCGGTCATCTGCAGCCGCTTGGCCAGATTTTCCGGATTGGGGATCAGCGACACCAGCATCTTTGCGTCGCCGCCCGTGTTCCGGTTGGAAATGGCCCGGCGCATGCGGGCTTCCAGCAGCGCCTCGGCGGACTCGCTGTGCCGGCCGCGGATCATGGCGACGCGGCGCTTTTGCGCCTTGTCGGCTGACGGACCGGCAATGGCGACGACGGCGATCCCCAGAAGGGTCGCCACCAGCACCATGATCAGAATGAAATTCCCGTCCATCGCCTCCGCCAGTCCCTCTATGTGAAGCCCGCCGCCCCAAGGCGGCGGGCTTCACATAGAGGGACTGGCGGAGGCGATGGA
>JACESO010000048.1 GCA_013911745.1 Sphingobium sp. | reverse complement strand
GGCAGGCAATGCTAAGGCTGAGGGCGCCACCCACCAGCCCGCCTACTTCCAGCAGCCCGGCACGCCGGGGCCGGCGTGCCGGGCTGCTGGAAGTAGGCGGGCTGGTGGGTGGCGCCCTCAGCCTTAGCATTGCCTGCCAGCGCATTGTCCGCCGCGCTGCGCTCGCCCGGCGCCACCGTCAGGCGCAGCACCGGCCGACCCAGCCATTTGCGCGCGGCCGCGCTCACCGATTGCGGCGTCGCGGCGGCGTAGATTGCCAGATCCTTCTTATATTTGGCGGGGTCGTCGGAATAGACCGCACCCTCGGCAAGGGTCACCGCCTTGCCGGAAAAGCCGCCGACCTTTTCCAGCCCCGAAATCGTGCCGGACGCCTGCCGGGTCGCGGCGCGCAGCACCTCGTCCGCGTTCGGCCCCTTGGCCAGATAGTCGGCCAGCAACTGGTCCAGCCGCTTGCCCACCGCGACCGGGTCCGCCCCCGGCTTCACGTCCACCGTGATCTCGGCGATCGACAGCTTCTCGAACGGCTGGATGCTGGCCTTGACGGCGACCGCGACCTTCTCGTCACGGACAAGCGCATTGTCGAGCCGCGACGATCCCAGCCCCCCGAACACGGTCATGGCGAGGTCGAGCTGCGGCAGGTCGGCGGAATTCACCCCCGGGACGATCCAGTTGCGATAGAGCCGGGTGGCGGCGACATTGTCATGCATCGTCACCTCGGCGTCCTTCGCCAGCGTGGGCACGCTGGCGTCGACATCCTTAGGGGCAGGGCCGGCGGGGATGTTGCCGAACCATTTGCCGACCTTCGCTTTCGCCGTCGCTAGGTCGATGTCGCCCGCGAGCACCAGCACGGCGTTGTTGGGGCCATAATGGGTCTTGAACCATGTCTGCACGTCGGCGAGGCTCGCGGCGTTCAAGTCTGCCATCGATCCGATGGTAGAATGGCGATAGGGATGCCCCTCCGGCAATAAAGCGGCGAGCTGCGCATATTCGACCAGGCCATAGGGCTCATTCTCGCCCATGCGCTTTTCATTCTGTACGACGCCGCGCTGCGTATCCAGCTTCACCTGCGTGACCGCGCCCAGCAGATGGCCCATGCGATCCGATTCGAGGAACAGCGCCCGGTCGAGCGCGCCGGTCGGCACCGTCTCGAAATAGTTGGTGCGGTCGAACCAGGTCGTCCCGTTCCAGTCGGTCGCACCGATATCCTCCAGCCGCCCGAAGAAGGGGCCGTCCGCATTTTCCGATCCATAGAACATCAGATGCTCGAACAGATGGGCAAAGCCGGTCTTGCCCGCCGGCTCGTAGCGCGACCCGACATGATACCAGACCGACACCGCCACCACCGGCGCCTTGCGATCGGTGTGGACGATGACGCGCAGACCGTTGGGCAGGCGGAACTCCTCATAGGGAATGTCGACCTTCGACACGAGGCTGGACAGCGGGGCTGGCGCAGTGGCCGCCGACGCGCCTTGCGCTATGGCATGCGTCGCCGGCATCAGGGCCAGCGACGAGAGGCCGGCCATCAGGGTCAGGCGGCGCGACAGGGAGGAAAGGATCATCGGGGGCCTCTGGCAAGAGCGTGCACCATGCGGGCGGGAACCCGCCGCGCCTGCCCGCACCATAGCGGGGCGTGATAGCCGCGCAATACGCTTCGATGGGCTGCGCCCGCCGTCCGCGATAATCTCGGCATGGCCCTTGTGTTGTTTTTCAGCAACACTACATGTCGTCCGAAAGTAAGAGTGGGACGCCATGAACCTCGAAAAATTCACCGACCGCGCCAAGGGATTTCTCCAGTCGGCGCAGACCGTCGCCATCCGCATGAGCCACCAGCGGATCAGCCCGGAGCATCTGCTCAAGGCCTTGCTGGAGGATGAGCAGGGTATGGCGTCCGGCCTCATCAGCGCCGCCGGCGGCGATCCAAAGGTCGCGCTGCGCGAAACCGACGCCGCGCTGGCGAAGGTGCCCGCCGTTTCGGGCAGCGGCGCGCAGCAGACCCCCGGCCTCGATAATGACGCCGTCCGCGTCCTCGATTCCGCCGAGCAGGTCGCTCAGAAGGCTGGCGACAGCTTCGTCACGGTCGAACGGCTGCTGCTCGCCCTCACACTTGCCACCACGACCGCTGCGGGCAAGGCGCTCGCCGCTGCAGGGGTGAAGGCCGAGGCGCTCAATGCCGCGATCAACCAGCTGCGCGGCGGCCGAACCGCCGACACCGCAGGGGCGGAGGACCGCTACGACGCGCTCAAGAAATTCGCCCGCGACCTCACCGATGCGGCGAGGGCAGGCAAGCTCGATCCCGTCATCGGCCGCGACGAGGAAATTCGCCGCACGATCCAGATTCTCGCCCGCCGCACCAAGAACAATCCCGTCCTGATCGGTGAGCCCGGCGTCGGCAAGACCGCCATCGCCGAAGGCTTGGCGCTGCGCATCGCAAACGGCGACGTGCCCGATACGCTCAAGGATCGCACGCTGATGGCGCTCGACATGGGCAGCCTCATCGCCGGCGCCAAATATCGCGGCGAGTTCGAGGAGCGGCTGAAGGGCGTGCTGGACGAGGTGAAAGGCGCAGACGGCCAGATCATCCTCTTCATCGACGAAATGCACACGCTGATCGGCGCGGGCAAGTCCGAAGGCGCGATGGACGCCGGCAACCTGTTGAAACCCGCCCTTGCGCGCGGCGAACTGCACTGCATCGGCGCGACCACGCTCGACGAATATCGCAAATATGTGGAGAAGGATCCCGCGCTCCAGCGGCGGTTCCAGCCCGTGTTCGTCGGCGAACCCACGGTGGAGGATACCATCTCCATCCTGCGCGGCATCAAGGACAAATATGAGACGCATCATGGCGTCCGCATTGCCGACAGCGCGATCGTCAGCGCCGCAACGCTTTCTAACCGCTACATCACCGACCGCTTCCTGCCCGACAAGGCGATCGACCTTATGGACGAAGCGGCGAGCCGCATCCGCATGGAGGTGGAGAGCAAGCCCGAAGAGATCGAGAATCTCGACCGCCGCATCATGCAATTGCAGATCGAGCGCGAGGCGCTGAAGAAGGAGAGCGATCAGGCGTCGAAGGACCGCCTGGCCGCGCTCGAATCCGACCTCGCCAATCTGGAGCAGCAGTCGGCCGAACTGACCCAGCGCTGGCAGGCGGAAAAGGACAAGATCGCCGGCGAAGCGAAGCTCAAGGAGCAGCTTGACGCCGCGCGTGTCCAGCTGGAGCAGGCGCAGCGCTCGGGCGAATATGCCAAGGCCGGCGAACTGCAATATGGCACGATCCCGACCCTGGAAAAGCAGCTTGAGGAGGCGCAGTCCGCGTCGAAGGGCGCGATGCTGCGCGAGGAAGTGACGAGCGAGGACATTGCCGCCGTCGTGTCCCGCTGGACCGGCATCCCGGTCGATCGGATGCTGGAGGGCGAGCGCGAGAAGCTGCTCAACATGGAGGCGGAACTGGGCAAGCGCGTCATCGGTCAGGCCGATGCCGTCAAGGCCGTCTCCACCGCCGTCCGCCGGTCACGCGCCGGCCTGCAAGACCCCAACCGCCCGCTCGGCTCCTTCCTGTTCCTTGGGCCGACGGGCGTCGGCAAGACGGAACTCACAAAGGCGCTCGCCGGCTTCCTGTTCGACGACGACAGCGCGATGGTCCGCATCGACATGAGCGAGTTCATGGAGAAGCACAGCGTCGCCCGCCTGATCGGCGCGCCTCCCGGCTATGTCGGCTATGAAGAAGGCGGCGTGCTGACCGAAGCGGTTCGCCGCCGTCCCTATCAGGTCGTCCTCTTCGACGAGGTGGAAAAGGCGCATGGCGACGTGTTCAACATCCTGCTCCAGGTGCTGGACGATGGCCGGCTGACCGACGGGCAGGGGCGCACCGTCGATTTCACCAACACGATCATCGTGCTGACCAGCAACCTTGGCAGCCAGTATATCGCGGGCCTTGGCGACGACGATCCGGTGGAGAAGGTGGAGGATCAGGTGATGGACGTCGTCCGCGCCCATTTCCGGCCCGAGTTCCTGAACCGGCTAGACGAGATCATCCTGTTCCACCGCCTGGGCGCGGCGCACATGACTCCGATCGTCGACATCCAGGTCGCACGCATCGGCAAGCTGCTGAAGGACCGCAAGATCACCCTAGACCTGACCGACGGCGCGCGGACGTGGCTAGGCCGGGTGGGCTACGACCCGGTTTATGGCGCACGGCCTCTGAAGCGCGCGGTCCAGCGCTACCTGCAAGACCCCCTCGCCGACCTCATCCTGCGCGGCGAAGTGCCCGATGGCGCGACCGTGCGGGTGGAGGACGGGGATGGAGCGTTGAAGCTGGCGGTGGACTAGACCTCCGTCAGTAGGCGGGTGGTTGCAAATCGCAGGCGATGGTCAATCTTTCCCCCGACGCGAATGGCAGCGTGCGGTGCCACATCGTCGAGGGAAAGATGACCAGTCTCCCGGGTACAGGCTCCACCGTGGCATATGCCGGCAGGTTTAGCCCCAACTCAGGCGGTGGCGTTCCCAGTTCGAGCCATCCTGCTGGCGCTCGACCCATATCTTCGGTGGACGGCCGGTCGATGTAGAAGACGGCGCTGATCCAGCCATGTGGATGCGTATGTGTAACATGAAAGCCGCCGCCCTCGAGTCGCACGGACCAACTGCCCTGAAATCGCAGATCGTTGCGCGCTGATTCCAGCAACGGATGACCAGCCTGACGCGGGGGAAGCCGGTCGACAAAGGTCCGGAACGCTTCGATAAGATATTGGCGGAGATGGGTTAATTCCGGCTCAGGCCGGTGGAACAGCGGCTGATCGGTCTGCGTGCCGCCGCGGACAGATTGAGCGGGGAAGGAAGCGTTCGCCGTGTGAAGGCCGCGCACTATCTCCCCCAACGTCGCAAGGTCGTTGACGGACAACCCGAGATTTACATTTTCGATATAAGGCGGCTCGCCGTCCAACCATGCCGCTCGTCTATTTCCCGTCAACCGCCAGATAGTGGAAAGATAAGGCCACATCGCCATATTCCGCCCGCCGTCTAACGCGGCCAGCGCGCGTGTCTCTGCTTGGCCGGTATGACCGGCCTTCAGCAAAAGCCGGACATGGGTAATGGCGACCTGCTTCGCCACAGCGCCGGGCAGGCGATTGAAGAGAGTCATCGCTACGCCCGAGTCGCCATGCTCCGCCTCCCAGCAGGCACGGCTTGCGTCCAGCGCCGGATCGCGCAACGGCCCTGCCGCATCCAAAACGATGCGCGCGTCACCGGCATGATCGGTTTGCATAAGGATGCGATACAGGCTCAACCTCAAGCCGACATTGGCGGGATGCCGCGCGATGGCGCGATCCAGCGAGTCACGGAACCGCTCTGCCCGACCCCTCATCCATCGCAGGAGGGACAATGCCTCATGCCCCTCTATCCACTCCGGGGCACGGCCCAAAAGCCCGGACAGCATGGTATCAGCCTTATCAACTTCACCCTCGGCTGCGAGCGCCATGGCCTGGTTCAACAACAGTCCCAGATGGCCGGGAGCCAGCTTGGCGGCCCGCTCGAACAATTGCGCGGCCGGATCACCGCGCTCGAACCGGGCCTGCGCGACAGCCATGGCGATGCGGGGATCGGTGGGCGAAAGCTCGTGGGCTCTGGATAAGGCATGCACTGCTTTATCCATCTGTTGGGTGTCGCGAAACGCAAGCCCCAAGCATTGCCAGATCACGGCGTCCTGGCAGCCCCTTTCGGCAATAGGCTGCAACAGCTTTATCGCGAGGTCGGGGCGGCGCGCATCCAGCGCATCCAGCGCGAAATCCGTGCAGTCGGCACCATTTGCGCGGCCCGGTTTGGTCGGATCCAGTTCAGCCTGCAACCTTTGCAGTCTGACTTCAAGTTGGTGCGTCACGTCTCACAGGCCATGGACGTGGCCGCCCGCGGCGATGATCGCCCGAATGGCATCGCGGGCTCCATCATCAAGATCGGGGTGCCAGATGTCGAAAATCAATATGACGCGCAGGCGATCGGTAGGATTCATCGCTTCATGATCGACAGTATCGTCGAAAACCCATGCTTTTCCAGCCCGCCATTCCCGCCGCTCCTCGCCTGCTCTAAACCAGCATCCGTTTGGCACCAGAAGCGGCAGATGGCACACGAGGCGGGTGTTGGACACGCCGGTATGGGGCGGGATGTGCGTGCCGGGAGCCAGCAGCGAGAACATGGCGTTCGGGCCGGCACCGGGGATATCGGGTTGGGGCAGGCGCTGCAGAAAGCCCAAGGTTGCGGGACAGTGCCGCGCATTGGCGTGGACCGAGCGCCCTTTCTCGATCAGATGCAGCGCCGACCAGTCCGGGCTGTGGTTGAGCGTCGCCCACTGTTCGAGCGGCATGCTGTCGGGATATTGCACATAAGCCACACTGGCGGCATCACGTGATGCCAGCAGCACTTCCAATTCTCCCGTTATGACAGGGGTCAGCGCCTCCAGTTCCTCCAGCCAGTGGAACCTTTCGGCAGGATAGAACGGAATTTCCGGAAGACCAGGGTAACAATAATGACTTGGCCCTGCGCGGTGCGGTTCGCGGATATGGCAGATCGTGTCGATGAACAGCCGAACATCGCTGTCTGGAGGGCTTCCAGTCGCTTCGATGACTGCCTGGGTAAAGGCGGCTGACTGACGGACCTGCCACTGCCCGTATCTCTCTTCGGCCGTGGTGATGATCTGGCGCAGCATAGGGGGCGGGGTCGCGCGATCGCACTGGGCGAGCGCGCGCCCGTAGGCTACGCCCGCCTCATCCTCTCGCCCAAGGGCATGGAGCTGGGTGGCACGCATCAACAGCGCCATGAGATCTAGCGGCCGGATCGACAAGGCCCGATCCACCCAATGGAGCGATCGATGAATATTGCCCTGGGCTCTCTCGACCGAGGCGAGTTTAAGCATTGGCTCGAAGCCGGCTTCCTGCTTGATCCGTTCCGCCAATAATGAACAGGCGGTCGTCAGGTCGCCGCGTGCAGCCGCTTCGTCCGCCGCGCGGTCCATCGCGTTCAGGTTCATGGCATTCCTTTAAAGACTGCACCGGCAAAAGAAAAGGCGGCGGAACGCAGGTTCCGCCGCCCAATCAAGCAACCTTGTACGAGCCTTAGAAGTCGGCCGTCAGGTTCACGAACAGCTGACGACCAAGGAAGTCGTAGGTGCCCGGGAAGGTGTTGCCGTTGCCGAAGCCGCCCAGCGATGCCTGGCTGACCAAGGGCGGGTTCTTGTCGAACACATTGTTCATGCCCAGACGAAGCGTGATCGTGTCCTTGAGCGGCAGGCTGGCCTGAAGGTCGATATAGTTCTGAGCCTTCAGAACTTCGTCGACGGTCGGGGCAGCGCCCGGCGAGGCCAGATCCGGGTCGGAGCTGATCGTGTCCACCTTGACCTTGCTCAGATGGCGCCAACGGGCCGTCAGAGCGATGTCGTTGGCGAAGGTCCACTTCAGGTTGGTCTGGAACCGGAACTTCGGCGACGGATTGCCGCAGGTGATGCCGTAGAAGCCGGCGCAATCATAGCTGAAGCCACCCGTGATCGGCTGGGCGATATACTTGTCCAGCACCGTGCCAACGAACTGCCAGCGCAGCTTGTTGTTGCCGATCGAGGTCGAGTAGTTGCCGTTCAGGTCGAAGCCGGAGGTCTTGAGCGAACCGGTGTTCGTGGTCTGGTTGTTCACGAAACCGCTTTCGTCCAGCCAGAGCGAACCGGCGGCAGCACCGGCCGAAGCAGGCGAACGATTGATCTTCGAGCAGAAGAACGGATCGCCCGACTGAATGCACTGGTTCAGAATGACCTGCGAACCGATCGTCCCGACGGCGTCCTTCACCTTGATGTTGAAGTAGTCGACCGAGAAGAGCAGGCCCGGAACGAAGCTGGGCTGCAGGATCACGCCGGCGGTCCAGGTGTTCGCCTTCTCCGGACGGAGGTTCAGGTTACCGCCCGACAGCTGGTTGTACTGCGCCGCCGAGTTGACGTCGATGTTGCCGTACTGAGCCGCGGTGACGCCGGTAAGGGCGCACTGAGCGGCCGTAGCGCTGGGTGCGGCGCCGGCGCACGGATCGCTGCCGCTGAACAGGCCGACCTGCTGGTTGAAGAACAGCTCGCTGATGTTAGGCGACCGAACGGCGCGGTTGAACGATCCGCGGAACTTAATGTCCCGAATCGGCGACCAGGTGCCCTCGATCTTGAAGGTGTCAGCCTTGTTCTGCGACGTCGCGCCCTGAACGTTGTAGGACGAGTGGCGATAGCCAAGCGTCAGCGCCAGCGCGTCGAAGAAAGGACGATCCATTACCAGCGGGATGTTGGCTTCGGTGAAGAGATCCTTGACCGTGTACTGGCCCTCGATCGGCAGGGTGGGCCCGCCCTGGCCGGCACCGTCGCCGTTGATGTACGCCTGGTCAGGTTGGGTCGCCAGCTGTTCCTTGCGATATTCCGCGCCGAGCACGATCTTGACGCCGTCCTCGGCGAAGGGCGACTTGAAGCCATACATGCCCAGATCGCCGACCACGGAGCCGTTCACGATGGTTTCCTTGGTCGTGCCGGTCAGCACCAGCGGGATGCCGATATAGGCGGCAGCGGCCGGGGTGACACCATTGGGCGTGAACACGTTGTAAGGCACGCACGATGGGTCGGTGCCGTCAACCACCGACTGACAAGTCGCGACACCGCCAACGTTGACGACGTTCAGCGCGTTGTCGATCTTGGTGTTCGACGTGTCATTGCGATAGGTGTTCGCGACCTTGATCTGCCCGAACTGCACATAGGCGTCGTAGTTCCAAGCGTCGCTGATGTCGCCGCGCAGGCCGGTCACGATACGGAACTGGTTGAAGCCGATATCGTTGAAACGCGGACCGCCTTCGATGTTGCGCTTGCCGAGCAGGAAGTCGGCGGTAGCGTTGGTGCCCAGCGCCGCACCGCAGATCGCGCGGCCGGTCTGCGTACCCTGAAGGAAGGGGTTGTCGCAGTTGACCGTGCGCGGTCCATAGAATGCACCGGCAGCGGCGATCTGCGCCTTGGTGCTGTAGTCCATGAACATGAAGTCCATGTACGGCTTGAAATGCTCGTCGATCTCATATTCCGCGAACAGGCCGGCCGTGTACCGGTCAGACGGACGGCGGAAATAATTGACCGGGCCGAAGTTGTACGCGTCGCGCAACGAAGAATAGGGGGTCAGGGTGCCGTTGTCGGTCAGCGTGTAGCTGCTGGCCGTGGGAATGCCCGCGAGGGCCGCGTTCGCAGCGGAGATGCCGCCGATGCGCGGACGGGCGGGAGTGCCGGAGCCACCGCAATCGAAATAATTGTTGGCGGCGTCGGGGTTCAGCGTGCAGACCGAATAGTCGTAGCCCGCCTGGGTGATGGCGCTGTCATGACGATAGCCCGCATAACCGACGATGCTGCCGCGGTCGTCGTCGAAGCCGACGCCGAAGGCGAGCGTTGCGTCATAGGCGCCGCCCGTGTTGGTGTTGCCCGCCGGGGCGCGATACTTGCGGTTGACGACCGCCTGGATGTCCTCGTCGTCATTCTTGTGCGAGTAGAGGCTGTACTGGCCGTCCAGGCGAATGCCGCGGAAGCCGCGGTTCATCTTGAAGTTCACGACGCCCGCAACGGCATCTGCACCATAGGTGGACGACGCACCGCCGGTCAGCAGGTCGACGGCCTGTACCAAGGCGCCCGGAATGAAGTTAAGGTCAGCACCAGCGCCGCCGCCGATGTTGCCCGGCATCAGACGTCGACCGTCGATCAGGACAACGGTACGGCTCGGCCCGAGGCCGCGAAGGTCGATCGTCGCGGTACCGTCAGCGCCGTTGGACACGCCCGAGCTCTGGCCGGCGAACACCTGAGGCAGCGTGTTGGCGAGATCTTCGATCTTGGAATAGCCGCTTTCACGGATGTTCTCGGCGCTCAGGGTGGTGACGGGAGCAGCACTGATCTGGTTGGGGGTCGCAATGCGCGAACCGGTGACGACGATGGTTTCGGCGTTTTCCGCGGCCGGCTGTTCCTGCGCTATGGCAGCGGCCGGCAACATCACGCCCAGTATGACAGGCGCGACACTTGCGCGCAGAAGCGCGCTTCTCGAGATATTCTTCACTGTCCAGTCCCTTGCTCTGGAGTATGACGGATGAGTCCGCCATCATTTTGTCGCTCAGCAGAGGGATAGATGCCCGACAGCGCCCCCCACTGAAACTGCCGAAAGTCTGCGCAAGCGCCGTACGGCTGTAAAGCAAAGTTGCGATGCAGCAGGATTTTGATTGATCTGTGTAGCATAAATGCCACAAGCCGGCTCCAACGACGCCCACGCGGATTTCAGTGTAACTACCGCAGCCATGAACGCGCGCCCGAAGGGGAGTTTGCGGTGGGCCTTGACCTTTTTACCACCGCGTGATCTTCCTCCATCCCTCGGGACATTAGGGCAGCTCTATGCGCAATCATTTATTCAAGGCCTGCATGATTGTGGCGCTTTTGGCCGGCGCGTCGGCCTCTGACGCGGCGGTCAAATCGCAACCGGCGGCGCTCGACCAGCTGGTGCGCTGTCAGGCAATCACGGATAGCGATGCGCGGCTCAAATGCTACGACCAGCAGGTGACGGAGCTCAAGACCGCCAGCGAGAGCAACAAGCTGATCGTCATGGATCAGGAGGATGTCAAAAAGGCGCGAAGGTCGCTTTTCGGCTTTTCGATGCCGAAGCTGCCCTTTTTCGGCGACGACGATGACGATGAGAGAGACAGCGTAAAAGAAGTGACGGCGACTATTGCCACTGCTTCGGCGGTCGCTGGTGGCAAATGGGCGATCAGGCTGGACGATGGTTCCGAATGGCAGACGGTCGAACCGACGGAAATGGCCACGCCGAAGAAGGGCATGTCGGTCCAGATCCGGCGCGCGGCTCTTGGCAGCTATATGGGCAAGATCGACGGCCGCCGCTCCGTCCGCATCAAGCGGGTCGGCTAACGCCGGACCTTCGGTCCGTCACCGACCCTGCGGCATCGGCCCGGCGATCAGCATCGGGTCGATCCGCGCGTCGTTCCACTTCATGCCCCAGTGCAGATGCGGGCCCGTCGCCCTGCCGGTCGCACCGACCGCGCCGATGCGCTGCCCCTGCCGGACCGCCTCGCCCAGCCGGACATCGATGCGTGACAGGTGGAGGAAGGCACTGTTGAGGCCATGGCCGTGATCGATCATCAACAGATGGCCTTCTAGCGTATAGGGCTTCTCGCTCGCCGCCAGGATGACGACGCCATCGGCCGGCGCGACGACCGGATCGCCTGTCGCCCCTGCTATGTCCACGCCGCCGTGGAACGCGCCCGGTTCGCCCCGATAGATGCGTTGCGACCCGAACAGGCCGGAAATTCGCCCGATCCTCGGCCAGATGAAGGATTGCCGCCACCCCTTCGCGTCCGTCACCTTGGCGCGCGCCTCGGCAATGGCCTCCAGTTCCGGTCGGCGCAGGGCGAGGAAGGCTTCGCTGCTGGTTGTGGGACGAAGCGGCGCATCGACCCGCTCGATCCGCCATTCCCGCGGCGCGACGGCCAGGCTCTGGCTCAGCACCCGGCCGCCGCCCAACCGGGCCGTCAGCAGCGCCGTTGGCGCGGCATCCCGATCGAAGGCAATGAGGAAGCGTCCATCCGTATCGACCGCGACGGGCTTGCCGTCCAGCGTCAGCGAAACCGTGTTCGGCGGCGCGACGCCCCGCAAGACCGCGCCTTGCATGGGCGCGCCGTTCAGTCCGAAATCATGGGAAATGGGCGCCGCCGGCTGCGCCACAGCGACGCTCGCCAGGGCGATCGACACCGCGAGGACGGCAGTCCTCATCGCGCCCCGCGCGCGGCCAGCTCCGCCTTTGCGGACGCCTGCGCATCGGCATAGGCTTCCTGCCGCGCGATGCTCCAGTAGCGCAGATTTTCGAGCGCGATCCGCTGGCCGGTGACGGCGCACAGCACATGATCGCCCGCCTGCAGCACGCGGAAGCTGTAGGGCATATAATGGAGCCTGGCGATCCGGTCCCCGCTGGACATCAACATGCGTTGGCCTTTCTGTTCGCGGGCATCAGGAAAACAGGTCCTGCTGCCGTCCTGCCGTCGGCTCGCGCGTCCTGCGCGGGGAACGGGCGGGCAGTATATCGGCTGCCGGTCCCGGCTCAAGCGGTCCAACCGTGGCCTCGACCGCGCCGTCGCGGAAGTGCAGCGTGACCGCTGCGGCCGCCTGCGCTTCCTCCACCGATTTCACCAGCTGCCCCTGCGCCGTGATGCGGGCGTAGCCGCGCTGCAACGGCAGATCGGGGTCGAGCGAAGCGAAATGGCGCGACACCCGGTCCAGCGCGACGCTGCGGTCCGACAGAGCGCGCATCAGATAGTCGGGTCGCAGCCGCAGCCGGTCCAGCCGCTCCGCCGCGCGGGTCAGGTGCTGCTTGAGCAGGGGAGGGCGCAACGCCGCGCCTGCTTCGCTCAGATGCGCGCGCGCATCAGCCAGGCGGTGGCGCAAGCCATGCTGCAGCCGCATCGACGCATCATCCAGCCGCTGCCGCTGCGGGCTGAGCAGCGTGTCGGGCGTCGGCATCAGCCGCGCCTGCATGTCCAGCCGCTCGCGTGCCTGCGCCGCGCCCCGCCGCACCGCGCGGCCCGCGCGCAGGCTCATTTCGCTAAGACCCGCCAGCAGTTCCGCGCGCACCGGCACCGCCATCTCGGCCGCAGCAGTCGGCGTCGGCGCGCGCCGGTCGGCGGCATAGTCGCACAGCGTCGTGTCGGTCTCATGCCCGACGGCGGAGATGATGGGGATGGTGCAGTCTGCGACGGCGCGGACCACGATTTCCTCGTTGAAGCTCCACAGATCCTCGATCGACCCGCCCCCGCGCGCCACGATCACCAGGTCGGGGCGGGGCAGCAGGCCGCCTGCGGCCATCTCGCTGAATCCGCGCACCGCCCGCGCCACCTGCTCCGCCGCGCCCTGCCCCTGAACCAGCACCGGCCAGACCAGCACATCGGTTGGGCAACGATCCGACAGGCGGTGCAGGATGTCGCGGATGACCGCGCCCGTGGGCGACGTCACCACGCCGATGGTGCGCGGCAGGAAGGGCAGCGGCTTCTTGCGCTCTGGCGCGAACAGCCCTTCGCCCGCTAGCTTCCCCTTCAGCTTTTCCAGCAGCGCCATCAGCGCGCCTTCACCTGCCAGCTCCATCCGGTCGATCACGATCTGATATTTGGACCGGCCAGGATAGGTGGTCAGCTTGCCGGTGGCGATCACCTCCACCCCGTCCTGCGCGGCGAAGGCCAGTCTTTGCGCCCCGCCCTTCCACATCACCCCGTCGATGACGGCATTGTCGTCCTTCAGGCACAGATAGAGGTGGCCGGACGCCGCCCGCTTGAATCCCGATATCTCGCCGCGCAGACGGACATGGCCGAACCGATCCTCCACCGTGCGCTTCAGGGAAGCGGACAATTCGCTGACGGTCAGCGGCGGCGCGTTGTCGCCGGCCCGCTCCTCCGCTAACAGGCGGCCCGAACTGTCATAGGCATCATAATCCGGGGACATGGGCGAAATGAACATCCTTCTGCTTGGCGGCGGCGGCCGGGAACATGCGCTGGCATGGAAGCTGGCGCAATCGCCCCGGCTTTCGACCCTTTATGCCGCGCCGGGCAACCCCGGCATAGCGCAGCATGCGCAACTGGTCGACCTCGACGCCACGGATCATCGCGCGGTGCTGGATTTTACCGTCCGCCATTCCATCGGTCTTGTCGTGATCGGTCCGGAAGCGCCATTGGTCGACGGGCTGGCCGACAATCTTCGCACCATGGGCGTTCCGGTTTTCGGCCCGAACAAGAAAGCGGCGCAGCTCGAAGGGTCGAAGGGCTTCACCAAGGATCTGTGCCGGCGCGCGAACATCCCGACCGCCGCCTATGTCCGCGTGACCAGCAAGGATGGCGCGATCGCTGCACTCGACGACTTCTCCCTGCCGGTCGTGATCAAGGCGGACGGCCTCGCTGCGGGCAAGGGCGTCATCATCGCGCAAACCCGCGAAGAGGCGCTCGAGGCGCTCGACACCATGTTTTCCGGCGCGTTCGGCGCGGCGGGCGAGGAAGTGGTGCTCGAAGAATTCATGACCGGGGAAGAAGCCAGCTTCTTCGCCCTGACCGACGGCACCGCGATCCTGCCCTTCGGATCGGCGCAGGATCATAAGCGCGTCGGGGATGGCGACACCGGTCCCAATACCGGCGGCATGGGCGCCTATAGCCCCGCGCGGGTGCTGACGCCCGAATTGGAAATCCAGGTGATCGACACGATCGTCCGCCCCACGGTGGAAACGCTCGCGGCAGAAGGCATGCCCTATTCGGGCATACTCTATGCCGGGCTGATGCTGACGGACGAAGGGCCCAAGCTGATCGAGTATAACGCCCGGTTCGGCGACCCGGAATGTCAGGTGCTGATGACCCGCTTCGACGGCGACCTGGTGGAGCTGCTGCTCGCCGTGGCGCAAGGCCGTCTGGCGGAGCAGGGGCCGGTGACGCTGGCCGACCGCGCGGCCCTCACCATCGTCATGGCGGCGACGGGCTATCCCGGCACGCCGGAAAAGGGCGGCAGCATCGGCGGCATCGATACGGCGGAGGCGACGGGCGCAAAGGTCTTTCATGCCGGAACCGCCGAACGCGACGGCGCGCTCGTCGCCAATGGCGGGCGCGTGCTGAACGTCACGGCGACGGGGGACACGGTACGCGCGGCGCAGGCGGCCGCCTATGCAGCCGTCGATGCGATCGACTTTCCGACGGGCTTCTGTCGTCGCGACATCGGCTGGCGGGAAGTCGCCCGCGAGCAGGAATGAGGGGACGGGACGACAAGAAGTCTCCAAGGGCGGAATCGACGCTCTTGCGGCGCGCCGTCCACCGCCCCTAAATAACCGCATCAACCATCCTATAAGGGGAGGCAGCGGCCGATGCAGGAATTCTTCATGGACTATGGGCTGTGGCTGTTGATCGCCCTGCTCGTGGTGATCGTTCTGCTGTTCCTGTTCTCGGGTCGCGGCAAAACGACGGCTGACGAGTCCTCGGTCGAGCCAGTCGCGCAACCCTCCACGCCGCCCAAGGCAGCAGAGGAAACTGTCTCCGCGCTTGCGGCGCCGCAACCCGCCCCCGCCACGCCCGTTTCGGTGGAGCCCGTTACCATCACGGCGGCCGACCCTATTGTCGAAGCGGTCGCCCCGGACGCTGCACCTGCACCTGTCTCCCCCGCCGTCACCAGTCTGCCCGAAGAGCCGGACGATCTCCTGCGGCTCAAGGGCGTCGGCCCCAAGCTCAAGGCGCTGCTGATCGACCTTGGCGTTACCCGCTATGCGCAGATCGCCGCCTGGACGGACAGCGATATCGCCGCGATCGATGCCCGGCTCGGCACCTTCAAGGGCCGCCCGGTTCGCGATCAGTGGGTGGATCAGGCGAAATATCTCGCCGCCGGGGATGTCGCGGGTTTCGAGGCCAAATATGGGAAACTCTGACCGGCCTGCCTGACCGGAGGCTCACCGCCCCAACGACTAAGGTACGGACCGGCCGGCCTGTCAGTGCCGCGCCGGCACCGCGTCCGACTGGCGGCGGATCAGCTGATAATCCAGCTTCACCTTGCCGATAATGTCGTCCCCGCCTTCCTCCTGGCTGCGGAACCGCATGGCAAGCAGGCCGATCGCCTCCCGGCTCATGTCGCGTATCGGCTGGCGGATGGTGGTCAACGCAGGCCAGATGGCGCTGGCGAGCGGCGTGTCGTCGAAGCCGCAGATGCTGACATCGGCCGGCACGTTGATCCGCCGCTGGTGCGCGACGGTGATCGCGGCGGCCGCCATATCGTCGTTGCAGGCGAAGATGGCGGTCGGCCGCACCGGCAGGGACATCAGCCGCTCGGCCGCGTCCAGGCCCGACCGATAGCTGAAGTCGCCCGGCACGATCAGCGCTTCGTCCAGGTCAATGCCATGGTGGATCAGCGCGTCGCGAAAGCCCTGCACCCGGCGGGAATTGGCGCGGTGGCGGGGATTGCCCTCGATGAAGCCGATACGCCTGTGGCCCAGTTCGATGAGGTGCCGGGTCAGGTCGTAGGCGGCATGGCGATCGTCCGTGCCCACCGACAGCATGTCCGGCCCATCCTGGTCCGGGGCGACCGCCACCACGGCAATGTCCCGCGCGCGCAGCCCGTCCACCAGGTCGCTCCAGTCGCACAGCGGCGGCGGGAGGATGACGCCGGCGACGTGCGCCTGCGCCACCTGATCGACGATCTCTTCGGCAAAGGCGCCCGGCGCGCATTGTTCGACCACCAGATGCAGGTGGCGCTGCGGCGCTTCGCCCAGCGCGCCCAGCAGCAGTTCGCCAAGATAGGCGGAGGTGGTCGAATGGCTGTGCAGCAGCGCGACGCGCCGGTCGACATTGCCCGCCAACGCCCGGGCAGAGGCGTTGGGGACATAGCCCAATTCCTTGACCGCCCTCTCGACCGCCTGCTGCGCCTTCGCGCTGACCAGCGCCTTGCCGTTCACGGCGCGCGATGCGGTCATGACCGACACGCCCGCGCGGGCGGCGACTTCCTTGATGGTGGGCGCTTTTCTGGCCGGCGGCTTGTCCATCGGGCGCTTCTAGCGGCTTTTCGGGGCGTGTAAAATCTTGCGCGCCCGCATCGCGATCAGCGCAGCAGCTTGAGGTCCACGGCAGCCGCCATGACGGCGAAACCGGCATCGTTGGGATGCAGCGCGTCGCCGGCGTCATAGGCTTTCGCCATGCGCGCCGGATCGGCCGGGTCTGCGATCGCCTTCGCCAGATCGACAAAGCCGTCCGCTTCCCGGGTCGTGCGAATCCAGCGGTTCACCGCCTCGCGGGTCGCTTCTCCTTCCGCGCTCCAATATCCCGCACCCTTGTACGGCAGGATGGTCGCCAGGATCAGCTTGACGCCCCGATCATGCGCCCGCGCGATCATCTGGCGATAGGCGCCGATCAGCGCTTCGGGCTTCAGCATCGGCTGCCTGTCCCGCGCCGCATTGCCAAGGTCGTTGACGCCCTCCAGCAGGATGACATGGCTGACCCCCGGCACCGCCAGCACGTCGCTGTCGAACCGCGCCAGCACATTATAGCCTTCGCCTTCGCTCAGCAGCCGGTTGGCACTGATCCCCGCATTGGCGACGCCGACATTGGTGCGCCCCGCCTTCTGCAGCCGCTCGGCCAGCAGGTCGGGCCAGCGGCGGTTGCTGTCCGGCGTCGCGCGCACGCCATCGGTGATCGAATCGCCCAGGGTGACGATGGTCGTTGCGGGCGCGCGGCTTTCAACCTCCACGGCCGACAGGATGATGCGCGATCCCAGTGTCGCGCTGTCGGTCAGGCTCACGGCGTGGGTCTGGTTGCCCGGCGCGGTCCAGCCAGTGGCGGCGGAATAGCTGTGCACCGTCGCGTCTGGGGCGCCTTTGGGCAGATGGATGCTGACGGTGATGCGGGTCAGCGGCTTGACCGGCAGGTCGATGGCGTCGCTTATCAGCGGCGCGCGGGCCGGGATCGCCGCGCCCTGCATTCCGTTGAACGTCACGACCCGATCGGTGCCTGGCTCGATCCGCCCACCTTCGCCCGCCAGCGCGACATGCACCGCGCCCAGCAGCAGCGGCTCTACCGACATTTCGTTGGACAGGCGCAGGCGGATGCGCGCGCCCCCGCTGCTGATCCGCACCACCTGACGCACCGTGCGGTCGGTAAGGTCGGGGCGCTTTTCGGGGGGCGTCTTCGACAGCTGCGGCGCGGCCATCCAGCTGCGCGACCAATGCTGCGCCTGTGCCGGCATCGCAACCGCCGCGCCGATCAGCAGCACCATGGCCAGCCTCGAAATCCGCATCATCCTTACCCTCTATCCCGTTCCATTCAGCACCGCTGTCTTGCCGCAGCGAAAGCGACCGCGCCAGTGCTATCGCGCATCCCTGCCGGCGCTCGCCTACAGCTTGCTCAGGTGCGATAAAGGACATCGCCCCGATCGTCCCTGCGCAATCATATTTCACGGGACGGACATTCTATGAGGATTTCTACGGGAAATATGCGAAGTTAAGCCGCGCATGTCCTACACACCCCTCCTGCTCCACGGATGAAAAAAAGCCCGCCGGCGCTCTGCCGACGGGCTTCATCGAAGCGCTCTCGCGCCGGTCAATATTGGATGGTGACCGTCACCGCGCGGCGGTTCTGCGCCCATGCCGCCTCGTCCGATCCAAGCGCGGCGGGCCGTTCCTTGCCATAGCTGACGGTGGTGATGCGGCTCGGCGCGATACTCAGCGAGGCAAGGTAGTTTTTCGCCGCATTGGCGCGCCGTTCGCCCAGCGCGATATTATAGTCGCGCGTGCCCCGTTCGTCGGCATGACCTTCGATCGTGACGCGGACAGTGGGATTCTGTTGCAGCCAGGCCGCCTGGCTCTGGAGCGTCGCCTGATCCTCCGCGTCGATGTCATATTGGTCGAGGCCGAAGAAGATGCGATCGGACGCGACCGACGCCACGAAATCCTCCTGGCTGCCCTTGCGCGGACCGGTGGCCGTGCCGGTGCCGGCGGACGCGCCGGTTTCGGTGCCTGTGCCGCCCGGCGCGGGCGGCAACTGGGCCGGCGGTTTCTTGGAGCAGGCGGCCAGCGCGATCACGGTGCTCGCCATCAGCAAGGTCCGGGACAATTTCATTGGAATCTCCTCATTTCCATCCGTGCCGCCCCACGGTTGAAACCATGGTTGGCGAAGGTCGTTACGCTGTCAAGACGAGCCGCGTCGTCCATATGTTTCTGCCGTCCGCGACAACGCAACTGTCGAACATTTATATCCGCAGGCTGAACCTCGGATTACGGCAGCAAAGGCCCCCAGGCCGGGTCCGATCCGCTGAGCGGGGTCGGAATGCGCCGTTCGTTGACGCCGGTCAGGTCGACCTGCCACACTTGGCTGGTCCCGTCGCGACCCGGCGTCGTGCGGAAGAATTGCAGCACGCGGCCATTGGGCGACCAGGTCGGCTGCTCGTCCTGCCAGCCGTTGGTCAGGGTGCGCTCATTGTCGCCGCTGGGGCTCATCACCGCGATCTTGAAGTCGCCGGACATTTTGGTGAAGGCGATGAGGTCGCCGCGCGGGCTCCATTCCGGCGTCGCATAGCGACCGCCGCCATGGCTGATCCGTCGCTGGTTGGAACCGTCCGCATTCATGACATAGATTTGCTGCCCGCCCGACCGGTCGCTTTCGAACACGATCTGGCTGCCGTCGGGCGAATAGCTGCCACCCACATCGATGCCGGGCGATGTGGTCAGGCGAACGGGCGTGCCGCCGCTCGCCGGCACGCGATAGATGTCGGTGTTGCCCGCCACCGCCATCGAAAACAGGATGCTACGCCCATCGGGCGACCAGCGCGGCGCAAAGGTCGGATTGTTGCTTTCCGTCACCAGCTTCTGCTGGCCCGCGCCGATGTCGTAGACGTAGATGCGCACCCGGCTGCCCAGATAGCTCACATAGACGATCGACTTGTAATCGGGCGAGAAACGCGGGGTCAGCGCCATCGACTGGCCGTTGGTGATGAAGCGGTGGTTGGCCCCGTCCGAATCCATGATCGCCAGCCGCTTGGTGCGGTTCCCCTTGGGACCGCTTTCGGCGATATAGGCGATGCGGCTGTCGAAGAATGGGCTTTCGCCCGACAGGCGCGCATAGATGGCGTCGGCGCATTTATGCGCGGCCCGCCGCCAATCGCGCGGGGCGACGACATAGCCCTGCCGCGTCAGCTCCTGCTTGAGCGCCACATCGTAGAGATAGCAGCCCACGGTGATGTCCGCCTCGCCGCCGCTGGTGCGCACGAAACCCTGCGCCAGCGCCTGATAGGCACCCCATTTGTCGTAGACCGGGTTGGTCACCTCGGGAAAGGCGACCGCAGGCAGTCCGCCGGGACCGGACGGATCGAACAGGCCCGATCCCTTTAGGTCCGACGCGATCACTTCCGCGATCTTGCGGCCCAGCTCGCTCGCCGGTCCGGCGGGCGTGTCCACCTCCTGCTGCGCGGGAAGCGGGGGCACGGCAATCTTCAGATTGCTGTCGATCTCGCCGGTCACGTCCACCGACAGCTGCGCCATGGCGGGTGCGGCCAGCATTGCGGCCAAGGCCCCCGCGGCGAACGCCACCTGGCGCAGGATAGGGAATTTCATCGGTTCAGCCTCGCGTCAAAGCGGAGTGGCCGCAGCCATTTCCATTGGTCGTAAAATTCACCGGGCAGATTGCGGAACGGCGATGCGAGCTTCACCGCCTGGACGGCCCGCTCGGCATGCAGCTTCGCCTGCGGCCGGTTGCTGGCGGTGACGCCCTGCTGGTCTATCACCTCCGGCGTGCCGACGACATTGCCATTCTGGTCCAGCCGCACTTCCAGAAGCGTGACCAGCTTGTCGGCGTCCGCGCCCGACGGCGGCCGCCAACGCGGTTTCAGCTGCCGGCGGATTTCCGCATCCAGCGCGGCCTTCTGCTGCGGCCCCATCGCTGCGGCGGGCGGCGGCGCGGGCTTGCGCGGCGCGTCGTCGCTGGTGTCGATCCCCTTCAGGAAATCTTTGCCCAGCAGGGAACCGCGCGGCTTATCCGCCTTGCCCTGACCGGATGCCTTGGCCGGCGCATCGCTTTTGGCCTTCGCGTCGCTCTTGCTGCTGCTTTTGGCAGGCGCTGAGGATTTGACGTCGCTCTTCGCTGGCGAGGGCTTGGCCTTGGGCTTTTCCGGAGCGGGTTTGGCTTTGGG
>JACESO010000047.1 GCA_013911745.1 Sphingobium sp. | reverse complement strand
CCTGACCTGTCGCTCCGGTTCCGCGCCGGGCACGGACGCCTGTTGCCGTGCCAGGGCCAGCGCGCCGGCCAGGTTGCCCGATGCCGCTAGCGCGTCGATCAACTCCGCCTGTGCCAGCGGGGCGAACCAGTTCTTCGCGGGCACCTTTGCTGCTTCTTGCACCGCCGCGCCGGCATGATCCTGTTCCACCAATAGACGGGCGGCCACGATGTGCGGCTCCGCACCCAGGGGGTCGGCGAAGGTCGCCATGCGGGCCAGCCGCAGTCCCAGCGCGCGCCCTGCCGGGTCGCTCGATATGTCGACTGCCAACCGCGCCAGTAGACGGGCATAGCCCTGCGCCGGCGTGAACGGCTGTTCCTTCGCCCTGCCCCGCAAGATGGCGGCGCGGGCCACGTTGAAATTGGCGTGATCGGCGGGCAGCAACATCAACGCCTCGTCCCTTGCCCCGATGCCTGCCAGTTGCGCGGCAAAGGTCAGCCGCAGCGCCGCGCCATCGCGCGCCCGCGCCACTAAGGCGCGCCGGACGGCAGGAATGGCCGCCGACAAATCGCGGTGGTTCAACGCCTGATAGGCAACATGTTCGTCGAGATAGCGCTGCCCCAAAGAAGCGAACCGGTCCTTCGCGTCGATTGTGGGAGGCGCATAATTGCCCTGGCCGACAGCGATCCAACTGCGGACGATCGCGCTCAGGAAGGAAAAATTGCCTTCTTGCGTCATGCGGTCGGTCAGGGCGCTCGCCGCCTGCCAGTCCTTCCGCGCAAGCGCGTCGCCGATACGCAGCAGCGTACCGTCGCGCGGCAACATGCCTGCGCCGTCCAGCAACGCCGCGGACTGCAACGCCAGCGCCCCGTCCCCGCTCTCCAGGGCCTGAACATAGGACCGACGGGCGATCTCCACCCGGTCGGGATCCTGTTTTAACGCCGCCCTGTACCCCGCGACGGCCAGGCCAAGAGCGTTATCGCCCTCGGCGAGGCGCGCCCGCGCATAGGCCTGTAACCCGCTATCGCCGCGATCGATGGACGCCGCGGCCGGTGGCGACGGCGACACGGCAGCCAGCAGGCACGGAAGGGTCAGACGCCTACATATTGGGATAATTCGGTCCTCCGCCGCCTTCCGGGACCACCCAGTTGATGTTCTGGGTCGGATCCTTGATGTCGCACGTCTTGCAGTGAACGCAATTCTGGGCGTTGATCTGGAAGCGGGGATTGCCCTCCTCCTCGCCCACCACTTCATAGACGCCTGCAGGACAATAACGCTGCGCCGGTTCATCATAAAGGGGGAGGTTGTAACTGATCGGGACCGAGGGATCCTTCAGTTGAAGGTGGACCGGCTGGTCCTCCTCATGATTGGTGTTGCTCAGGAACACGGATGATAGCCGGTCGAAACTGATCACGCCGTCCGGCTTTGGGTAGGCGATCTTCGCGCACGCCTCCTTGGGCCAGATTTTCTCCGCGTCCGGCTTGTGCTTCATCGTGAAGGGCAGGCCGATCTTCAGCGTCCGCATCCACATGTCGACGCCCGCCAGCAGCGTGCCCAGCGTGTTGCCGAACTTGCTCAGCAGCGGCTCTGCATTCTTGACCAGTTGCAGTTCGGTCGCGATCCAGCTCGACCGCAGCGTCGGTTCATAATCGTCCAGCACATCGCCCGACCGCTCCGCCTGTACCGCTGCAAAGGCAGCTTCGGCCGCCAGCATGCCCGACTTCATCGCCGTATGCGTACCCTTGATGCGGGGCACGTTGACGAAGCCCGCCGAACAGCCGATCAGCGCGCCGCCCGGGAAGGCGAGCTTGGGGATGGACTGCCAGCCGCCCTCATTGATCGCGCGCGCGCCATAGGAAATGCGGCGGCCACCCTCCAGATATTCGCGGATCGCCGGATGCTGCTTCCAGCGCTGGAATTCCTCGAACGGATAGAGATGCGGGTTGCGGTAGCCCAGGCCCACGACGAAGCCGAGCGCCACCTGCCCGTTGGCCTGATGATAAAGGAAGCCGCCGCCATAAGCGTCCGTTAGAGGCCATCCCTGCGTGTGGATGACGAGGCCGGGCTGATGCTTTGCGGGATCGATGTCCCACAATTCCTTCATGCCAAGGCCATAGACCTGCGGCTCGCTGTCGGCGTCCAGCGCGAACTGCCGCTTCAATATCTTGGTGAGATGGCCCCGTGCGCCTTCCGCGAAGAAGGTATAGCGCGCATGCAGTTCCAGCCCCGGCTGATAGTCCGGCTTTCGGTTGCCCTCCCGGTCGATGCCCATGTCGCCGGTGGCGACGCCCTTCACGCTGCCGTCCTCATTGTAGAGGATTTCGGCCGCCGCGAAGCCGGGGAAAATTTCCACGCCCAACCCTTCGGCCTGTTCGGCAAGCCAGCGGCAGAGGTTGCCCAGCGATCCGGTATAGGTGCCCTTATTGTGCATCCAGCCCGGCGTAGCGATGTGCGGCATGCTCATCTTGCCGCCTTTGGTCAGGAACCAATGGCGGTTGTCCGTCACCGGAACCTCCGCGAGGGAACAGCCCATGTCGCGCCAGTCGGGCAAAAGCTCGTCCAGCGCTCTTGGATCGATCACCGCGCCCGACAGGATATGGGCGCCGATCTCCGATCCCTTTTCCAGCACGCAGACCGCCAGTTCCTGCCCCGCGTCGTTCGCCAGCTGCTTCAGCCGGATAGCCGCCGACAGTCCCGCCGGTCCCCCGCCGACGATGACGATGTCATAGGGCATCGATTCCCGTTCGCTCATTCATCCCTCCATGGCGGCGACATCGGGCTGCACCCCGTCCATCCAGTCGCCGCGTCTGTCCAACGATTTGCCAGCTCAGGCGATGAAGCAGCTTGACCCCCTCGTCAAGCTCTGGCCCAAGGAAAGGCGATGCGGGGTTCAGTGCAAGACAATGCGGCGTTGGCCGTCGATGCCTATATGGCATGGTGGCAGCTGGCTGGCGTGGAAGACGCCGTGGCGGAAGAGCCGGTGGACTGGTTGCGTCCAGCAGTTGCGGCATCTCCCGCCATGGGCAGGGAGACGGCCTCCGCTACCCAGGCGGTTTCCGCTCCTCGCGATCTGGGGGCGTTTCGCGCCTGGTTGGAAAGCGAATCGTGCCACCCAGAACGGCGGTGGCCATCGCGGCCGATCTACCCCGTCGGCGAACCCAAGAGCCGCCTGATGGTCGTGACGGACATGCCCGATCCCGCAGATGTGGACGCTGGCGCATTGCTGGCCGACCGGGCCGGCGCCCTGTTCGATGCGATGCTGCGGGCGATCGGTTTCCAGCGGTCTGACATCCATCTTGCGTCCCTGTTCTTCGCCAGGCCGCCGGGTGGCATGGTGGAAGCTGCCGACCTGTCCGTCACAGCCGCACGGATGCGCACCCACATCCATCTGGCGCAGCCCCATCGCCTTCTGCTGCTTGGCGACAGGACGATCCGTGCCTTGATGCCGATGGACGGAGCCCAACCTGGAAATAGTTTACAGGATTTTAAGCATGATGGCGGCATCGTGCCCGCTGTCTCCACATTCCACCCCCGCCTGCTGCTCGGACAGCCCGCGGCCAAGGCGGAATGCTGGCGTGCCCTGCAAAGCCTGATCGAGGAAGTTCGTTTGTGATCCGCGTCGCGACCCGCTTTTCCCGCCTTGCCCTGATCTCTGCCGGCCTTGCCGCGGGCGTGCCAGCAATGGCGGACACCATGCCTGAACTGCCGGCCACCATCGCGCCGCTCCAAACATCTCCGCTGGAACTCGCGGATGGAGACAAGACCAGGTATCGCGCGATCTACACGGCGTTGCAGGCGCAGCAATGGGCAGACGCAAAGGCGATGATCGGCGCACTGCCGCCGCAGGATTCGGTGCGGCCAGTCGCCCTCTCGGAACTTTATCTGGCCAAGGGATCGCCCAAGGTCGAACTGTTCGACCTGCTCGACCTCATCAACAAAGCACCGTGGCTGCCAAAGGCGGACCAACTGTCCCGCCTGGCGCAGAAGCGGGGCGCGACGATCCTTCCGACTCTGCCGCAGGTTCAAAAGCTCGTTTGGCTGGGCTCCGCGCCGCGCCGTCAATATGTCGCCGCGACCAAAACGGATATCGCGGCGCAGGCGCTTGCCGGCCAGATTCAGACCTTCGTCAAGAATGACGATCCGGCCGGGGCGGAAGCCCTGCTCGCGGCTGGCGAGATCGGCCTGACGCCGGAGGGACTGACCGAGGTGCGGCAGCGGGTCGCCTGGGCCTATTATATTGAGAATGACGATGTGAACGCCCGTCGCATGGCGGCCCGCGCGCTGGAAACCCGCACGGGCGGCGACTGGATGGTGCAGGCGCACTGGACGACCGGCCTTGCAAGCTGGCGGCAGAACGACTGCCGTGCCGCCGCTCCCGCCTTCGCCAACGTCGCGGCGCTCGCCGGAGACGCCGACATGCGGGCGGCCGGAGCCTATTGGGCATCGCGCGCCTATATGGTCTGCGGCGAAGCGGAGAAGGTCGCGAACTATCTGAAGCAGGCAGCGCGCGCCAATGAGACTTTCTACGGACTGCTCGCACGCGAGTCGCTTGGAATGCCGCTCGGTGCGGCGGCGGTGGGCAGCCGTTTCGGGGCTGTCGATTGGGAGAAGCTGAAAGCCAGCCCCGGCGCGAAAGCTGCCATTGCCTTGTCGGCGATCGGCGAAACCGGCCGTGCCGACGAGCTTCTGCGCTATCAGGCGAAAATCGGCGGGACGGATCAATATGATGCGCTGCTGCGACTTGCGAGCGCGCTCAACCTGCCGGCGACCCAGCTATACCTCGCCCATAACGGGCCGGCCGGGATGCAGCCCGCCAGCTTCGCCCGTTTTCCGGCGCCCGACTGGCGGCCGGACGGCGGCTGGCGCGTGGACCCGGCGCTCATCTACGCGCATACGCTTCAGGAATCCGGCTTCCGTACCGATGTGGTCAGCAGCGCTGGCGCGCGCGGCCTGATGCAGGTGCGCCCCGGAACGGCGGGCGACGTCGGCCTTGCCAATGCCGCGCAGCTGTTCGTGCCCTCGACCAATATGGAATATGGCCAGCGCTATCTGGAATCGCTGCGCGACATGAGCGCCACAGGCGGCCTTCTGCCCAAGGTGATGGCCGCCTATAATGCCGGCCCCCTGCCCGTCGAACGGTGGAACAGCCAGGTGCATGACAAGGGCGACCCGCTGCTCTTCATGGAATCGCTGCCCTATTATGAAACCCGCGCCTATGTGAACATCGTCATGCGCAATTACTGGATGTACCAGATCCAGGCAAAGGGCAGCGCCGATTGCCTGACGGGCATGGCCCAGGGCATGTGGCCCACCTTCCCCAATGCGAAGGGCGTGAAGCTGGTGCGCCTCAGCAAGGCTGACGGGCGTGGTGCGATGGGCGGCGGCGCGGACTGATGGCGATTGACGATAGCAGGACGTTCATCCCCGTCCGTATCGCCGTCCTCACCGTTTCGGATACGAGGGGGTTGGCCGAGGATCGATCCGGCGACACGCTGGTGGAGCGACTGGAAGGCGCAGGCCATATATTGGCCGCGCGGCATATCGAAAGGGACGACCGCGCCGCCATCGTCGCGCGGCTGCATGCCTGGATCGATGACCCTGAGATAGACGTCATCCTGACCACCGGCGGCACCGGGGTCACCGGGCGCGACGTAACGCCCGAGGCACTGGCTCAGGTTCAGGACAAGGAAATTCCGGGATTCGGCGAGCTGTTCCGTTGGCTGAGCTATCAGAGCATCGGCACGTCCACCATTCAGTCGCGTGCGACCGCCTGCGTGGCGCGCGGCACTTATATCTTCGCGCTGCCGGGATCGACCGGGGCCGTGAAGGACGCCTGGGACGGCATTCTCGTCAGTCAGTTGGACAGCCGTTTCCGCCCTTGCAATTTCGTGGAGTTGATGCCGCGCCTTACCGAGCGGTGATGGCCGCGATTGACATATTGTTCCTGATATGTTCTAGTTTGCCATGGCGATCGAGAAAGGCAGGGGCGCGACGTTGAACGGCGAGAGCCGTCGCTTCAACCTTGCGGAGCGGGAGGTGGATGGCGACTGGCTGGATGAGGTTGAAGCGCTCGACGGCCCTGTCCCCCGCCGCCGGACGGAGGTGACAGTCGAACACCCCCGCACGATCCTGACCCGCAACGCCAGCCCGGATATCGGTTTCGATCAGTCGATCAACGCCTATCGCGGATGCGAGCATGGCTGCATCTATTGTTTCGCGCGGCCGAGCCATGCCTATCACGACCTGTCGCCAGGGCTGGATTTCGAGACCAAGCTCTTCGCCAAGCCGGATGCGGCGAAGCTGTTGCGGGCGGAACTGTCCCGCCGCAACTATCAGGTTGCGACGATCGCGATGGGCACGAATACCGATCCCTATCAGCCGATCGAGAAGGATTGGCGGATCACCCGATCCATCCTGGAACTTTTGGTGGAAACGCGGCATCCGACCTTCATCACCACCAAGTCGGACCGGATCCTGCACGATATCGAGCTGATCGCCGATCTGGCGCGAGACGGGCTGGCGGCGGTGATGCTGTCGGTCACCAGCCTTGATCCCGCCGTGGCGCGGACTTTGGAACCGCGCGCGCCCCATCCCTTGCGCCGGCTGGATGCCATCGCCCGGCTTTCAGGCGCAGGCGTTCCTGTGACGTGCAGCATATCGCCGGTCATCCCGGCGATCACCGATCATGAGATGGAGGCGCTGATCGCTCGCGCGGCGGAGGCGGGCGCTCGGGAAGTCACCTATATTCCCGTCCGCCTGCCGCATGAGGTCGCGCCGCTGTTCCGGGCGTGGCTCGACGCCCATTATCCCGACCGGGCGGCCAAGGTGATGGCCATCATCAACGATTTGCGCGGCGGCCGCGACAATGACCCCGATTTCGGCACCCGGATGAAGGGGCAAGGCGTGTGGGCCGACCTGATCCGCACCCGCTTCCTCAAGGCCCGAAAGCGCGCGGGTTTCAGTGGAGAGAAGCTGATCCTCCGCACCGACCTGTTCCGCCCGCCCGAAGGCGCGCAGATGCGGCTGTTGTGACGATCGGCCTTAGCCCACCAGACGCATCGCCGTGCGGCGGGTCCGGGTCTTGTAGCCATCCGCTTTCACATCCATCCGCTCGAACCTGTGGATGGTGAGGCCCCTGATCGTGGCAATGGCGTCCACCTGATCCGCGCCGAGGCTGTAGCCGTCGCCCAGGAACAGCCGCGCCGCGTGCCCATCGCCCAGCGGCGCGCGCAGGAACACTTCGCTCCGCCCGCCGCCGGCGCCTGCCAGCAGCGCTGCGAGCGCCTCCACAGCTTCGGGGGTTTCGACGTCGACAGTCAGTTCCATGCGCGATGCGCTGGCGATCGCCCGGAACGGCTCGACGCCGCGCACGGTGACGCGCGGCGTTTCCTCGCCGGGCAGCCGGTCCAGTTCGACGATCAGCAGCGCGCAGTCGCCGTCGCGCGCCAGTTCCTCAATCGCCTTGCAGGCTTCCTCTTCGAAACAGCTCGCCTGAAACTGGCCGCTCTGATCGGAGAAGGTCGCGTTGGCGTAGCGTGCGCCACGCTTCGTCTCGCGCCAGCGCACATCCTCGACCATCGCCGCCATGATCGTCATCGCGCGTCCGTCGGCATTGGGCGCGGGCATGGGGGACTGGCAGACGAGGCCGTAGCTTTTCGCTCCGCGAGCGTCGGCCAGATGACGGTAGCGGTCGACGGGGTGCGCGGAGAAATAGAAGCCGAACGCTTCCTTTTCCTGCGCCATGCGGTCCGCCACGGTCCAGGCCTGATGCGGGGGTATGCGGACATCGGCATGGGGCGTTTCGACGTCCCCGAACAGGCCGCCCTGCCCGCTTTCCCGCGCCGCCGCGTTGCTGGAGGCGACCGACAGGATCGTCTCGGCGGCGGCATGGACGCCGGCCCGGTCGGCATGGACGCTGTCGAACGCGCCAGCCGCGGCGAGGCTTTCCAACTGGCGGCGGTTCAGCAGGCGCGGCTCTATGCGGTCCGCGAAATCGTCCAGGCTCTTGAACGGCCCGCCCTTCTCGCGTTCCTCGACCAGCTGCTCCATCGCCTTCTCGCCCACGCCCTTGAGGCCGCCGAGCGCATAACGAACGGCAAAGCCAAGGCGTGGGTCTTCGCCTTCGACCGGCACGGCTTCGACCGAGAAATCGGCCTGGCTGCGGTTGATGTCAGGGGCGAGACAGGGCAGGCCCATGCGCCGCATGTCGTCCACGAAGACGGTCAGCTTGTCGGTCAGATGGATGTCGAACGCCATCGACCCCGCATAGAATTCCGCCGGATAATGCGCCTTCAGCCAGGCTGTCTGATAGGCGAGCAGGGCGTAGGCAGCAGCGTGGGATTTGTTGAAGCCGTAGCCGGCGAACTTGTCGATCAAGTCGAACAGCTCGTTCGCCTTGGCCGCCGGAATGGCGCTCTTCTCCGCGCAGCCCTCGACGAAGCGGGAGCGCTGCGCGTCCATCTCCGCCTTCACCTTCTTGCCCATCGCGCGGCGCAGAAGGTCCGCGTCGCCCAGGCTGTAGCCTGCAAGAATCTGCGCGGCCTGCATCACCTGTTCCTGATAGACGAAGATGCCATAGGTCTCTTCGAGGATCGGCTTCAGGAGGATGTGCGGATATTCAATCTCTTCCTGCCCGTTCTTACGGCGGCCGAACATGGGGATATTATCCATCGGGCCGGGCCGGTAGAGCGAGACGAGCGCGATGATGTCGCCGAAGTTGGTCGGGCGCACGGCGGCCAGCGTCTTGCGCATGCCTTCCGATTCGAGCTGGAACACGCCGACCGTGTCGCCGCGCTGGAGCAGTTCGTAAACGGCGGGATCGTCCCAGGCGAGCGTATCGAGATCGACATGGACGCCGCGCGCTGCGAGCAATTGCACTGCCTTCTGCAGCACGGACAACGTCTTAAGACCCAAAAAGTCGAATTTCACCAACCCCGCGCCCTCGACATATTTCATGTCGAACTGCGTGACCGGCATATCGGATCGCGGATCGCGGTAGAGCGGCACGAGCTGCGACAAGGGCCTGTCGCCGATCACCACGCCGGCGGCGTGGGTCGAGCTGTGCCGCGGGAAGCCCTCCAGCTTCATCGCATAGTCGATCAGGCGGCGGACCTGGT
Source organism: Sphingobium sp. (assembly GCA_013911745.1). Classification (GTDB taxonomy): domain Bacteria; phylum Pseudomonadota; class Alphaproteobacteria; order Sphingomonadales; family Sphingomonadaceae; genus Sphingobium; species Sphingobium olei. Next base: position 12,384 of record JACESO010000047.1, on the reverse strand, counting down.
TGTCATTGTCATATTCGGCCCGGAACTCGCTGACGCCATTCAGGGACCGCTCCAGCGTCCATGGATCGGTCGGATGATTGGGCACCAGCTTGGCGAGGCGGTCGACCTGCCCATAGCTCATCTGGAGCACGCGGCCGGTATCCTTGAGCACGGCGCGCGCCTTCAGCTTACCGAAGGTGATGATCTGCGCGACATGATCCGACCCGTATTTCTGCTGGACGTAGCGGATCACCTCGCCTCGCCGCGTTTCGCAGAAGTCGATGTCGAAGTCGGGCATCGACACGCGCTCGGGGTTGAGGAATCGCTCGAACAGCAAGCCCAATTGGAGAGGGTCGAGATCGGTGATGGTCAGCGCCCATGCGACCAGCGATCCCGCACCCGAACCGCGCCCAGGCCCCACCGGGATACCATTGTCCTTCGCCCATTTGATGAAGTCGGCGACGATCAGGAAGTAACCGGGAAAGCCCATCTGGATGATGATGTCGGTTTCGAAGGTCAGCCGCTCATAATAGGGCTGGCGCGCCTCTGCGCCGACAATCCCCGCCTTGTCCAGCCGCGCTTCGAGGCCGGTCGCTGCCTGCTCCCGCAGCATCCTTGCCTCGCCCTCGATATCGCCTGCAAGGCTGGGCAGGATGGGCTTGCGCTTGGGCGCGGCGACGGCACAGCGTTGCGCCACGACCAGCGTATTGGCGAGGGCTTCGGGCAGGTCTTCGAACAGTCGCTTCATCTCCCCGGCCGGCTTCATCCAGGCGTCGGGCGAGCTGGTGCGGCGGTCGGGCGTCTCGACATAGGCGCTGTCCGCGATGCAGAGCATCACGTCGTGCGCCTCATGGAAATGGGGTTCGGCAAAACAGGTGGGGTTGGTCGCGACGAGGGGCAGATTGCGATCATAGGCCAGATCGAGCAGCGCGGCCTCCGACTTGCCCTCCACCGGGTCGAGCCGGCGGCAGATCTCGACATAAAGGCGATCGGGAAACAATGCTTCCAGCCGCTGCGCATAGGCGGTAGCTGCGTCGGGCTGATCCTCGGCAAAGAGACGGGCCAGTGCGCCCTCGCCCCCGGCCGTCAAGGCGATCAGGCCATCGGTTCGGCCTTCCAGCGCCTCGATCGTCACATGCGGCACATCCTCCACCGGCCGGTCGAGATGCGCCATGGACACGAGGGCGCAGAGGTTGTCGTAACCCTTGGCGTCCTGTGCATAGAGCGCCAGCCAGTCATGCACCGGTGCTGCGTTGGCAGGGCGGCCGGGCCGCAGCACGCCCAGCATCGCGCCGATGATGGGCTGAACGCCTTCATCCTTGCAGGCGTCGGAAAAGGCCATCGATCCATAGAGGCCGTTGCGGTCCGTGATGGCGGCTGCGGGAAAGCCCAGGGCCTTGGCCTGCTTGGCGATCTTCTTGGGGTCGATCGCGCCTTCCAGCATGGTGTAGGAGGAGAAGACGCGGAGCGGAACGAATGCGGCGTGAGGCATGGTTCAATCTAGTCCGATGCGGCGATTCGGCGCCACCCCTTCGGCAGCGAATATTGTGGGTAAGTGCGGCCGCCCCTATCGCGCAGAAAAAGGGCGCGACCTCACGGCCGCGCCCCATATTTCCAATCATCGCTGCCGGTCAGGCGGCGCTGCGGTCCTGCGCGTTGATGTCAACCAGCTGACCGCCATTGATGGCGATCTTCTTGGGCTTCATCGCTTCGGGGACTTCGCGCACCAGCTCGATCACCAGCAGGCCGTCGGCCAGATCCGCCTTTTCGACCCGCACGAAGTCGGCAAGCTCGAACCGGCGCTCGAAGCTGCGGTTCGCGATGCCCACATGCAGGAACTTCGAACGGTCCGCGGCCGAATCATCCTTGCGGCCGATCACCTGGAGCAGGTTCTGCTGCGCCGTGATGTCGATTTCGTCGGACCGGAAGCCGGCGACGGCCAGCGTCACGCGGTAACGGTCTTCCGACAGGCGTTCGATGTTGAAGGGCGGATAATTGTCGCTCTGCTGCAACCGTGCGTTGTTTTCGATGAGGTCGAACAGACGATCGAAACCGACGGTGGAGCGGCGATAAGGGGTCAGGTCAAAAGCACGCATTGTCATAATCTCCCAAAGAGCAAAATGAACAGTGCCGAACCCTCAACGGGCGTCCGGCGATACGATGTCCAGCCCCGAACGGCAGCCGGACAGCTTTGATATGGTTTGATGATCCGGCGTTTCAAGAGGGCCGGTTCGTGGGCGCCCTGCCCTTAACTTCGCATATTTCCCGCAGAAATTGACATAAAGTTGCGGGAGGGTGATCCTATTGCAAAGTCATGCGCCAAGTATAGGGCCGCGTGCCTGCCTAGGACAGCAAGACGAAAAAAGCGCCCGGACCGTGCTTTCACGATCCGGGCGCTTAATGGACGATTGCTCGTCTCCCCCTTGGCCTGCCTCAACCGCTTCTCAGCCCCCTAAGCTCGAAGCGGGATGCAGTATCCCTGAACCACGGCCTTTCACCTGTGCTTCGACTGTCTTGCTATGACTGACGCGGGCCGCTGTCACGGCCAAAATCGGACCGCTGTGATTTTGCGTCCGCCCCTGTGGCGAGGATGCAACAATGCGGCAATACTTGCCGTTATGAGGGCTGCACCCTAGACCCCCCTTTCAAGCCCTTTGCAAAGGATTGCGCGCGCCGCATGATTCTGTCCCGTTACGAACGCATGATCGCCAAACGCTATTTGCTGCCGGGCAAGGGCGAAGGCTTCATCTTCCTGGTCGCCGGCATCAGCCTGGTCGCGGTGATGCTGGGTGTCGCTGCCCTTATCATCGTCATGAGCGTGATGAACGGCTTCCGCGCCGAGCTGTTCGACAAGATCGTAGGGCTTAACGGCCACGCCGTGGTTCAGGGCTATGGCGGGCGGTTGCCGGACTGGCAGGCGGTGCTGAAGGAGGCGAAGGCGACGCCGGGGGTCACCAGCGCGACGCCGCTGATCGAGCAGCCGCTGCTCACCACCTATCAGGGCCGGGTCGAGGCAGTGCTGGTGCGCGGCATGACCGTGCCCGACATCCGGTCCAACAAGACGCTGAAGGGCAAGGTGATCGCGGGCAGTCTGGACGCGCTGACGCCGGGTAGCGGCAAGATCGGCATCGGATCGCGGCTGGCGGAAAATCTGGGCGTGCAGGTCGGCGAGAGCCTGACGATCATCAATCCCGCCGGCCGTTCGACGCCGTTCGGCACGGTGCCGCGCCAGATCAGCTATCAGGTAGCGGCGATCTTCGAAGTCGGCGTCTATGATTATGACAAGGCGTTCGTCGTGATGCCGATCCAGGACGCGCAGACATTGCTGCTGCTGAACGATGTCGTCAGCATGATCGAGGTCGAGACGGTCGATCCGGACAGGGTCGGACAGATATTGGAGCCGTTGGCCGCAAGGGTCGCGGGCCGCGCCGTCATCACCGACTGGCGGCAGATGAACGCCAGCCTGTTCGAGGCGCTGGCCGTCGAGCGGGTGGCGATGTTCGTGGTGCTGTCGATCATCGTGCTGGTCGCGGTGTTCAACATCCTATCCTCGCTGATCATGCTGGTGCGGGCCAAGACGCGCGACATCGCGATCCTGCGGACCATGGGGGCGAGCCGGGGTGGGCTGGTCAAGATATTCATGACCGTGGGCGTCACCATCGGCGCGTTGGGCATGGCGGCGGGCATGGTGCTGGGCTTCACCTTCCTCTTCTTCCGCCAGAGCGTGGTGAACGCCATTCAGTTCGTCACCGGCCAGAATCTGTGGGATCCCTCGATCCGGTTCCTGACGGAACTGCCGTCGAAGGCGGACCCGGTGGAGATTGCCGTCATCTGCATCATGGCGCTGCTGTTCAGCTTCCTTGCCACCCTCTATCCGGCCTTCAAGGCCGCCAATACCGATCCCGTGCAGGTGCTGCGCTATGAATGACATATTGAAGGTCAGCGGCCTTGCCCGCAGCTTCACCCAGGGCGGCGTGACAATCGACGTTCTGCGCGGCGTCGACCTGTCGGTCGGACCGGGCGAGATCGTGGCGCTGCTCGGGCCGTCCGGTTCGGGCAAGTCGACGCTGCTACAGGCGGTGGGCCTGCTGGAAGGCGGGTTCGACGGATCGATCCGCATCGCGGGCGAGGAAGCGGCCCGGCTCGACAATGATGGACGGACGCGTTTGAGGCGCGACGCGCTGGGCTTCGTCTATCAGTTCCACCATCTGCTGCCGGACTTCAACGCGATCGAGAATGTGGTTCTGCCGCAGGTGATCCGCGATGTGGAGCCGGGCGTGGCGCGCAGCCGGGCGGAGTCGCTGCTGACGGCGCTGGGCCTTGGCCACCGGCTGGACCATCGGCCCAGCCAGCTATCGGGTGGCGAGCAGCAGCGCGTGGCGGTAGCGCGAGCGCTGGCGAACCGGCCCGCGCTGGTGCTGGCGGATGAGCCGACCGGCAATCTGGACGAACGCACTGCAGACGTCGTGCTGGCCGAATTCCTGCGGCTGGTGCGGCAGGAAGGGTCTGCCGCGCTGGTGGCGACCCACAATGAACGGCTGGCGGCGAAGATGGACCGGGTGGTCCGCCTGCACGAAGGCGTGCTGGAAACGACGGCCTGATCAGGCGGCGGCCGAGTCGCTGTCCCGGACGGTGGCAACGAGAATGCGGTCGCGGCCTTCCGCCTTTGCCCGCAGCAGCGCGGCGTCCGCTGTCGCCAGCAAGCGGTCGGCGCGGCCATGTTCCGGGAAGGCCGCAAGGCCGAAGCTGGCGGTCACCGGTCCCAGTTCGCGGCCGCTGTGCTGAACCCGCAAATCCCTGATCCGCTGCTGTACCTGCCCGGCCCGGTTGAACGCCTGATCCAGATCGAAGCCGGGCATCAGCACGACGAACTCCTCGCCGCCCAGGCGAAAGGCGTGACCGGCTTCCCGAAGCGATTCCCCCAACACGGCGCCCACGGCCCGCAGCACGGCGTCGCCCGCGTCATGGCCGAAGCTGTCGTTGAACCGTTTGAAATGATCGATGTCGACCATCAGGCAGGCAAGCGGGGCTATTGTGCCCTCCACGTCCGCCACCAGAGTCTGGAGCATGGCGTCGAATTGGCGACGGTTGGGAAGGCCGGTCAGCGCATCCACCATCGCCATGTCGCGCAACTCGTCGCGCAGACGCAGATTGGCGAGCGCCAGGCCGATATTCTCCGCGAGTATTTCGAGATATTTGCCCGTCCGCTCTCGCCCGTCAGCGCTGCCCTCGGCGGGCTCCTCGAAATAAAGGAGGCCGATGCTGTCGCCCTGTGCCGCCAAGGGGATGCAGACGGTCGACAGGCGCGCGCCTGCGTCGCCGAGATGCTCGCACGCGATGTCGATCATCTCACCGGCGGGGCGATGCGTCTGGCCGCGCCGCAGCGCCCAGCAGGCTGACGGCGGGAATTCTGCGCGGGACAATTCCGGAGACAGCCATTCGCACGCCTGCGCCATGGCGTTGCGGCGGTTGTCATGGATATAGAGGCGGCCCGGATAGTCCGGCGCGATCTCGGGTGCGAAGCGCGCCACTACGTCGGCCAGGTCATCAACATTGGCGCAGCCCTGCAACCTTTGTGTGAGCCGCGACAGAAGGTCGCGCATGGTGCGGTCGGTGTCCCGCTCCTGCTCCAACCTTTGCCTCTCTAGCCCATTCTCGCGGAAGATGCGGATGGCCTGCGCCATGTCGCCAATCTCATCCACTTGCGGGAAATCGGGTGGGATGGCGGCGAAGTCCTGAGCGGCGAGGCGGGTCACGACATCGCTCAGCCGCACCACAGGCCGCAGGATGCGCTGCTTCAATACGAAATAGAGGACGCACAGGAACAGGAGCGCGGTGATGCCCAGCATTATTTCCGAAACGGTGCGCCACTGGCGCGTGGTTTCGGTGCCCCGCGCCACCGCCTGATCGGTCCGCTGATCGAGCATATACTGGAATTTGGCGATCTGCGCGCCGACCCGGTCCAACTCGCGGCCATATTCGTCACCGAACAGGATCGTCCGGGCGGTGCGATCATCCCCCTTGCGCGCGGCGGCCAAGGCCGCTTCCTGCTCGTCGTTCAGAGCGTCGGCCCAATGCAGCGCCTGCCGCAGGGCTGAGAGTTCAGCGATGCTCGCGCCGCCGTCCTTCAGATGCGCGATGCGCTGTTCGACGGAGCGCTCGTCCTCGCGTTCGCGGCGGTAGGCGACCAGATGGCTGGGATCGCCGGTCACGACATAGCCGCGCGCCTGTTCGGTGAGGCGATAGACATCCTCCTCCAGCGAGGCGGTAAGCTGGTCGAACTGCTGGCGCTGGGCCACGGCGGCGCGTTCCCGCTCCTCCGCACCCGATGCCATCAGCATCGTGGCGCCGGACGCCAGCGTGAGGAGCACGGTGGCGCCATAGGCCCAGTTGGTGATCGTGGATAAGCGCATGATGCCGCGGACAATAGCGGAACATCCTTTGCAACTATTTAAGGAGGCGCGCGACCAGCGAAGGATCGTCAGATTTCGACCTGGCTGCCCAGTTCCACGACGCGGTTGGTGGGAAGGCGGAAGAATTCCATCGCGCTTTCGGCGTTCCGCAGCATCCAGGCGAAGATTTTCTCACGCCACAACGGCATACCGGGCTTGGCCGAGGGCAGCAGCGTCTGGCGCGCGAGGAAGAAGCTGGTGTCCATCATCTTGAACGCCTGCCCGCAGCCGGTGATCGTCTTCAGTGCGGCGGGCACGTCGGGCTCCTGCATGAAGCCATATTGCAGCACCATGCGGAAGAAGCCGCGGCCCAGATCCTCCAGCTTGCAGCGGCCGTCATCCTCGACCACCGGCACGTCCTTGATCTTGACGGTGAGCAGGATCACGCGCTCGTGCAGAACCTTGTTGTGCTTTAGGTTGTGGAGCAGCGCGTGGGGCACGCCGTCCGGCGTCGAGGTCATGAACACGGCCGTGCCGGGCACACGAACCGCGCTGTTGGCCGCCGATGCGACGAAGACGGGGATGGGCATGGCGGCTTCGCGCAGCCGATCCTGCACCAGCCGCCGACCGCGCGACCAGGTGGTGAGCAAGGTGAAGATGACGAAGCCGATCAGCAGCGGGAACCAGCCACCCGCCGGAACTTTGGTGAGGTTGGCGGCGAGATAGGCGCCATCGACCAGATAGAAAACCGCCAGCAATGGCACGGCATAATACCATTTCCACTGCCACAGGCGGAACAGCACCACCGTCAGCAGCACATTGTCGATGAACATCGCCCCCGTTACCGCGATGCCATAGGCAGCGGTCAGGTTGGACGATGTCCGGAAGGTCAGCACCAGCGCGATGACCATGACCATCAGTCCCCAGTTGATGAGGGGGATGTAGATCTGGCCGGCGGTCGATGCGCTGGTATGTTCGATCCGCAAACGCGGCATGAAGCCGAGTTGGATCGCCTGCTGGGTAACGGAGAAGGCGCCTGAAATTACGGCCTGCGAAGCGATGATCGCGGCCAGCGTCGCCAGCACGATCAACGGCAATTGTCCCCACTGCGGGGCGAGATTGTAGAAGGGGCTGTGCAGCGCCGCCGCGCCCTCCCGGAACAGGAGCGCCCCCTGCCCCATATAGTTGAGCATCAGAGCGGGAAGCACGAAGAATAGCCAGGACACGCGGATCGGGCTGCGTCCGAAATGCCCCATGTCGGCATACAGCGCCTCCGCCCCGGTGACGGCCAGCACCACTGCGCCCAGCGCCAGGAAGGCGGGCAGCGGATCGGTCACGAAGAACATGAACGCCCAATAGGGATTGAGCGCGAACAAAATGCCCGGCGTCTTGACGATGGAAAGGATGCCCAGCGCCGCGATCGTGACGAAATAGGCGAGCATGATCGGCCCGAAAAAGGCCGCAACGCGGTTCGTGCCCAGCCCCTGCATCCAAAAGAGGCCGAGCAGGATCAGCACGGCAACGGGGAGGATCGCGGGCCCAAGATCGCTGTTATAAACGGCCAGGCCCTCCACAGCGGACAGCACGGACACAGCCGGCGTGATCATCGAGTCGCCGTAGAAGAGCGCCGTCGCGAACACGCCCAGCAGCACGATCCCGCGCGACCAGCGCTGCGTGCGGGTCTGGCCGTTGATGAGCGCCAGCAAGGCAAGGCTGCCGCCCTCCCCCTTGTTATCGGCGCGCATGATGATGCTGACATATTTCAGGGTGACGACCAGCATCATCGACCAGAACATCAGGCTGATGACGCCCAATATATGATCCGGATCGAGCGCCAGATGATGATGCCCGGCGAAGGTTTCCCTGAAGGCGTAAAGCGGGCTAGTGCCGATATCGCCGAAGACGATGCCGACCGCGCCGACCACCAGCTTCAGCGTGGCCTTTTGCCGGGCATGGCCCTGACCGCCCTCATCGTCCGCGCCCGTCGATGGCGCGGTATTGGGGAGGAGGTCAGCCATGAATTGAAAGCCGAATGGTCATGCTCGTGTCGACACCCGCTCGGGAGCCCGACGAAACCGTCCGACTGACCCCCGCAAACCGCCGCGCCCTATCACGGCTCCGGGGAGCGCGCAATCGGATCGCTGCACTGCGTCATGGACCGGCGGTTGCGCCTGCCTTCAGCACCATGTCGATACGCGCGATGCTCGCTTCAAGTTCCGCTTTCACTTGGCTTCCTTCCGGCGCGCTGGCGGCAAGCGGCGCCCAAAGATCGAGCGCCGCCTGCAACTGGCCGGAGCGGACAAGGGCGAGGCCATAGAAATAGCGTGGCGCAGGCCCCTTCGGATCGAGTTCCAGCGCACGGCGATAGGCGAAGTCCGCCCCCGGCGACACGACTCCGTCCGAATGGGCGACCAGGGCATTGCCCAGGCCCAGCCAGAGGTTCGCATCCTTGGGCGAGTCGCGGAGGCCCGACAGGAGGACATTGGCCGCCTCTTTCGTCTTGCCCTGCCGCGCGAGGCCGTCGGACAGCATCATCCACTGCGCCGCAGGCCCGAACCGTTCGGCCAAGCCCCGCCGACGCTCGGCCATCTTCTCGTCGAAATTCTCGCCGGAAGGCGCAGCGACGGCGCGGGGCGCGCCGGCCAGCCCCGGATGCCCCTGCCAGGCATAGCCGGCAAGGCCAAGCAGCAGGGCGGCTGCGGTGATTTCCCGGGCGGCGCGGGGGAGGCCGATCAGCAGGAGAGCCACGAAAGCGACGCCCGCCAGCGCGAAAGCGATGATCCAGCCGGTCATGACCGCTTCCTCCTGCCGATCCGCCCTTTCAGCAACACTATGCCGAGCGCCAGAAGAAGGAGCGGCGCGGCCCAGAGCGGCCAGAGGATGGGTGCGGCGGTCGGTTCATAGCTGACCCAATCACCATAACGGGAAATCAGCCATTCGCGGATGGCTTCGGGTTGTTCGCCGGCCATGATCCTTTCCCGGATCTGCGAGCGCATGTCTCCGGCCATGCTGGCGTTGCTGTCGGCTATCGATTGGCTCTGGCAGGTGAGGCAGCGGATCGTTTCCATCAGAGCCTTTGCCTTGCGTTCCTGCGCTTCGTCAGGGATTTGCCGGTCGGCCCAGGGCGCTGGCGGGAGCGCGGTCTGCGCCAGCGCCGGCGTCGCCAGTAGCGCGAGGAGGAATGCGACCATGCCTTTCATCGCGCGTCCTTCAGGTGCTGGAGGATCATCGGCATGTCGTCTGCCCGGATGTCGCCGATATGCTGATAGGCGATGCGCCCCTTGCCATCGATGACGAAGCTTTCCGGCACGCCGGACGAACCGAGCGCGATCTGTACGGCGCTGCGTTCGTCGAGGCCGATGCGGGCATACGGATTGCCGTAGCGGGCAAGGAACCGGTCGACGTCCTGCCGGGCGTCGCGGATGGCGATCGCGTCGATCTCCACTCCCGCCTGCTTGAGCGCCATCAGCTGCGGCGCTTCGGCGGCACAGGGCACGCACCAGCTCGCGAAGATGTTGAGCAGGCGCGGCTTGCCGGTGGCGAGCTGCGCGCTGGCGAGCGGCGGGCGATCGCTCGCGGCAGCGGGAAGCGTGAAGGCCGGCAATGGCTGACCGACCAGACGCGAATGGATGATACGGTCGTCGGGCTGGAACAGGCCGCTGGCGAATAGGCCGATGAACGCCAGGAACAGGACGAGTGGCAGCCAGATGATGAGCTTCCTCATGCCTGCGCCCTCCGCGCCTGCCATTTGGCGATCCAGCCGCGCTTTTCCCGGCCGAGCAGCGCCAGCGCTCCGCCCAGCGCGATCATGATGCCGCCCAGCCAGATCAGCGTCACGAACGGCTTCCACCAGATGCGCAGCTGCCAGCGCCCGCCTTCCACTTCCTCACCCAGCACGACGTAGAGCTGCCCGTCCCACCGCGTCAGCAGCGCCGCTTCACTGGTGGTCGTGGGCGGGGACGAGAAGAAGCGCGATTGCGGCCGGATCAGGACTGGCGTGCCGCCGCGACCGGCGGTGATGTCCGCCTGAAGCGCGGTCCAGTTATCGCCAGCTATGGGCATGATCCGGGTGAAGCGCAGGGTCCAGCCTGCGGTGCGGATCGTGTCGCCCGGCCGCGCCGCGACCAACTTTTCCACCGTGAAAGCGGAGTCGCAGGCCAATCCGGTCAGGCTGACGGCACAGCCAAGATGCGCGATCACCATGCCCAAGGTGAAGAGTGGCGTACGCAGCAGCTTGCGTCGCCAGAGCGGCATGACGCTGGCGACGGCTACCGATCCGGCGACGACCAGGCCGAGGAAAGGCAGGACGCCGATGCGCCCGGCCGCGAAAACGAACAGCGAAATGGACAGCAAAAGCGCGATGAGCGCTGGCCCGATCAGCCGCTTGCCCACCGCCGCCGCGCTGTCCCGCCGCCAGCGCATCAGGGGACCGGCGGCCATCACCATCATGAGCGCCAGCGCCAGCGGCCCTGCGATCCGATCGAAATAGGGCGCGCCCACCGACACCTTGTGGCCGAACGCCTCCGTCATCAGGGGATAGAGGGTGCCGATCAGCACAATGCCCAGAATGACTGAAAGCAGGAGGTTGTTGACCACCAGCGCGGTTTCGCGGCTGACCAGCTCGAAGGGGGCGCCCTCCCGCACGGTGCCGATCCGCCAGCCGAACAGCGCCAGCGCCCCGCCGATATAGAGGGCGAGCAGCGCCAGGATGAAGCTGCCCCGTTCGGGGTCGACGGCGAAGGCGTGGACGCTGGTCAAAATCCCCGAGCGCACGAGGAAGGTGCCTACCATGGACATGGAGAAGGCGACGACCGCCAGCATGACTGTCCAGGCGCGAAGGCCGTCGCGCGTCGCCAGCACGGTGACGCTGTGCAGCAAGGCGGTGGCCGCCAGCCAGGGCATGAGCGAGGCGTTTTCCACCGGATCCCAGAACCACCAGCCGCCCCAGCCCAGTTCGTAATAGGCCCAATAGCTGCCCGCCGTGATGCCGAGCGTCAGCAACACCCATGCCCCCAGCACCCAGGGACGCATCGCCCGGGCGAAGGCGGCGTCCACCTGCCGCGTCAGCAGCGCGCCGACCGCGAAGGAAAAGGCGACTGACAGGCCGACATAGCCGAGGTACAGAGTTGGCGGGTGGAAGGCGAGGCCGGGATCCTGCAGCAGGGGATTGAGCCCCTGCCCGTCGGGCGGCGGCGGATCGATCCGGGCGAAGGGATTGGAGGAGAAGAGCAGGAAAGCGTAGAAGCCAAGGCTGATCGCCGCCTGCCCGCCCAGCGTCGCCATATGGGTATCGCGCCGCAATGCGCGCTCGAACAGTGCAACCGCCGCGCCGGCGACGCCCATGACTGTCACCCACAGCAGCATCGATCCTTCATGATTGCCCCAGGTTCCAGCGAATTTATAGAGCCAGGGCTTCATCGAATGGCTGTTGGTCGCAACCAACAGGACGGACATATCCGACCGCATGAAAAGCGTGATGAGCAGCGCGAAGGCGATTGCGGTCAGCACGCCTTGCGCCACGGCTGCGGGGCGGACGGCGGCGAGCAGCTCAGGCTTGCCGCCTTTCAGCCCTGCGAAAGCAAGGAACAGCTGAAGCAACGCCAGCGCTGCTGCAAGCCACAGCGCGGCGAGGCCGGCTTCCGCGATCATGCGGACGGACCTTCGGCATGACGGAGTGAACGGGACAGGTTCACTTCTCCACCTTCATTTCGTGGGTGGTTTCGTTGTAGCTCATGCCCTCCAGCTCGCGGGGCATATAGCGTTCGTCATGCTTGGCGAGCAGGTTGGTGGCGATGAAAGTCCCCTTCGCGTCGAACGCGCCCTCCGCCACGACGCCGCTGCCTTCCTTGAACAGGTCGGGCGCGATGCCGCTGAAGGTCGCGGGCACGGTGGCCTTTCCATCGGTCACGTCGAAATGAATGGTGACGCCGTCGGATGCCCGCTTGAGGCTGCCCTTCACCACCATCCGCCTGGGCGGCATGGTGGTGAAGGGCAGCCTCAAGCGGGCATCCGA
>JACESO010000046.1 GCA_013911745.1 Sphingobium sp. | reverse complement strand
TCGTTGACGCTCTTGAAGCGATCCAGATCGAGCATCAGCAGCGCGCATTCGCCAGGCTTGCCGTGGCGGCTGGCGACCGCCTGTTCCAGCGACCGCAGCATCTGGATGCGATTGGCGAGGCCCGTCAGGCTGTCGAACTGCGCCAGCCGGGTGACTTCCGCCTGACTGCGGCGCATTTCGGTGAGGTCGGTGCCGGAACCGCGAAACCCGTGAAACTGGCCATATTCGTTGAACACGGGCTGGCCTGAGATGGACCACCAGCGTTCCTCGTCCTTGACCAGGGCGGCGCAGACCGGAATGTCGGAAAAGCCGGTGCGCGCCGACAGGTGAAAGCCCAGCGTCCGCTCGCCATCGCCCTGCTTCTTGTCGCCCGGCCGGACGATGTCAGTGATGGGACGGCCGATCAGCGCGTCCGCCGACAGGTTCAGCGTCCGGGCGAGTGGATCGGAAAGGTAGGTCAGGCACCCCTGCCGGTCCGTTTCCCAGAACCAGCCGCGGCCGCTCCGCTCATGTTCCTGCAGCAGCCGGTCGGATCGTTTCGCACGCAGCTCCTGCCGATATCCTTCGATCGCATGCTCGCGATCGTGCATCGCCTGGCGCAGCGCGGCGACCAGCATAACGATGACGCAGCTCATCAGCAGGCCGATCTGCGCCAACCCCGCTTTCTCGATGGCGGAAACGATCAGTGCCCCGGTGAAGTAGCTGATGCCTAGCAGGCGGCGATTGCCGAAGATGCTCGCCGCGAGCAGGGCCACGGCCAGTTCCGGCACGGCGGCGAGGAACAACGTGTCGGTCGCAGCAGGCGGCTGGTGCGACAGCCACAGGCTGAAGGTCAGGCCCGAAAGGAACACTGCGGGCAACATCATCCGTTTCTGGAGATGGGGCTTGTGGCCTTGGAACCAGACGGTTCGCGGCACGGTCATGACGATGGCGTCGATCGCGAGCACAGCCACGAAGATGCCGAGCTGGACCGCGCCGCCCGACAGCGGGGACAGGCTGAGCAACAGCGATATGCAGAGTTTCGCCAGCAGGATGAGCGGCCAGAGCCGGGCGATATGCGCGAAGGCGCCGGAAATCCAGAATGGCGACACTTCTGTGCCGCTCTCCGCCAGTCCGAGCGCCACCATGAGTGTCATTGAACGGGGTGGCGTGTCGGTGACGGAAGCGCGCAGCAGGGACATGGGCCCTACCTAGCCCAAACTCCTTGCCAGAGAATTACTTAGCAGCAGAAATGGAGATGTTTCAGCGGCTCAAACGCGCATCGGCATCAGCACGTAGAGCGCGGGGCTGTCGTCACTTTCGCGGATCAGCGTCGGCGCGGCGGCGTCGGCAAGATGCAGTTCGACAAGGTCGCTGTCGATCTGCGCCAATATGTCGAGCAAGTAGCGCGCGTTGAAGCCGATATCGAACCCCTCGCCCTGGAACGCGCCGGGCACCTCTTCCGCCGCTGTGCCGTTTTCGGGGCTGGTGACCGACAGAGTGATGCGGTCCTTGTCCAGGCTCATCTTGACCGCGCGGGTCTTTTCCGTCGCGATCGTGGCGACGCGGTCCACGCCGTCCTCGAAACTGCGCGGGTCGATCTTCAGCAGCTTGTCGTTCGCGGTCGGGATGACCCGGCTGTAATCGGGGAAGGTGCCGTCGATCAGCTTGCTGGTCAGGATGGCGCTGCCGAGGCCAAAGCGGATCTTGCTGGCCGACAGGCTGATCTGCACCGACCCCTCGACCTCGTCGAGCAGCTTGCGCAGTTCGCCGATGCATTTGCGCGGCACGATGATCCCCGGCATGCCTTCCGCGCCGTCCGGGCGGCTGACGGTGACGCGGGCGAGGCGATGCCCGTCAGTGGCGGCGGCCTTGAGCACCGGCTCTGCCTCTTCCGACACATGGAAATAGATGCCGTTCAGATAATAGCGGGTTTCTTCGGTGGAGATGGCGAAACGGGTCTTGTCGATGATCTGCTTCAGCGTCTCGGCCGGCAGCTCGAACCGGGTAGGCAGGTCGCCTTCCGCGATCACCGGGAAGTCGTCACGCGGCAGGGTCGACAGGTTGAACCGCGCGCGGCCCGCCTGGATCAGCATCTTGCCCTCGGCGGCATGCAGCGACACCTGGCTTCCCTCGGGCAGTTTGCGGGCGATGTCGAACAGCGTGTGCGCGGAAATGGTGGTCGATCCGGCCTGTTCCACCTGCGCCGCCACGCTTTCCACCACCTGCAGGTCCAGGTCGGTCGCCATCAGCTTGATTGCGCCGTCCGCCGACGCCTCGATCAGTACGTTGGACAGGATGGGGATGGTGTTCCGCCGCTCTACCACCGACTGGACGTGGCTCAGGCTCTTGAGGAGCGTTGCGCGTTCGATGGTGGCCTTCATGTCCCTGTTCTGTCCGTTCTGTTGTAAGTGGCTGCTATGGACCCGGTCGAATCCCGCCGACAATGATGGATGCTTCTTCATAACCGCTGTTGCGCCCCCTGCAAGCGGGCGTGTCGGCTTTTGAAAGTCGCGCCTGCCATGCCAAGGGTTGCAAAAGGGTAAGGCTTGCGCTTTGCCGGTCCGATGCGCGCCTTCCTCCTCCTGCCGATATGCGCCCTGTCGATCGCCGGCCCGGCGGCGGCGCGCGATTCTCTGGGCATCTTCGATAGCTGGGGTGCCTTTCGCGATCCTCGCGCGCCGCGCTGCTACGCCATCGCGCAGCCCATCCTGCCGGCCGGCCAGACGCCCAGGGGCTTCGCTTCGGTCGGAACCTGGCCCCGCCAGCGGGTGCGCGGGCAGGTACATTTCCGCCTGAGCCGGATGCGCAGGAGCGACGCGCCGGTGCTTCTGAAGGTCGGCGAGCGCCGCTTCACATTGGTCGCGGGGCAGATGGATGCCTGGGCTGCGGACGCGCGGGCCGACGCGCAGATCATCGCGGCGATGCGCTCCGCCACCGGCATGAGCATCGCCAGCGTCGGCGCGAACGGCCGCGGCTTTGCCGACAATTACGCGCTGCGCGGCGCGGCCACCGCCATCGACGCGGCGGCGCTGGGCTGCGCGCGTCTGCGCTGACGCGACACGCCTTTAAAAAAGCCGCGAAATCGACTATGTGCGCGGCCATGCAGACATCCGCCAGCCCCCTGATGCCGATTCCCGGCGCTATCGATCCTGTGCCCGTGCCGCGCGCCGTGACCCCGCGCGAAGACGGGCGCACCGACCTGATGGGTCTGTCGCGCCCGCAGATGAAGGGCGCGTTCGAGGAAGCCGGGCTGGATGCGAAGGCTGCCAAGCTGCGTTCCAAGCAGGTGTTCCACTGGCTCTATCATCGCGGCGTTACCGATTTCGAGGCGATGACCGACCTTGCCAAGCCGATGCGCGGCTGGATGGCGGAACGGTTCGTCGTCGGCCGCCCGCAGGTCGTGGAGGCGCAGGTATCGAGCGACGGCACCCGCAAATGGCTGCTCCGCTCCGACGACGGGCAGGATTATGAAATGGTGTTCATCCCCGACGCGGATCGGGGCACGCTCTGCGTCTCCAGCCAGGTCGGCTGCACCCTGAATTGCAGCTTCTGCCACACCGGCACGATGCGCCTCGTCCGCAACCTGACTCCCGGCGAGATCGTGGGGCAGGTGATGCTGGCGCGCGATGCGCTGGGCGAATGGCCGCGCGGCAATATGGCGAGCGCCAATGACGATGAAAGCGACGAGGCGTCGCATTACACGTCGGACGGCCGGATGCTCACCAACATCGTCATGATGGGCATGGGCGAGCCGCTCTATAATTTCGACCATGTGCGCGACGCGCTCAAGGTCGTGATGGACGGCGACGGCCTTGCTTTGTCGAAGCGGCGCATCACCCTCTCCACCTCCGGCGTCATCCCGATGATGGCCCGCGCGGGCGAGGAGATCGGCGTCAACCTTGCGGTCTCCCTGCACGGCGTGACCAAGGAGGTGCGCGACGAGCTGGTGCCCTTGAACCGCAAGTTCGGCATCGACGAGCTGCTCGCCGCCTGCGCCGCCTATCCGGGCGCGAACAACGCCCGGCGCATCACGTTCGAATATGTGATGATCAAGGACAAGAATGACAGCGACGAGGATGCGCGCGAGCTGGTCCGCCTGCTGCGCCACTACAAGCTGCCGGCGAAGGTGAACCTCATCCCCTTCAATCCCTGGCCGGGCACGGACTATGAATGTTCGACGCCCGAGCGGATCAGGCGCTTTTCCGACATCGTGTTCGAAGGCGGCATCAGCGCCCCGGTCCGCACCCCACGCGGCCGCGACATTATGGCGGCGTGCGGGCAGCTCAAATCCGCGAGCGAAAAGAAGAGCAAGGCGGAGATGAAGCGCCTTGCCGAGGAGAAGCAGGCCGCGCTCGGCTGATCGGCCTTTCGTGCGGGCATCTTGACCTGGTCGTGAAAACCCGGCCTTAGCGAAACGAGCGCGCGAGGATTTCAAAAGGAAGCCCGTGCGCCGGAACAGGGTGACGCGCGGGGCGGCTCCCTCTTCCAGATACCGGGTTCGCGTCGATGTCCATGCTTTCGCCTACCGATGCAGAGGCGGCTTCGCCCCTGCACTTTTCCTGCACGGCCTGCGGCAGATGCTGTCACGGCCTGCGGCTGCTGCTCAGCCTGTCCGAAGCCATTGACTGGGTGGACCATGGCGGGCGCGTGGAATTGCTGTGCGACGCCGCGCCCGACCTTGCCTTTGCCGAAGCCTCCGGCGAGGCGTATCGCGCCGCGCGCGCGGTGCGGGCGACCAGTGGCGCGCTTCCCGTAACCGTCGCCGTGCTTCTGACAGCCGTGTTCGACGGTCCCTGCCCCAATCTTCAGCCTGACATGCGCTGCGGCGCTTATCATCGACGCCCCAATGCGTGCCGGATCTACCCCGCCGAAATCCGGCCGGACCGGCAGATCATGGCCGCCGAGAAGCTATGCCCGGCCGATGCCTGGGGCGGCGCGCAGCCCGTCTTTTCCGATCCGATGAACGGCATCGCCGACCCTGTGACGGCCCTCGCCATCGCGCAGGCCCGGTCTGCGGGCGTGGGCGATGTCGCGGCCAAGGTCAGGCTGCTGGCGCGGCTGGGCATCGATCAGGTTGCGCTCGCCAACGAAGGCTACGCCGTTTGGCAGCCTGAGCCTGCGCGATTGCTGGAGGCGTTGCTGGCCGCTCGGGACGAACCTACGCCCGCCGACGCGCAGCCAATCCGGGTCGAGATCGTGTCGCCGCGCGAGGCGACCCGGCGGATGATCGCGGAGGCGCAAGGGGCTGATGCCTTACCGGACCCTACGCGCGGCTACCGCTATCTGCCGCTGTTTGCTGACGAAAGCTGATACGGACCGAACCATGACCGACGAAGAGATAGAGGAACTGGCCCGCGCCTTTTGCGCCTGTACCTTGCCCAAGGAGCGCTGGACGCACGGCGCGCATTTCGCGACCGCCTTATGGCTGATTCTGCGCCGTCCAGACATCTTGCCGGAACATGACATGCCCGACATGATCCGCCGCTACAATGAAAGCGTCGGCGGCGTGAACAGCGACACGTCCGGCTATCATGAGACGATCACGCAGGCGTCGCTGCATATGGCGCGCCAGTTGCTGGCGGGGCTGGAGCGCGACGCCATGCCTTGCGCCGCCTATGCAGCGCTGATGGCGTCCGCTCTGGGCGACAAGGACTGGCTCTTCACCTATTGGTCGCGCGATCGGTTGATGTCGGCGGAAGCGCGCCGTGCTTGGGTGGAACCGGACATTCTGCCGCTTCCGGCATAGAAAAAGGGCGGCCTCGTCGGACCGCCCTTTCTTTCTTCCGATCGGGACGGATCAGAAGCGGAAGCCGACGCCGACGATCGCCGCGTCGCGACCGCCGAAATTGTCTTCATATTCGCTGCGCTGATATTCAGCCGAGATGTAAGTCTGCGGCGTCACCGCATATTCCAGGCCACCGCCATAGCGGACGCCTTCCAGCGAGGTGTGGGCCGCGCCGGACTCGATGCGCGCGCTGGTGTAGCCGACCTTGCCGAACGCCAGGATCTGCGGCGTCACGACATAGCCGGCGCGCAGCGAAGCGGCGATTTCACGGCTCGCGTGGAAACCCTGGCCATCGACGGTCGAATCGCCGAACGACACTTCCGGACCCACGGTGACGCGCGGCGTCAGCGCGAGGTCGTAACCGGCGGTCACGCCATAGGCGAAGCCGTCTTCACCCTGCGTCTTGTCCCAACCCATGGTCACGCCCGCGCGCGGCCCGGTGAAAGGCGCGGCGTCCTGAGCGAAAGCAGGAGCAGACAGAGCGGAGGCAGCAGCAATCGCTGCGAAAATCACAGTCTTCATAAAGTCCTCGATATTTATCTAGTCGCCGTTATTGAGACATTCATCCGGCGTTCAGGTTCGATGCAGAGTTTCTGCATAGATTGACTACACAAATCTCTTTTGTTCTTACTGCCCTCTTACATGGGTTCAGCAGATATGATCTGCATCAGGATCATGACCGGCCATCTAGGGTACGGACTTTGCGTTGCAAAGGGACCCGTAATCCATTTTTTTAATTTAGGTCATTGTGTTGCAAATCCGTGACAGGGCAAGCGACGCTCCTTTCCTGTTGGACGGCACCGTGGAAATGGCTAGGCTGGGGGCCATGGACAGCGTCTCCAACAGCAGCAGGACGGTCCGCCGGCATCGCCTGTCGACCCGGCTCTGGCACTGGCTGAACGCGTTGCTCCTCTACATCCTTTTCACCAGCGGCCTTGGCATCTTCAATGCCCATCCCCGCCTCTACTGGGGCCAATATGGCGCGAACTTCGATCCGGCGTGGCTGGTGCTGGATCGGTTTCCGGGCTGGATCACGTTGCCCGCCCATTACAGCCTGGCGATGTCGCGCCATTGGCATCTGGCGGCCGCGCCCCTCTTTGCCTTCGCGCTGCTCGGCTACATGGTCTGGAGCCTCGCCAACCGTCATGTGCAACGCGACCTGGCCCTCACCCGATCGGACCTGACGCCCCGCCACGTCTGGCAGGACGTGAAAGACCATGCCCGGTTGCGCTTCCCGACCGGGCAGGCCGCGCTACGCTGCGGCATGTTGCAGAAGGCGAGCTATATCGGCGTCATCTTCGTCGCGCTGCCCCTGCTGATCCTGACGGGTCTCACCATGTCTCCGGGCATGAACGCGGCGATGCCATGGCTGCTCGACCTGCTGGGCGGACGGCAGTCGGCGCGCTCCATCCATTTCATCATGGCCTTTGCCCTGCTCGCCTTCTTCCTGGTCCATATCGCGATGGTGCTGCTGTCCGGCCCCTTGAACCAGCTGCGCGGCATCCTCACTGGCCGCTACCGGCTGCCGGAGGATCGGCCATGATGATCGCGCGCCGCGCACTTCTGCTGGGCGCGACCGCAACGCTGGCGGGCTGCGATCGGCTGGCGGCGAACGCGACCTTCCGCGAGGCGCTGTTTTCCGCCGAGAATTTCCACAAATGGGCGCAGCGCAGCCTGATGGCGCGCGACGCGCTGGCGACCGAGTATCGCCCGGACCAGATTTCGCCCTTCTTCCGCGCGAACGGTACCGCCAATCCCAACACGCCCGACTACAAGGCGTGGTGGCGGGGCGGCTTTGCCGACTGGCGGCTGCGCGTCGATGGGCAGGTCGCGCGGAAGCTGTCGCTTTCACTGTCTCAGTTGCGCACACTTCCGCACCGCGAACAGATCACCCGCCATGATTGCGTCGAGGGGTGGAGCGCGATCGGCAGGTGGCGCGGCGTGCCGTTGAAGACCGTGCTGGACGCCGCCGGTCTGCGTCCGGGCGCGCGCTACATAGTCCTTCACTGCGCCGACAGGATGGGCAACGGCCAGCCCTATTATGAAAGCATCGATCTGGTCGATGCTTTTCACCCGCAGACGATCCTTGCCTTCGCGCTCAACGACCGGCCTTTGTCGGTCGCCAACGGCGCGCCCTTGCGCCTGCGGGTAGAGCGGCAATTGGGCTACAAGCAGGCCAAATATCTGACACGGATCGAAGCGGTGGAAAGCCTGTCCGCCATCGGCCGCGGCAAGGGCGGCTATTGGGAAGATCATGCCGGATATGAATGGTATGCCGGAATTTGACGCCCGCGAAATGACCTGACAGGACGACCCCATGAAGATTTTCGAGCATGTTCTGAAGCGCCTGGTTTCGCGCGGCCAATTGACGATCCACTATGCGAAAGGCGGCAGTTTCACGGTCGGGCAACCCGATCCCGCCTTCCCGGCGCTGGCCCTGCGCTTCAAGGACGGGCGCGTGCCCTTCGACATCGTGAAGGATCCGCGCCTCGGCATGGCGGAGGCATGGATCGACGGGCGAGTGACGATCGAGGGCGGGGGCATCCTGGAATTCATATCTATGATCCGCGCCAACAATCCTTGGGAGCAGGGCCGCTCGATCGACGCCAAGAGCGTCCTCAGCCGCGGCATCAAGAGCGCGCGCCAGAAATTCTGGCGCCTCAATCACAAGAGCCGGTCGAAGGCCAATGTCGCCCATCATTACGACCTGTCGGGCGCACTCTACGACCTCTTCCTCGACCGCGACAAGCAATATAGCTGCGCCTATTTTCCCGACGCGGACAATGAGGCCGGGATCAGCCTGGAACAGGCGCAGGAGGACAAGAAGGCGCATATCGCCGCCAAGCTGCACCTGAAACCGGGCATGAAGGTGCTGGACATAGGCTGCGGCTGGGGCGGCATGGCGCTCTACCTCCACCGTACCTGCGGCGTGGACGTAACGGGCATCACCTTGTCGGAGGAACAGCTCAAGGTCGCGCGCCAGCGCGCCGCCGACGCGGGGGTGGCCGACCATGTCCGGTTCGAATTGATCGACTATCGCGACATAGAAGGGCCGTTCCACCGGATCGTGTCGGTGGGCATGTTCGAACATGTCGGCACCGCGCATTACCGCACTTTCTACAATAAATGCCGCGAGTTGCTGGCGCCCGACGGCGTCATGCTGATCCACACCATCGGCCGTGTCGAAGGACCGGGCATCACCGATGCCTTTACCCAGAAATATATCTTTCCCGGCGGCTACATCCCCGCCCTTTCCGAAATGATACGCGGCAGCGAGGGCACGCGCCTGATGGTCACGGACGTCGAGGTGCTGCGTATTCATTATGGCCTTACCATCCGCGAATGGTACAAGCGGACCATGGCGCACAAGGCGGAGATCGTCGGCCTTTACGATGAGCGTTTCTTCCGCCTCTGGACCTTCTACCTCGCTGGCGCGGCGACGGTATTCGAACATGGCGGGATGGTGAATTTCCAGGTCCAATATGTCCGCGACCGCCGCGCTCTGCCGATCACGCGCGACTATATGCTGGAAGCCGAAAGCGCGCTGCGGGGCCGCTGAATATCCTTAACCGCCGCTTACGGCACCGTTCCCGGACGGTTCAGTTCGATGCGCGCATTCTCCGCTTCATGCTCCCGCCAAGGGTCGGCGGGTCGGATGAGGAGAGACGCACATGAGACTCTTTTGGAAGGGCGCGGCGGTGCTAGGCATTGCCCTTGCCGGTATCGGCTCCGCCGCTGTCCCGGCACAAGCGCAATATTATGGCGGCGGCTGGCGCGACGGCCGTGACGGGCGCTGGGACAATCGCCGGTGGGACGACCGCCGCGATTGGCGCGGCGATCGTCGGCACTGGCGGGGTGATCGGTACGGCTGGCGAGGCGATCGCCATGGTTGGCGCGGCAACCGCTACGCCTATCGCCAGCGCTGCTGGACCGAGTGGCGGTACGACTATTATCGCGACCGGGACGTCCGCGTTCGCATCTGCCGCTGATTTGCCGAACCGCAACGACCCGCCCGATTGAACCTTCGGGCGGGTTGCTGCATTGGGGGAGGCATGACCGACCCCATGCCCGTCATCCACAGCCTTCTGTCGGGCTTGCCGATCTTGCTCCTGCACCTGGGGAGCGCGACGCTGGTCTGGATTGCAGCGCTCGCGCTCTATCTCTGGATTACGCCACATGACGAGTTCGCACTGATCCGCGTCGGCAACGAGGCCGCCGCCATCTCGCTCGGCGGGGCGGCGCTCGGCCTTGCGGTGCCGCTCGCCTTCTGCCTTGCCGGATCGGTCAATGTCTGGGACATCATCATCTGGGGCAGCGTCACGCTGGTGCTGCAACTCATCGCCTTCCGCCTTGTCGACTTCCTGCTGGGCACGCTGCCCGCGCGAATCGAAGCGAACGAGCGGTCGGCCGCCATCTTCCTTGCGATGACGAAGGCGGCGATCGCCTGCCTGACCGCCGCCGCGATCGCGGGCTGACCCATGGCGCGCGGCGGATGCGGCTGCCTGCCCTTCGCCCTTGGCGGACTGTTGCTGCTCGCCTGGTTCGGACAGGGCGTGGAAACGCCGCCTTTGAGGATCGAGCAATATGACCCGCGATCCCCACGCCGGCCGATGCCGCAATGGGGCGACGAGCGATATGCCATCGAGGAGCCGGGCAGGCAGGCGGACTCGATGGGCACCGCTTTCGCCGTCGACCGGGACGGGGCGTGGCTGACGGCGGAACATGTGACCCATGGCTGCGCGCGGGTGGGGCTGGAGGAAGGCCGGTTCGCGCGGCCGGTGCAGCGGGTCATCGAAAGCCGCGAGGCGGACGCGGCCCTGGTGCCCGATGCTTTGTCCAGCCCCGAAGCCCTGCCCCTGTCACCGCGCATGCCGCAACCGGGCACCCCCGGCTATCATATGGGATTTCCGGCCGGCGAGCCGACGCTGGTGGTTTCCGAACTGATTGGCGAAGCGAATGCCCGACGCGGCAGGAGCGAAGTGACGCAGCCGGTGCTCGCCTGGGCGGAGCGCGGCCGCTTGCCCGAAAGCGACGGCACATTGTCGGGCATCAGCGGGGGTCCGGTCTTTGCCGAGGACGGGCATGTCGTGGGCCTCAACAGCGCCTCCACCGACCGGCGCGGCCGCATCCTGACCGCCGCTCCCGATGCGGTGACGCGATTGGCCGCCGCCAGCCGCAGCGTGGACGACCGGCCGATCGCCTATCCGTTCACGGGCCTGGCCGACGCGGAAAGCCGCTTCGGTGCCTGGCTCGACCGGGGGGTCATCCGCCGCATCTTCTGCGACGTGGACGAAGGCCAAGGCGGTTGACGGCGGCGGGGCGCAACCGCTAGGCGCGGCCGATATTTCCAAGGAAACATCCATGAGCGACACGCCCCCCAACCATCTGTCCACCAATCCCAAGAGCCCCCATTTCGACATGGACGTGCTCCAGCGCGGCATCGGCATCCGCTTCAAGGGGCGCGAGCGCAAGGATGTGGAGGAATATTGCATTTCCGAAGGCTGGATTCGGGTCGCCGCCGGCAAGACGCGCGACCGGCACGGCAATCCGCTGACGATCAAGCTGACCGGCGAGGTCGAGGCCTGGTTCGAGGCCCCGGCGGACGGGTCCGAACCGCCCGCCGCCGACGACAAAGCCAGCGAATCCGAATGACGAAAAGGGGCGCGAACAGCGCCCCTTTTCAGTTCAGCACCGCTTCCCGCTTCACGTCTGCGATGATGGCGCTCAAGGTCCGTTCGGCAGGCACCGCCTCTGCATAGCGGGCGATGGAGAGATCGGCTTCCAGACGCGGAGCGCTGTTGCGCCGCTTGCCCGGAGCGGGAGGGGTACGTCCGAGTGCAAGGACCGGCATCCGCCGCAGCGTGTCCGATCGCGGCCCGGCGGCAACCGCATCCCAGTCACGGCGATCCACATTGGCGAAGCGTATGCTGTCGCCCAGCGCCGGGTCCGGGGTGAAATCATGCAGCTTCGCCTTGGCGGGATAGATGAAGCCATAGGTGGGGTTGGTGCGCGCGCCCATCTGCCCGGTGGGGCTGTACCAGACGCGGACCTGGCTCCAGTCCCCCTCCGCCGATACGTCCAGCGCCAGAACATCTTCCTCGATCGCGCCCGGCGCGGACCAGTTGGCGTGGCGGATCAGCACGCGGCGGTCATCCAATATCCTGCTGACGACGGCGACATGGCCCAGCGCCATCGGACCATAGGGGCGGAAAGCAAGAACCGCACCCTTCTTCGGCTTGGTCCCCCGCTTGTAGAGGCCCTCAGCCTGGTCCCACCAGGTGAGCGCGTCGCCGCGAATCTCCACGCCCGATACGATGCGGGCATAGGGCACGCATTGCAGCATCCCCGCGCCAAGCGAAGGCGCAGCCATCATGCCGGACAGCAGAATGACTGCCGTCCGGATCGCCTTTCGAACCATATGCGATCCTGAAATCCTGAATCAGCCCACCGGGAGCGACCCTAGTCTCAGGACCGTTGTGGAAAGGTTAATGGTTTAGAAAGCAGCGCGTAGCGCGGCGGCACCCGTCGCATCGGCCGATGCGATCTGCACCGGCGCGGCATCGGCTGCCTTGGGCGCGCTGGCGTAGATGAAGCCCTTGGCGGGGTTGGACCGAAGACCAAGGCCACCGGTGGGGCCGTACCATACGCGCACGTCAGTCCAGTCATTGTTGGGCGAGACGTCGATGGCGCGGACATCACGCTCGATCCCGCCGCGATAGGACCAGTTGGCATGGGTCAGCAGCACTTCGCGACCGCTCACCACCTTGCTGACCATGGCGACATGGCCGACCGGCATCGAACGGCTGGAGGCGAAAGCGAGGACAGAGCCGACGCGCGGTTCGTGACCACGGTCATAGCGCCCTTCGGCTTGGCCCCACCAGGTGTTGGCGTTGCCATGCAAATCGATGCCGGACACCTGACGAGCGAAGGGCGCGCATTGCAATGTGCCAGCAGAGGCGGGAACGGTCGCGAGTGTCGAGAGCGCAAGAAAGAACGTCGCGAAAAACGCGCGAAAACCAGCTGACATGTGAAGTGCGACCCCGACTTATGGTAGGCTTCAACCCCGATGGCCTGCTTAGGCCAGAGCGCGGCGGCCATGAAAAGCGCGAGGCGACGAGTCGTTGGGTCGTTGCGTTATGTTGCGGAACGAAAGACGTGGCCCGCCGTTACCGTCAGCCGGGTCGCCGACGTCAGGTCATTGAAAAGACTAGATTCCGTCCCCGTCATCCAGACCTGCCCCGCGCTTTGGCGCAAACGGTCGAACAGCGCGGCGCGCCGCGACGGGTCGAGATGCGCGGCCACTTCATCCAGCAACAGCACCGGCGGCTGCCCCCGATCGGCGGTAACCAGCGCCGCGTGCGCCAGCAGGATCGACAGCAGCAGCGCCTTCTGTTCCCCGGTCGAGCACAGGGCGGCCGCCTGATTCTTGGCGACGTGCGTGACCGCAAGATCATGGCGGTGCGGCCCTGCCAATGTCCGTCCCGCCGCCGCGTCGCGCCGCCGTCCGCGCGCCAGCCGCATGGCGAGCGGCTCGCCGTCCTCCTCATCCCCTTCGATGGTCACATATGGACGGGCGAACGGCTCTTCAGGCTGCGCCAGCAGCACCTGATCGAGGCGCGAGACAAGGTCCAGACGCGCCTGGGCCAGCGCTGCACCATGCTCGCCCATCTGGGTCTCGAGCGCCGTCAGCCACGCCGGATCGGCGCTGCGCAAGTCCGTCAGCAGCCGGTTGCGCGCCCGCATTGCCGCGTCGTAGCGCGCGCTGTGCGCCGCATGTCCGGGATGCAGCGCCAGCGTCAGCCGATCCAGGAAACGCCGCCGCCCACCGGGACTGTCGAGGAACAGCCGGTCCATCGCCGGGGTCAGCCAGACGATCGAGAGATGATCGGCGAGCGCGTTGGCGGAGGCGGCCACGCCCCCGATCCGCACCTGCCGCCGCTCCGGCGCGGACGCCGTCACTCCAGTGCCCAGCACCACGCCGTCCACCTCCGCGGCGATGCCGAACCCGCCCGGCCCGTCCTGGCGCGCCATGGCCGACAGCGCAGCGCCACGCAGGCCGCGGCCCGGCGCCAGCATCGACACAGCTTCCAATATGTTGGTCTTGCCCGCCCCATTGTCGCCGGTCAGCAGGACGAAGGCGTGGTCCGGCACGATCAGCGCGTCCGCATGGTTGCGGAAATCGCTTAGGGTGAGCCGACCGATCATCGCGCGGCTGTAGCGGGGCGAGCCGGTCGAAGAAAGACCGGCCGTGCGTTCAGCACCGTTTCCGGGTCGTGGCGATCCCGTCGTTGACGATCGTCAGCCTGCCGCCGTCAGCCGAGGGCCGCAGGTCCAGCGTACGCGTCCAGCTTTGCCCTTCGCCGGTGAAGGCCGCCGTTACCCGCACGCCGCCTTCCTCGCCCTGCGTGACCGATTGCACCGCCCCGACGCTTTCGTGGAAAACAAAGTTTTCCGGTTCGATCGTGAGTTCCAGATCGGCTGCGCGGTCACCGCAGCGATCATCGACCCCCGTCCAACGCCCTTGCAACGATGCGGGGATCAATCCGGTAGGCGCGTATGGAGGCGGCGGCGCATCGACGGCGGGAGGCGCTTCGGCGGTCTGGATCGCGTTGGATGTCGGTTCCGCGTCCATCCTGTCGGGCAAAGCCCTGTCCACGATGTTGGTCGCCACGCCCGGCTGTCGTCCGCCTCCTTCCTCGCTGCCGCAGGCGGCAAGCAGGATCAGCGAAGAAAGGCAGATCGTGACGCGCATGAAACAGAAACCGGTTGCGTACGGTCCGGTTCCCATGAATGGCGCTCCAAAATTTTGCTTATCTCTCATCGGACACCCTTTTATCCAGCTTGCATGGGCGCGCCATCGGGATCATCAATCGTCCCCTGATGGCGCGTACTTGCGCGCCTGTGACCGAACCGTCCGAAGGAGTGCCTGCCGATGAAGCGCCTGACCCTGTCCCTCACCGCCGCAGCAGCCATGCTGAGTTCCAGCGGTGCGATGGCTGCGCTCGCCGTGGGCGCCAAAGCCCCGGACTTCACTACGCGCGGCGCACAGGCGGGAAAGACCTTCACGCTCACGCTCTCGCATCAGTTGAAGCGCGGCCCGGTCGTCCTCTATTTCTTCCCCAAGGCGTTCACGCCCGGCTGTTCGGCCGAAGCGCGGGAGTTCGCCGAGAATATCGACAAGTTCAAGGCGGCGGGCGCGACGGTCATCGGCATGTCGGGCGACCCGGTGGATGATCTGGTCGCCTTCTCCACCAAGGAGTGCGCGGGCAAGTTCGCCGTGGCGTCCGCCGGCCCCAACATCGTGTCGGGCTATGACGTCGCACTCAAGATGCGGCCGGGCATGACGGACCGCACCTCCTACGTCATCGCGCCTTCCGGCCGGATCGCCTTCGTCCACAGCGAAATGAACTATGCCGGCCATGTGAAAAGCACGCTCGCAGCGGTCGAGGCGATGAAGAACAAATAGGTCGCGTCGCCCGGTCCGACATGCGCGGACCGGGCAGGCGAAAAGCCTATCCTTTCACATATTTGCCGAACCAGGCCAGCGTCTGCGACCAGGCCTGGGCAGCGGCGGCTTCATTATAGCTCGGCCGGTAATCCGCCATGAAGCCATGGTCGGCTCCTTCATGCACGGTAATGGCGTCGGGCGGAGACTTGCCCGCTTGGGCCAGCGCCGCGCGCATCGCTTCCACATCCTTCAAGGGGATGCCCTTGTCCAGCGACCCATATTGGCCGAGCACCGGGGCCTTGAGCTTGCCCACTTCCTCGATCACGCTCGACGGCTGGAGCGGCGTCTTGTCACTGACGAGCCGGCCGTAGAAAGCAACACCGGCCTTCAGCGCGGCACTATGTGCGGCATAGAGCCATACGACGCGTCCGCCCCAGCAAAAGCCGGTGATGCCCCGCCGCTTGCCGTTGCCGCCATGGCTGCCTGCCCAGGCATAGGTCGTGTCGATGTCGGCCATGACCTGCGCGTCCGACGCCTTGGACACGATGGTACCGACCAACTGCTTGAAATCGGCGATCTTGGTCGCATCGCCATGGCGGGCGAACAGGTCCGGCGCGATGGCATAGTAGCCGGCCTTGGCGAAGCGCCGGCACATGTCGCGGATCCATTCATGCACGCCGAAAATCTCATGGACGACGACGATGACGGGCGCGGGCTTGCCGCCGGCCGGGCGGGCGACGAACGCCGGCATGGCAAAGCCGTCACTGGCGCGAATCGATACGCTTTCCTGGGTGAGGCCGTCTCCCGGCGTTTCCACCGCGCTGCTGGCGATCGGCCGGCAGGCAGCGGCGAAGCCCGCCGCAAAAGCGCCGCCGGTCAGCACATGCCGGCGTTGCAGCCCGATGCTGCCGATCCAGTTGATGTCCTCCGCCAGCCGGTCCGCCGCCGGATGCTCCTTCCCGTCACGATCCATTGTCATGCTCTCCTGTTCCTCTCCCGCCGCGCGGGCAGACTAGCCGCCGTCCTTGGGCGCGCAAGCCAGGAAGTCACCGCCGTCGATAGGCTCCAGATTCCCGACCGGTAGCGCGTAGACATAGGTCCACGCCTCGGCCCCGCCGTGCGGACCATCGACCGTCAGCCGCTGTCGCCGATATTCGTGCGGCGCGGGGAAATGCGGCGCGCATTCCTCATACTCGTCGAGCCAGGCGAGCGTCACATGCGGGCGGGCTAGCCGGAACAGATCGCCGCATACCCTGCCTTCGCTGCCTGGCACGAAGCCGGGATAGTCGGCAACGCGATAGAGGTGCCCGGAGGCGCTTGCCGCACCGACATAGGCCGCCTCCGCCGCTAGCCGAAGCGCCCTCGAATGCGGGCACCCCTTGCGCAACGTGCCGTAGACGAAGAGCAAATCGTCAGTCATCTGCGCAACTTTCACCAACAGGCCGGGAAATTTCCCAACTTGAGGGGATCATGATCGCACACTGGCGCAGCGTGATGCTGTTGATCGACGCATTTCCGCCAAAAATCGAAACTGGCACGCCCTCTGCAATATCGTTTGGCATGAAGGCCGGGTGATCCGGCCAGAGATCAGGGAGTATCCAGTCATGTCCGTCGTCAAGATCCACAACGTCGCCTTCGCCCTGCTGGGTGCCGTCATCTTCGCAGGCCTGTTCGTCGGCGCCGCCGTGCCCGTCGTCCCTGTCGCCTGATCGCCCCATCCTCTTCCGCCATCCCGAAGCAGAAAGCCCGAACCATGAACAACATTTTCACCCTCGACCGTCGCAATGGCAAGATCATGGGCGTGTGCGCCGGCATCGCCAACCGCACCGGCCTGGATGTCACGCTGGTTCGCGTGGCGCTCGTCCTCCTGACGCTGTGTGCGCTAGGGCCGATCGGTGTCGTCGCCTATCTGCTCGCAGGCTGGCTGGCGGAAGGATGAAAACCGAAGACAAAAGGTAAATGATAAGTAAAAAGGCCGCCCTGGTTATCCCAGGAGCGGCCTTTTTGCATCCCGTCCAATCGAGATGAAGATCGCGATCGCTCGCGATCAGGCATACAGCACCGAATAGAAGGTCAGCATCTGTACGCCGACGGCGATGGCAAGCACCGCACCCTGAAAAGCCTGACGCATATTTTGCTCCGTCATTACAAGAATAGCCGCCTATCTTCAGGCGGTGAGCGCCCCTACGCCCGTCATACTCTTGTAACAATCGCAAAGGATGACTTTCCAATTGCATCAAATGCAACAGGTGTCACTCTAAAGCCACGATCATCGCCTGCGCGGCAGCGGGATTGCGTTCTTTCGCCCCGCTGATGAAGAAGGCAAAGACGTCGCCACGCGCAGCCTGTTCGCTGGCTTGGTTCGCCCACCGCGCGATGTCGGTCGCGGAGTAACCCGTCGGCTCATCAGCTTGGGCGCGCATCAGCCGCATGTAGGAAAAGCCGACATCCTCCCCGCGGATCGCCGGATAGTCGGGATGATCGGCCAGCACCACCGCCGCGCCCGCCTGCCGCGCAAGATAGAGGAAGCGGGGATCGTCGAAACTCTCGTGCCTGACCTCCAGCGCATGGCGCAGCGGCACGCCATCCGCGCTGTCGGGCAGCAGCTTCAGGAACGCGCCGAAATCCTCCGGGTCGAATTTCTTGGTGGGCATGAACTGCCACAGGATCGGCCCCAGTCGGTCGCCCAGCTCGGCAATGCCCTGCCCTACGAATTTTGCGACGGACTCGCCTGCATCCGCCAGCAGCTTGCGATTGGTGCAGAAGCGCGACGCCTTCACCGCGAACTGAAATCCGTCGGGCACGGCCTTGGCCCAGCCGGCGAAGGTCGCAGGCTTCTGGCTGCTATAATAGGTCGCGTTGATCTCGGTCGCGGTCAGATGCGCGCCCACATAGGCAAGCTCGTCCTTCTGCCTCAGTCCTGCGGGGTAGAAACTGCCCCGCCAAGGCTCATAGACCCAGCCGCCAATCCCTATCCTGATGCGTCCCGTCATGCGCGATCTCCTCAGCGGCGACAATGATCGTCCCGATCGATCAGAGCCAGTGGAAAGACGCGTTGGCCATTGTTGCGAATGACTATTAACTGCAACACGGAAGGAGACGCCCCATGCCGCTGGACCTCATCAAGACCGGAACCTACCTGACCATCCACCTGACGGTCGGATTCACCGTGGCCTATGTCATGACCGGGTCGCTGGCGCTGGCGGGCGGCATCGCCCTTGTCGAACCGATGATCAACGCCGTCGCCTTCTTCTTCCACGAACAGGCCTGGAAGAAGATACAGGCGCGGCCGCCCCGGGGAAGCGGGCGCGGCTGGGCGCGGACTCAGGCGACGTTCGCATGAGGCTGTCTACTTCGCTGTCTCCCTATTGAGGCCGATAAGCCAAGGCTTGACCCCTCGGCTGGGCCTGGGCGTGCCGTCCAATCGCCGCGCGCGCAGGATCTTAACTGGCTTCACGATCATCTGCCCGCGCATCGGCCCCGATCCGCAGCAGGTCGGCACGGCGAGGATTTTCTTCACGACATCCATGCCCGCGACCACATGGCCGAAGGCGGCATAGCCGATATAGTCCCCGCGCGCGTCCATGTTGGGTGTCGGGCCGATGGTGATGAAGAAATTGCCCATGGCCGAATTTGGGCGGTTGGGCCGCGCCATCGACAGGGTGGCGTCCAGATGGCGGATGCCGGTCCGCGTGGTGGATTCGTGCGGGATCGGCGGCAGGGACCGGCGCGCGTCGGTATCGATCCCGCCCTGGATCAGGCCGTAGTGGGGATCGCTCTTCCGCCGCGCCGCGCGATAGAAGGTGACGCCGTCGAACCGGCCATCGTCGACATAGGTCAGGAAATTGGCGGACGTCAGCGGCGCGTGCTTCTGGTCGACCGCCACGATGATCCTGCCGACCGACGTGTCGATCGCCACACGAACGAACCCCGGCGTCGGTCGATTGGCCGGCCCGGCGGCAGCGGCAAATACAGATGAAAACAGGCACAGGAGCGCCAGCAGCAGACGAAACGGAAGGGACATCGGCCAAAAGCCCTAACGCTTTTTCACCGCAAGGCAAATCGGCGGCGGGTGACAAAGGGGTATGCTGCTTGCAGTGCCCAGACTGATCGACCTGCCCGCCAGGATAGGCTAGCAAAGGGTCATGCAATGCGCGCGCAGGATCCTGATCGTGGGAGGGGGAACGGCCGGATGGCTGACCGCCGCCTATCTCGCGCGCTTCTTCGAAGGCACCGGGCAGGTCGATATCACGCTGCTCGAATCGCCGGACCTGGGCATCATCGGCGTTGGCGAAGGGACGTTTCCCACGATCCGGGGAACGCTCGATTTTCTGGGTATCGAGGAACGGGATTTCATCCGCGCAAGCTCCGCCACATTCAAGCAGGGAATAAGGTTCGACGACTGGCTGCACGCACCTCGCCCGGACGGCAGCCGCCACCAATATCTCCACCCTTTCGATGCGCCCTTTCAGGCCGATGAGGCCAATGTGCTACCCGGCTGGCTGCAGCAGGATGCCCGGTCCCGGCCGGCCTTCGCACAGGCGGCGACCATCCAGCATGGCGTGGCAATTGCGGGACGCGCGCCCAAGACACGCAGCGAGAGCGGCTATTCCGGGCCGCTCGACTATGCCTATCATTTCGACGCGGGAAAATTCGCGGCCCTGTTGCGTCGCCGGGCCGTGGACCTCGGCGTCCACCATGTCGAAGGAATGCTTACGGGCGTCGAACCAGATGGCGCAGGTGGCATCGCGCGGATCGTCACCCGCGACCACGGCAAGTTGGAAGCCGACCTCTACATCGACTGCACCGGATTTCGCGCCGCCCTGATCGGCGAAGCGCTGCAGGCCGATTTCACCTCCGTGCGGCACATCCTGTTCACCGATCGCGCGCTCGCCTGCAAGATTCCCTGTGCCGATCCCGATGCGCCGATCGAGAGCGTCACCATCGCCGCCGCCCATGCGGCCGGCTGGACCTGGGACATCGGGCTGGAAAGCGCGCGGGGCATCGGCTCCGTCTATTCATCCGCCCATATGAGCGATGAGGAGGCGGCGCGGACGCTCAGGGATTATATCGGGCATGATGCCTATGCCGCGCGTATCATTCCCTTCGAGCCTGGTTATCGCGCGCGGCAATGGATCGGCAATTGCGTGGCGGTGGGGCTGTCGGGTGGCTTTCTGGAGCCGCTGGAATCCACCGGCATCCTGATGATAGAGGCGGCCGTCGCCATGATCGCGGAACTGCTGCCGATGACAGGATCGGTAGATGCGCCTGCCGCCCGCTTCAACCGGTTGATCGCCGGCCGCTACGAGCGGATCGTCGATTTCCTGAAGCTCCATTATTGCCTCAGCCGGCGAGAGGAGCCTTTCTGGCGCGACAATGCCGATCCCGCATCCATCCCCGACAGCCTGAAGGAGATGCTGAAGCAATGGCGCCACCGGCCGCCGAGCCGCTTCGACTTCCTGCTGGATCTCGAGAGCTTCGCCTACTTCAACTATCAGTATATTCTCTACGGCATGGGCTTCGAAACGGAGGCCGCGCCTGGAGCAAGCGGCCTGTCGGACATCGGGGCGCAGCGGCTGTTCGCGCAAATCCGCCATTATGGGGAGCAGGCGATGCAAGACCTGCCGCCCCATCGCACCCTGATCCGCCAGATCAACGCCTGAGCGTCAGGCCGCTGCGAGCCGCTGTCCGCCTTCCGCGTCCAGCACACCGTCGCGACGCGCCTTGCGGCCATAGACCGCCTCGAACAGTGGCGTCGCCATCACTGTCGTCACGATCGCCATCAGCACCAGCATCGAAAAGAGCGTCGGGCCGATAATGCCTTTTTGCAGGCCGATATTGATGATGATGAGCTCCATCAGCCCGCGCGAATTCATGAGGGCCCCGATGCCGAGCGCGGTGCGGTTATCCTCCCCGGTCAGCCGCGCCGCCGCATAGCAGGCACCGAATTTCGCCAAGATCGAAACGAACAGCACGACCAGTGCGATCAGCAGCAGGCTGACCGAATTGACCATGTCCATCCGGGTATTGAGGCCGGAATAGGTGAAGAACATGGGCAGCAGCAGGACGACCGCGATAGGCTCCACCTTCTGCTTCAGTTCCTCCACGAACTTGCCACGGGGCATGCATGCTCCCATCAGGAAGCCTCCGAATATGGCATGAATGCCGATCGCGTCCATCAGGAAGGCGGACAAGCAGAAGAGCATCATGGTGATGGCAAGCACCTGCATGCTCATTTCGCCCCGCCGTTCGACCGCCTCTCCTAGCGGCGCAAGCAGCCGCCGGCCGAACAGCAGCATGAAGGCCCCGTAGAGGATCGCGCCGCCGATCGCGATGATGGCGACCCCCGCCCCTGCCCCGAACGTCGCCAGCACGATCGCCAGCACGCACCAGGACGTCGCGTCGTCGAATGCGCCTGCCGTCAGCGCCAGCGTACCGAGCGACGAGTTGGCCAGGCCATTTTCGTTGATGATGCGCGCCAGCATGGGGAAGGCGGTCAGCGCGATGCAAGCGCCAAGGAACAATGTGGCGTTGGCTTGGCTGATGCCGGGGGTGAACAGGCCCGTTACGCC
>JACESO010000045.1 GCA_013911745.1 Sphingobium sp. | reverse complement strand
TGACGGGAATCCTTCGGTCTGGCGCAGTGCTTCTGCAACCGCGATGCCGGTGGACACGGCGACATTGAGGGATCGGAAGCCCGGCGCCATGGGGATGCGCACGCGGATGTCGGCGATGTCGCGGACCTCCGGCGGCACGCCGGCGCTTTCCGATCCCATCAGCAGCACATCGTCAGGCTGGAACCGCACGTCCGGCAACCGCTGCGAGGCATGGGCGCTCATCAGGAGCAGCCGACTGCCCCGCGCGCGCCTTTCGGCGTCGAACGCCGCGAAATTGGCATGGCGGGTCACCTCGGCAGCCTCTCCATAATCCATTGCCGCGCGTTTCAGCCGCGCGTCGGAAAAAGCGAAACCCGTCGGCATGATGATGTCCACGGGCACGGAAAAGCAGGCCGCGAGGCGCAAAATTGCGCCGACATTGCCGGCGATCTCCGGTTGATAAAGGGCGATACGCATGGGCAGCGCCTTAATGCACTGCGGCAAATTGTCATAGGGTGCGCGAGTTTGCTGTTGGCAAAGCGCTTGCAGTCCGGTTATCAGGCCCTCGAACCACGCCGGGGGGAAGGCGGGGCGGCCATGTCCGGCGACCCATTTTCCTTGATAATCAGCGCCGGTAACGGCATGCGGTGTGCCAGGGAAGTCTTGCAAGGGTAGAGGTGCATGGCGAGCGTAGAGCATTCTGACGGTCACGATCTATCCGGCGAAGAAGGTGTGCGTCGCCGCGATTTCATCAATATCGCTGCGGTCAGCTTCGCCGGGGTTGGCGCGGTTGCGGTCGTCCTGCCGCTGATCGATCAGATGAACCCCAGCGCCGACGTACTGGCGCTCGCCTCGACCGAGGTCGACCTGTCGGCGATCCAGCCGGGGCAGGCGGTCAAGACCACCTTCCGTTCGCAGCCGCTGTTCGTGCGGCACCTGACCGACAAGGAAATTGCCGAAGCCGACAAGGTCGATCCTTCCACGCTGCGCGATCCGCAGACGCTGGAAGAGCGCACCGTCGATGGCAAGAAGCAGTGGCTGATCACCATGGGCGTGTGCACGCATCTGGGCTGCGTGCCTCTCGGT
The DNA here is from genome assembly GCA_013911745.1 of Sphingobium sp. Lineage (GTDB taxonomy): Bacteria > Pseudomonadota > Alphaproteobacteria > Sphingomonadales > Sphingomonadaceae > Sphingobium > Sphingobium olei. The sequence continues at coordinate 21,060 of JACESO010000045.1, read as the reverse complement.
GCTGGCGAAGGCGAGAATCGCGGCGAGTTCGGCGGCTATTTCTGCCCCTGCCACGGTTCTTCCTACGACACCGCCGCGCGCATCCGCAAAGGCCCCGCGCCCAAGAATCTGGAAGTTCCGAAGTTCAGCTTCACTTCCGACACCGCCATTCTCGTAGGCTGAGGTAAGAAACGATGAGCTTTCCCTGGGCTGAGCATTACACTCCCAAGCACCCGCTGACCCAGTGGGTGGACGAGAAGCTGCCGCTTCCCCGCCTCGTCTACAACGCGATCGGCGCGGGCTATCCCGTGCCGCGCAACCTCAACTATTTCTGGAATTTCGGCGTGCTGGCCGGCCTCGCTCTGGTCATCCAGATCGTCACCGGCGTGATCATGGCGATGCATTATGGCGCCAATGATCTGGTCGCCTTCGGCACGGTCGAGCAGACGATGCGTGACGTGAACGCCGGCTGGCTAATGCGCTATGCCCACGCCAACGGCGCGAGCTTCTTCTTCATCGTCGTCTATCTCCACATCTTCCGCGGCCTGTTCTACGGATCGTACAAGGCGCCGCGCGAGATGGTGTGGCTGCTGGGCCTCGTCATTTTCCTGCTGATGATGGCGACGGCCTTCATGGGCTATGTGCTGCCATGGGGCCAGATGAGCTATTGGGGCGCGAAGGTCATTACCGGCCTGTTCGGTGCGATCCCGGTGGTGGGCGAGCCGATCCAGACCTGGCTGCTGGGCGGCTTCGCGCCCGGCAACGCATCCTTGAACCGCTTCTTCTCGCTGCACTTCCTACTGCCCTTCGTGATCGCGGGGGTCATCATCCTGCACATCTGGGCGCTGCATATTCCGGGATCGTCGAACCCGACCGGCGTCGAGGTGAAGGGGCCGCAGGATACGGTGCCGTTCCACCCCTATTATACGGCAAAGGACGGGTTCGGGGTCGGCATATTCCTGATCCTCTTCGCGATCATGCTGTTCTTCGCGCCCAATTATCTGGGCCACCCGGACAATTATATAGAGGCGAACCCGCTCTCGACGCCCGCGCACATCGTGCCGGAATGGTATTTCTGGCCCTTCTATGCGATCCTGCGCGCCTTTACCGTGGACTTCTTCTTCGTGCCGGCGAAGCTGCTGGGCGTGCTGGCGATGTTCGCGTCGATCCTGCTGCTCTTCTTCCTGCCCTGGCTCGACACGTCGCCGGTGCGGTCGGGCAACTACCGGCCGACCTTCAAGAAGTTCTTCTGGATCCTCATCCTCGACGTGCTGATCCTGGGCTATTGCGGCGGCGCGCCGGCGGAAGAACCCTATGTGATGATCTCACAGGTCGCGGCGGCCTATTATTTCGCGCACTTCCTCATCGTCCTGCCGCTGATCGCGCGCTTCGAAAAGCCGCTGCCGCTGCCGGGATCGATCACGGAATCGGTGCTTAATCGCTACAACATAAAAGGCGAACAGGATGCGCTGCCCGGCATGGGCGCCGATCCGCAGCCTTCGAACGCCGGTTAAGGGGGACAGCTTCAATGGTTCGCATCGGCGCATTTCTTGTCGGTCTCTTCTTCGCGGGCTGGCTGCTGATCTCCTTCCTGGTCGGGGCTGTGGCTTATGTCAGCGAGCCGCCGCAGCCCACGGTGGAACATGAATTCCACCTTCAGCCCAAGCATGTCTCCTTCTCCTTCGACGGCCCGTTCGGCAAATATGATCGCCGCCAGTTGCAGCGCGGCTTTCAGGTGTTCAAGGAGGTCTGCTCGGCCTGCCACAGCCTGAAGTTCGTGGCCTTCCGCGATCTGCAGGCGCTCGGCTATAACGAGGCCGAAGTGAAGGCGATCGCCAAGCAGTGGGCCATCAAGACGCCCGACGTCGATCCCAAGACGGGTGAGATGTCGACGCGCGATCCGGTTCCGGCCGATCATTTCCCCAAGCCCTTCGCGAACAATGTCGCGGCGGCTGCGGCGAACAACAATGCCATCCCGCCTGACCTGTCGCTGATGACAAAGGCCCGCCACCATGGCAGCGCCTATGTCTATTCGCTGATCACCGGCTATCAGCAGCAGCCTGCCGAACTGCTGAAGGAGTTTCCGGACGCCAAGACGCCCGAGGGGCTGCATTACAACCCCTATTTCGCCAACCTGAACCTGGCCATGGCACCGCCGCTGACGGCCGAAGGGCAGGTTAGCTATGGCGACGGCACCAAGGCGACGGTCGATCAGATGGCGCAGGATGTGGCCGCGTTCCTGACCTGGACCGCTGAGCCGAAGCTGGAGAACCGCCGCCGGGCGGGCGTCGCCAGCATCATCTTCCTGCTGATCGCCACCGCGCTTGCCTATATGGCCTACCAGAATATCTGGGCGGACAAGAAAAAGGCCGCCTGAGCGCTGTTAGGAAAAGGAGGAAGGGCGCGGCTTCCTTGAGGGGGCTGCGCCCTTTCTCTATGGAGGCGGCATGAGCATCCATCTGGCCGACCTGGTCCGCACTATCCCCGACTTCCCGAAAGCAGGGATTCAATTCCGCGACATCACGACCCTGCTGGCCGATGGCGAGGGATTCCGGACGCTGATCGATGAACTGGCGGCCATCGCCCGCCCTCTCGACCCCGACCTTGTTGTCGGCATAGAGGCGCGCGGCTTCATTCTGGGCGCGGCGATCGCGCTTGCCATCGGCAAGGGCTTCGTCCCCGTCCGCAAGGCGGGCAAGCTGCCGGGGGTGACCGTCGGCATCGATTATGTCCTGGAATATGGCACGGACCGCCTGGAACTGCATCGCGGGCAAGTGCCGAATGGTAGCCGCGTCATTCTGGTCGATGACCTTATCGCGACGGGCGGTACGGCGATAGCTGCGGCGCAACTGCTGAGGGAGCAGGGCGCCGATGTGTTAATGGCGCTGTTCGCGATCGATTTGCCCGACCTTGGCGGTCGCGCCGCGCTGGAAGCGGAAGGAGTCGCGGCGCGCGCGATCCTGACCTTCGACGGGCATTGATCGGCCTCAGTGGTGACTGCAGAGGGCTTGCTGCTGCCGGACCAGATACCAACAAATAGCGTTCAGCTTAGCTTTGCCAGTCGTTTAGCGCGGGCTCCAGCTGGTCCACCGCCGCCGCCAGCCTCTCGTCGATCAGGCCCAGCAATTCCATCCAGCTGTGGATGTGATCCAACTCTCCCGGTCCGTCGGACACGCCACGAAGCCCCATGAGCGGCACGTCGAAGCGGGCGCTGGCGCGAGCCACAGCGAACGTTTCCATGTCGACCATGTCGGCATCGATGGCGGCATAGTCGTCGCCGCCTACGACGTTGGCGCCAGTGGAAAGCCGGGCGAGCGGCAGCGCAAGGGGGGTGACGAGGGGCACGTCCGCCGGATGATCGATGAAAGGCGTCACACCCTTGGCAAAGCCAAGCCGCGACGCGTCCATGTCGCGCCACGATACGCTGGCGATCTGGAAAATGTCCCCCAGCGGGCAGATCCTGGACCCCGCCGACCCCAGGCATAGGACGAGGTCCGGCAAGGCATGCTGACGCGCAAGATCCTGCAACGCCATGCCGGTTGCCAATGCAGCTTCGATGGGCCCTACGCCGGTCAGCAAAGGAGAAAAACGGGCGCGCAGGTGCGGGCCATATTCCGCCTCGACCGCCATGACGAACAGTACGCGCCTGCCGCCGATCGATTCGCATCCAAAAGACATCGGACGTCCTCCTGACCCGCGGCTTAGGAAGGTTGGCTGGGCGCAGCAAGATTGCGTTTTGATATCCGGACGTGAGACTGAACTGGGGGAGGTATCATTGCACGACACGCCCGTAAACCCGAATGGCGATGCTCAACCTGGCGGCGGCTCGATGTTGCCGTTCAATGATCGCGCTGACGGGGCGCGTGCCGGTCGAGTGCCTGCGCGGCGCGCCGCACATCCTGTACATTGGCCGACACGCTGCGAGGCGTAAGGTAAAGGGCCTCGTACCGGCCGAGGCTCTTGCGCTTCCGAACATCGTAGGCGGTCAGGAAGGCGTCCGCCCAAGGCTGGAAGCCCGGTCCGACGACGATCCAGCCGGACCGGCGGTGAGACGCGGCGCTCCGTTGGATATAGTCAAGGATCATCGCACCGGGCAGGGGCTCGAAATTCGCGATATTGTTGACGCTCGTCCAGGCCGTGCCGCCAGGCGTACGCGGTATGACCCTGCGCTCGTCGAACAGCATCACCGCGCCCGCATGACGGCCACGAAGATAGTCCAGCGCCGCGACGGCATCCGGCGACAGAATGGCACTATCGCCGCGTGCCGCCGACAGGCGGGACAGCATCCGATCCGGCCCTGCCACCAGCCCCGCCTTGGCCAGCCCTTCCCGCCATGGGGCGTAGTTGAAGGTCGCCACGAACGCGACCATCGCTGCGAGCGCCGTGTGGACGAATCCCCTGACGAAGGCCTGGGCGGTGGCGGGGAGACGCTCTACACCGGCCAGAGTCGCCAGCAGCACGGGAACCAGCAGCGGGAAAAGATTGAGGATATTATTGTCGTGACTGCGGCTGAGATAATAGATTCCGGCGGCAACGAACCCCGACAGGCAGGCATAGAAGGACCGCGATGCAGGCGATAGACCTTGCCGCGCCAGTACCAGCAAGGCGAGCGCAATCGACGCCAGCGCGATCCAGATCGTGCCCAAGGGCTTGATCGGCCGCATGCCCGGCGGGTGTTGGATATATGCGAAGAAGTCCGCCGGCATGATGCTTCCGTCCGACAGCAGCCAGAGAAGGAGCACAAGAGCACCGATGCCAGCAGCCAGGGCGATGGTGCCACGCGCCGCGCCGCGTAACAGGGTAAGCAAGGCTGCGCGCCCATCATCGGCAGCTGTCGCGTCGCGGAGCGCCAGATAGGGCCACCAGATGACGGTTGCGAAAAAGGCGGCTTCCGGCGACCAGAAGAGGTCGACCAGCCAGATCGCATGGCCGATCCAGTCGCGTCGCGCCTGCCGCTGTTCGGCCAGCAATATGTGAAACAGCAGCGCAGAGATGGTCAGGAACCGCAGGCCGGCAACCGCCGGCGTTATGACGGGGCCGGCGAATTGAATCGGGAAACCCGTCCAGATGAAGCTGGCGCAGAACAGGGCCAGCAGCGCCAGCCAGCGCACGCCAAGAGGCGCGCGGGCGCTCAGGATGATCGCGCAGCCGGCCAGGGTGGCGAAGTAGAGTGCATTCGCGACGGTGGCCGTGTAGAAAAGGCCGCGCCAGCAATCCGTGCCGCAGCTGGCCAGCAAAAGCGTCGTTGGCCCAAGCCCATATTGGATGGGGAAGTCGCGATAGGGCACGCCGCCGCCGCGCCATGCCTCAACCGGCGCGAGAAGGGCGCTCCAGTGGTGCCAGGCTGTATAGAGCGGATCAGGGGACTCGAACGGCACCGTGACCAATCCTGCGCACAGGCCAATCAGCAGGCATGCCAGCATGGCCAGGGGCAGGCTGGGCTGGCGGTTGCTGGGCGTCGAAAGGCGCTTCCAGCGCGGCAGAGACCCGGCGGCGAGCGCCAGCATGGCAAAAATAATGGCCGGACCTGTGCCGACCTGAAAGGTGGTCCACCACCAGATGACGGTGGCAAACAGCAACGCCGCCGTCACGCCGCCCAGCAGAGCGGCCGCTCCCAGTCCGGCAAGCGGCAGCAGCAGGAACGCGCCGAGCCCTGGCAGATCCTGCCGGGCGATCGTCAGGACAAGCGCGCCGCCGAGCAGCAGGGTGCAGAGCAGGCGCCCCGTCAGCCGGTCCGGCCCGACGCACAGCGACGCATAGGGTGTCAGCAGCACGGCAAGGAGGAGAGCAGCGTAGACGGCGAGGATCGTGAGGGAGGATGTCATTGGCGATCCAGCCTTTCCATGGCGACGTTCTTGACCACCGGCCACGCTCGATCCCAGCAGCGTGCTGGCTGCGTGGCGGGCACCCGTTCGGCTGGATCGATCCTGATCGCAAACGCAGCGCGCGCGGCGAAGTAGGAGGCGTGCGGCACGACAAATCCGGTCTGGCGGTCCCATGCGCCGGCAAGCGAACAGCGCGGCACGGGGGAAGGCCCAAGCCGCAGTGCGCGCGCCGCTTCCGCGGTGCCAGTTACCGCCCCAAGAGCCACAACGACAATAAACCAAGCTTTGCCCGGCCAATATGTCCGCTCATTTCCCCATTGGACAAAGGCAATGGCGACCAGTGCCAGCGGCATGATGGACGCGCGCATCTGAAAATCGTTGCTGAGGCCGATGCCCCAGAGCGGCATGAGGAAAAGGCAAGCACCGGCGATCAGGATCGTCGCACGGTCGCCGGCACCGGCCCGGTCACGCAACAAAGGGACAAGGAAGGGCAGGACTTCCAGCAGGATGAACAGGCCGTAGACCACAGTCGGGGGACGCACGCCGGAGCCGACAGACGCGGCATCCGCGGACAGATAAAGGAGTGCCGGAATAGCCAGCAGCATCGCTGTCGCGCACAGCAGAACATCGAGCCAGCCCCAGCCTCTGGTCCGAAGGACAACAACAGCAGCGTACAGGGCGAAGGGCAGGGCGCCCATCACCGCCAGGGGGGACCAGATCGCCACCAGCGGCAGCATGGCTCCAAACAGGCCGATGGGCACAATGCCCTTACGCCAGAGCATATAGGCGAGGGCCAGCGTCCAGCCGGCCAGGCAGTGCTGAGGCACCCAGAACATCTGCGTGATGTGGGCGCTATATTGATACGCCCCGGCCCAACGTTCGATATGGTCCCAGTCGGCCCACCCTACGACCCGCTGATGGATGATGCTGCCGACCATGTCGAGGCCGCTGAACATCACGAATGTGACAAGCGCGATCAGCCGTGCCCGGCGCGACGGGAAAAGGGCGGAGCCGATGGCGAAAATCAGCGCGAAAGCCAGGCTGTTATGGGCCAGCAGCGCCCAGTCGCGGCCCGCCTGGCTTGCGCCGCCCAGCAGCGCGGGCACCAGATACATGCCGACCGGCGCACGCAGCATCTGCGACTTGCCATCGAGCCAATAGTCGAACGGCCATCGATGGTTGCCCATGTCCGCCAGCACGGCATCGCGGACCTGCCAGTCGGCGGTGGCGTAGAAGAGGCGACCTTCGCCACCCAAGATCAGCAGGAAGGCGGCGACAAGGAGGCAGACGAGGACCGTGGGCGTGCCGACCTCAATCTCGCCCGGCACTGCCGCGCAGATGAGGAAGGCGAGCGCCGCGGGCGCGGCGAGGGCCAGCGCCCCGACCAGCAGCGGCGGCAGGCCGAGCAGCCCGAGCAGCAATATATTGTCGAGCGCCAACAGCCCGACGAGCGTTGCCACCAGCGCCCGCACGCTTAGCGACGCCGGAACAATGCGCCGGCGCGTGGCGCGGCCTGATATGAGCGGCGCGTCCTGAAGTGCAGCAGACACGGTCAATGACCGGGATGATCTGGGTGCGTCAAGCAGCCTCCGCCTCCAGCCTGCGCTGAAGCGCGTGGACCGGATTTTCTTGTGTCTCAGGGCCCATGTTGATTCGCTCGCGCTCCACCACCAGCGGGCGCTTGCGGACCTGGGCGTGGATGGAGGTCACATATTCGCCCAATATGCCCATGAAGGCGAGTTGGACGCCCGACAGGAAGAAGAGAGCAACGATCAGCGTCATGATACCGCGCGGGGCGAGGTCAGGCCGCGCGATGTACAAGCCGACGGACGCGATGGCGTACAGCATGCACAGCGCCGCCATGGTCACGCCAGCGAAGGTGCATAGCCGCATCGGCGCGTTCGTGAAGCTGAAGATGCCGTTCAGCGCCTGATCGACGAGGCGGGGCAGATTATTCTTGGATAGGCCCGAGCGCCGCGCCGCCCAGGTGTAGGGTACGATGGCGCGCCGGAAGCCGACTGATGCGATGATGCCGCGGATATAGGGATAATGGTCGTCATGGCTGACGACCGCGTCCCAGACTTTACGGTCGAGAAGCTGGAATTCGCCCACGTTGAGCGGGATGTCGATATCGCTGAGGGAGCGGACGGTGCGGTAGAAGATCGCCCGGCAAGTGCGCAGCGCGAGGCTTTCCTGGCGGTTCACCCGGGCGCCGGCGACCACTTCCACACCGCTTTCCCACAGCTTCACGAATTCGGGAATCATCTCCGCCGGGTCTTGCAGATCGGCCGGCAGGAAGACGACCACCGCGTCGCCGGTGGCGGCGCGCAGCGCATTGAAATTGGAGCGGAAGGGGCCGTAGTTGCGGGCGTTCAGGATGACCTTCATCGATGGGTCGCTTGCGGCTAGCGCGCGAAGAATGTCCTGCGTGCCGTCGCTGCTGTCATTGTCCGCGAAGATATGTTCGCGGGCGTAGCTTTCCAGCGGCCCGCCGGGCGCGAACAGGGCTGCGACCGCGTCGCGGCAGGCCTCCACATTGTCCGCTTCGTTGAAGCAGGGCGTCACGATGGAAATGGTCTTCATGAGGTCTGCTCCGGCGAGGCCGCGAACACGAAGCGGCGCATGACGAGGAAGGTGAGGGCGAAGACCGGCAGGATGACCGCCTGCGCCAGAAGGGGAGAGAGGGCAGCCCGCATGCCCAGGTCGAGCAGGGCCATGTTCAGGCCAAGTATGGCGGCGTATACGAGCAGGAAGCGCGGCAATCTGCGCGGGTCGCGCGAACGGAAGACAGTGCCGATCGTCAGGAAATTGAAGAGGACGCCCGATACGGTGCTGACCACCACGGCAGCATGAGGCAAGACGCCCACCAGGACGAGTCCGCTGAACACGGCGTAGCCAAACAGTGTGTTGATACCGCCCGCTATCAGAAAGCCGATGAAGCGAGGATCGAGGGCGCGCATCGTCATGCCGCCAGCCTCATGGCATCGACCACTGTGACGAGACCGTCCTCGATGGCGATCCGTGGCGTCCAGCCGGTGGCGGCGCAAAGCCGGCCGCAGTCCCCTTCCAGATGCATGATCTGGTTGGGTCCGAAAGGAATGTCGCCGAATCTAAGCTCCAGGGTCGGACAGGCAAGGTCGCGAATTTGCTCGACGATCGCGCGCACCGATACGGCACGTCCACTTGAAAGGTTGAAAACCCCATGCGCGTTGTCCGTCACGGCGGCAGCCAATATCCCCGTCGCGCAGTCTGTGATGTGCAGATAGTCCCACTTCTGGGTGCCGGCGCTGGTGCGCGGCGCGCGTCCGGCCAGAATTTGCGCGGCGACCGACGGGATCAGCCAGTTTGGATTGTCGCCGGGACCATAGGGGGAAAAGAGCCTGAGCCAGGCAAAGCCCATTCCCGCCTCGCCCGCACGCTGGCGCGTCAGATGGTAGGCGGACAGTTTGGCGGCGCCATAAAGAAGGAAGGGTTCGGTGGCGGCGCTTTCGTCGATGCGACGGTCGTGGCGTCCATATTCGGCCTGGCTGCCGATGCCGATGAAGCGGCGCGCGCCCGTCGCGATGGCTGCGTCGAGCAGGGCGACGGTCGTGCGGATGTTGTCGAGCTGGATATTGCCCGCGCGAGTTGGGCCGCCGACTCCCTCCCAGGCGGAGTGGATGACGATATCGGGCCGTGCCTGCGCCAGGGCAGCGCGCACTGTTTCGTCCTGCGACAGGTCGGCGACAGCAACGGCGCACCGTCCGCTTAGTGCCACGGCGCGCGGCGAAGCGGGATTACGGGCCATGATGGTGACCTGATGCCCCTGCCGCGCCGCGAGATCGGCAACGGCGGCTCCGACAAAGCCGCCTGCGCCCGTGACAAGGATGCGGCTCATGCCGGTGCCATGGCGAGGAAATCCTCGGCTTGAGCGTGGGTGGCCGCCCGCTTGTCGGCGGCGCGATACCAGTCGGCGGTGAGTTGCAGGGCGCGGCCGAGGGTCAGGCGAGGACGCCAACCCAGCGCTTCTGCCGCGGCGGACGAATCGAGCGTCAGCATGGCGGCCTCGTGCGGGTGCTCCCCAGGCTGTGCCGTCCATTGTTGCGTCACGTCCCAGTGTCCGGCGAGCAGATCGACGACATCGCGGACGCTTGCCATGTCGCTGGCTGCCGGGCCGAAATTCCAACCTTGCGCGAAGCGGTTTGGATCGGCGGCGAGCGCCTCGGCAAGCAGCAGGTAGCCGGTGAGAGGTTCAAGCACATGCTGCCAGGGGCGAACGGCGTCGGGGTTGCGGATTTCGAGCGTGCGTCCAGCGGAGAAAGCGCGGATGGCGTCGGGTACGAGCCGATCCGCCGACCAGTCGCCGCCGCCGATGACATTGCCCGCGCGCGCCGTTGCAAGGCCGACGCCCTGGCCCCCGAGGAAACTGTCGCGCCAGCAGGCGCTGACCAATTCGGCGCAGGCCTTGCTGTTGGAATAGGGATCATGCCCGCCAAGCGGCGCGTCTTCGCGGTAGCCCTGGGTGCGGCCGTCATTGGCGTAGCATTTGTCGGTCGTGACAGAGACGATTGTGCGTACGGACCCCACCTTGCGGCAGGCTTCCAGAACATGCGCCGTACCCATCACGTTGGTGCGATAGGTGCCGAGCGGGTTGGCATAAGAGGCGCGAACCAGCGGCTGGGCGGCAAGATGCAGGACGATCTCCGGCTGTGCCTTGGCGAAGATCGCCTCGACCGCAGCGGCATCGCCGATATCGGCGACATGATGGTCGCAAAGCGTTGCGCCATCGATAAGGTCGAACATAGACGGCGTCGTGTCCGGCGGCAGCGCAAGCCCCGTCGTGAGCGCGCCCAGCGCGTCAAGCAGCATGAGCAGCCAGCTGCCCTTGAACCCGGTATGGCCGGTCACCAGCACGCGCCGTCCGGCCCAGAAGGCGGGATCGGGCGTGAGCGCAAGCGCGCCCTGGCGCTTTAGTGCCAGGTTTTCCATGGAGCCTCGTCCCGTTCCCACATGCCTTCGAGCATCTGCCGGTCGCGCAGCGTATCCATGGGCTGCCAGAAACCGTCATGAAAGAAGGAGCGCAACTCGTCGTCGGATGCGAGCGCTTCCAGAGGCTCGCGTTCCCACACGCAAGCATCGCTGTTGGCGAGATAATTGCGGATGGAGCGGTTGAGGACAAAGAAGCCGCCGTTGATCCAGCCGCCTTCCTCCACCGGCTTTTCGGCAAAGGCGGCGACACGGTTCCCGTCAAGATCGAGTTGCCCGTACCGACTGGCGGGGCGCACCGCCGTCACGGTCGCCTTGCGGCCATGGCTGCGGTGGAAGTCGATGGCCGCGCCGACATCGAGATCGCTGACCCCGTCACCGTAGGTCAGGCAAAAATCCTCGTCGTCGCCCAGATACTGCATCGCCTGGCGCAGGCGGCCACCCGTCATCGTTTCAGCGCCGGTGTCGATCAGCGAGACCTTCCAGTCCTCGCAGGCATTGCGATGGACATCCGTCGTGCCGCGCCGCAGGTCGATCGTGACGTCCGACATATGCAGCGCGTAGTTGAAGAAATATTCCTTGATCATGTAGCCCTTGTAGCCAAGGCACACGATGAACTCGTCGACGCCATGTTGGGCATAGATCTTCATGATATGCCAAAGGATCGGCTTGCCGCCGATCTCCACCATGGGCTTGGGCCGGACCGAGGTTTCCTCGGCGAGGCGGGTGCCGAGGCCCCCTGCAAGGATGATCGCTTTCATAGGCGTCATGCTATGAACAGGCGTGGTAAAGAAGCCGTTAAAGGGTGAGGCCCCCGATGCGGTTGAGCGTGGATTGCCCGGCGACCATGTCGCAAACCTCCGATGACAGGGCGATCGGCTGGATACAGGCGGCCGCCGGGGTGCCCGCAACGGCTTCGGTAAGCCAGGAGCCGAAGCCGCCGTCGGCCAGATGATCCTCCAGCGTCGTCACCCGTGCGTGACGTGCAACTTGTCCGGGCTGCTGAATTTTTGCCGCCATGCTCCACAGCGGGAGTGACCAGACGGGTCTGCCCTCCGCGCGCGCGATGGCAGCGCCCAGCGCCGCGCCCGTGGAGAGGAGGATATCGTCGCCACCGCCTTCGCGCACCGGCACCCACTGGCCCGGCGCGACGTCTGGGATGCTGTCATGGAAGCGCGGCTCTCCGGCTTTCCCCAGCCGGAGATAAGAGGGGCCGGGATTATCGACCAGCCAGCGCAGGCAGGCGCGCGTTTCCAGGGGATCGCCGGGCGCCGCGATCACCATGTTGGGCATCGCCCGCATCAGCGCATAGTCCTGCACCGCATGGTGCGAGTAGCCGAGCGCGCCATAAGCCACACCGCCGCCCACGGCGACGACCGTCACCGGCAATCTGTGATGATCGACGTCGTTGCGAATCTGCTCGGCGCACCGGAAGGTCGGGAAATTGGCGATGGAGTAGGTGAAGACATGATAGCCCTCGCTCGCCATGCCCGCGGCGAGGCCCGTCATATTCTGTTCGGCAACGCCCGCATTGATGAAGCGGTCCGGGAAGCAGTCCGCGAACTCCTCGATCACGCTATAGCCCAGATCGCCAACGATCAGGGCGATATTGTCGCGGGCTTCCGCCAGCGCGGTCAGTTCTTCGATGAAGGCGTTACGCATCGCCGGCGCTCCCTTCGATCTCGGCCAGGGCGGCGTCCAGAAGCTCGGGCGTCGGGTTGCGGTAATGCCACTCCACCCTATTCTCCATGAAGCTGACGCCCTTGCCCTTGATGGTGTGGGCAATGAGCATCATCGGCTTGCCCGGCTCCCAGGGCGGCCCTTCCAGCAGTTCAATCAGGGCGTCATGATCATGGCCGTCGACTTCCCGCACCGCCCAGCCGAAGGCTTCGAACTTGGAATGCAGCGGTTCCAGCCGCAGCGTCTCGTCCACGCTCTTGAGGCTTTGCAGCTTGTTATAGTCGATGATGCAGACCAGATTGTCGAGGCCATGGTGCGCAGCGAATAATGCGGCCTCCCAATTGCTTCCTTCGCCCCATTCCCCATCGCTGGTCAGGACGACCGTGCGCCAGCTTTCGCCACGAAGTTTGGCTGCCATCGCCTTGCCAGTGCCGAAGGGAAGGCCATGGCCCAGCGCGCCGGTCGAAAACTCGGCGCCCGGCACCTTGTGGCTGATATGCGCCATCAGCATCGAACCGTCGGCACCGTAAGTTTCGAGCAACGACCGGTCGATGAAGCCGGTTTCCGCGAGCGCGGCATATACGGCGACGCAGGCATGTCCCTTGGACAGGATGAAGCGGTCGCGCTCCGGATGTCGGGGGGCGGCAGGGCTGACCCGCAAGGCGCGGCCGTACAGCACCGCGACGATGTCGGCGATCGACAGCGCCGATCCGATATGGGATGCCTTCGCCTGCGTGACCATGCGCAGGGCCTCACCCCGGATGTGCCGGGCCAACGAGCGAGTGTCATGCCGGCCGGCCGCGATGATTGGCGTCTCTTTCATGCCTCCAAACTCGGTCGATATGGTTAAGATTTATTCAACCAAAGCCTCTTAGCGTTACCATCATGAAACACGCACCCATCCTGACGGCACGCCCTTGTCCGCTTTGCGGGGCGGGCGCCGATCAAGCCGACCCTTTCCTGGCCGATTCGCGCGACGAAAGCCGGTTGAGCGCGTCCAGCTTCGCCTCTCGCAAGGTTCCGGAATATATGAGTCACGCGATGGTGTGCTGCCGGGCCTGCGATCTCGCCTATGTCGATCGTCCGCCGAGCGTCGAATCCCTTGCGGCCAGCTATCATGCGGCGGATTATGACAGCGCCGACGAGGCCGAGGACGCGGCCGACGCTTATGCGCGCGCGCTTTCCCCCGTGCTGGAAAAATTGAAGGGGCGGGGCGCCGCGCTGGAAATCGGAACCGGCACGGCGGCCTTTCTGGACAGGCTGAAGGACGCCGGTTTTGCCGAACTGGTCGGGGTGGAGCCTTCCAGCGCGGCCATCGCGGCTGCGCCGGACCACCGGCGGCCATGGATACGCGAAGGCATATTCGAAGAGGCGAATTTCGCGCCGGAAAGCTTTGACCTCATCTGCTGCTTCATGACCCTGGAACATGTACAGAATCCCGGCGCTTTGGTGGCGTCGGCGCTGCGGTTGTTGAAGCCGGGCGGCGTGTTCGTCGGCGTGACCCACGACCGCCGCGCATGGCTCAACCGCCTGCTTGGCCGGCGTTCGCCGATCGTCGATGTCGAGCATATGCAGCTTTTCTCGGCACAAAGCGCTCGGCGCCTGCTTGAGCATAACGGCTATGACGCCGTCGGCGGCGCAAGCTTCCGCAACAGCTATCGGCCCAGCTACTGGCTGCGCCTGGTTCCGATACCCGGAGCGCTGAAACGGCCGGTTACCCGGCTCCTCCGCGGATCATGGTTCGACCAACGGCGCTTGCCGCTCAACGTCGGCAATTTCATGAGCTGGGGTTTCAAGCGGGATTGATGCGGTAGGGTCGGAATGGCGCAGGACAAAGGGCGTCCGGTCCGTATGGCGCTTCGGTTCAACTCTCGGCCCGCAGAGCCACGCCGCCGCGTGCAAACTGAACGCGCTCACCGAGACGCGCCTATAGCCCAAGAGTTGCCTGGGCGCTTGCGACATTCAACGATCATCCTCTTGATCTCATTTGCCCCCGAGCTGCAAGGTTCATTGTTTATGCACGAGCGGGCGCTATGTCTTTCCGCAAATCTAGATACCGGGGGTTTGGATGTCGTTGGAGGGTGGCGCGCCGTGGGGTCGGCGGGTGCGGGTTCGTGCGTTGCAGACGAGCGCGATTTTCGGGGCTTTGCTAGTAGCGGGACCAGTCTATGCGCAATGTTCGCCCGATCCGACGACTGCCAATGGCGCCACCAACTGCACTGGGACCGACAGCGACGGCCTGATCGTTGCAACCAGCGGCACGCAGGTCATTGTCGCGGCCGACGGCGTGGTGCGTCCGGGTGGCAGCGCAGCGGCCATCGTCAACCGCGCGACCAATACAAGCTTCGACATAAGGGGGCTGGTCGACGGCGGCGCGGGGAAGGCGGGACTGTTCGTCACGACCGGGCCTGCGATATCGGTGCCGTGCGATCCCTATGCGGGCGCTACGCCCTATTATTGCGTGCCAGGATCGACCGTGACGAGCTATCCGTCGGTCAGTACCTCTATCACAATGGCGCAAGGCGGCACGGTGACGGGCGCGCAGGGCATCCTGATCCGGCGCGATGCGGGGAACAGCAACGGCATTATCTATGCCACCATCTCCAACCGGGGGACGATCAGCGGGACGGCAGGCCCGGCGATCGTTGCGGATCAGATGGGCTTTGGCACGCTGTCGGTCTATAATTATGCCCCGGGCCTTATCGGCGGCATGTCGGGCTCGCTGTCCTATGTCTCCAATTTGGGCACGATCGACGGGGGCAGCAATGCCGCGATCGCCTCGACCGCCAGCTATCTGAACATTCATAATAGCGGCACGATCCGCTCGAACGGATCGGCCGCGACGATCAGCGGCACCAGCTACGCCTCTATCAGCAATGCCACAGGCGCGACGATCGGCGGCAGCGCCACCGCGATCCGTATGGCCGAGAGCCTCAGCCTCACCAACCAGGGCACGATCAACGGCTCGGTCATCGTCACCACCACGGGCCGCCAGAGCAGCACGATCGACACGCGCACGGGCACGATCAACGGCGACCTTCTTCTGGGCTCGGGCGACGATACCTTGCAGGCGCGTTATGATGCCACAAGCGGGCGGATCAGTTCGATCACCGGGCGCATCGACGGCGGAACGGGCACCGATACGGTCGAACTGGGGGTCGACAGCGACATGACCTTCCGCACGGTTGTGCTGCCGTCCAATTTCGAACGCTTCGGCCTTCTCCTCAGCAACAATGCGACCGCGACGCTGGCCGCCGATTTCACGCCCACCACGTCGGTCCGCTTTGGCGGGACGGGAACGTTGGTGAACGAAGCCGCGCTGGTGACGGCGGGACCGGCAATTACATCGGACTTCTTGTCCTTTGGCCTGACCTTCGACAACCGCAATTCGATTACCGCAACGCTGTCGGGCAATGGCAGCTATGCGGTGTCGAACCCTACCACGGTCATCAACAGCGGTATCATCACCGCCAATGGTGGATCGGGCGTGTCGGCCAATTCAAACCTGACCAACAGCGGCACGATCGTCGCCAGTGGGGCGGGCGCGGCTGTCAGCTATGGCAACATCGACAATAGCGGAACCATCCGGTCGACCGGGGGCACCGGCGTCACGGTTGGATATTCGAATGCAGCGGTCAACAGTGGCACGATCGATGGCGCTACCACCGGCCTTTCGCTGACCCTCGGACGGCTGACCAACAGCGGTGCGATCAGCGGCGGCACCAATGGCGTGGTGTTGGGCGGAACGCTCATCAACACGGCCACCGGCACAATCACGGGCGGCGTCAGCGGCGGCGGCTACAGTTCGGTGCTGGCCAATGCCGGGCGGATCGCCGGCGGGGTGAACCTGACCTCGCCCTATTTCTACGATTTCAATTCCGACATTTTTGTCGACAATGGCGGCAGCGTCACAGGCGCAATTCTGCTGGGTGGCGGTGACGACCAGTTGATCGTCGACCTCGACGCACCGTCGGGTCGGGCGCTGGCGGGCGCGGCCGGCGGCGTCGATGCGGGCGCGGGCTGGGACACGCTGCGCTACCGGGTGAAGGCCGATGCGAACGCGACGATGGCGCTTGTGAACGGTTTCGAGGCGCTGGCCTATGAACTGTCGAACAACGCGGCGCTGACGCTGACGACGACCTCGCCCTTGTCCACCACGCTTGGCCTTGCCGGGAATGGAACGGTGACGCTGATTGGCGACCTTTCGACGAGCGACCGCACGCTCGTCGATGCGACGACCCCGACGACCGATCAGCTGACGGGCGGAGGCGCGGGGCCGGATCGCGCCTTGA
Organism: Sphingobium sp.; assembly: GCA_013911745.1. Taxonomy (GTDB): domain Bacteria; phylum Pseudomonadota; class Alphaproteobacteria; order Sphingomonadales; family Sphingomonadaceae; genus Sphingobium; species Sphingobium olei. The sequence goes on along the minus strand of JACESO010000045.1, from coordinate 4,319 downwards.
CGATCGTCAACAACGGCACGTTGAGCCTCAGCAAGACGGCGCAGAATTATAACTATGGCACCGCCGCCATCGTGGCCGGGACTGCGGATATTACCAACAATGGCACGATCAGCGTCACAAACGCGTCGGGCATTTACTATCCGGCAAGCGCCATCTTTGGCGGGACCGCAGTGACCAATACGGGTACGATCAGCCTGAATGGCAACGGCGTGGCCATCACCGACGCGAAGGATGTCGTCAACAGCGGCGTGATCACCGACGTCGCCGGCTCCAGGGCGAGCGGCGTTACCAGCTTCACCACCCTAACCAACCGCGGCACCATCGAGGTCGACGGGCTGGCGGTCGATGCGGTCGATGCGGTCTATTATCGCCAGGCACAGGTAACCAACAGTGGCACTATCGCAAGCCGCACGGGCGCGGCCGTCCGGCTCAGCTATTATGGCACCCTCACGAACGAAGCGGGCGGCACGATCCGTGGCGCGACCGCTATAGACCTTTCGAACGGTGGCATGGTCATCAATCGAGGCGCTATCATGGGCGATGTTGCGGCGTTACCCTATAGCTATAGTTCCGCAGCCTTTGTTGCCGACGGCGGCACGCTGGAAGGCAATCTGACCTTCGGGCAGGGAAGAGATCTGTTCGTCCAGACTGGCGACACGACCGGCGTCAGCGGCACCATCGACGCCGGCGCGGGCTTCGACATTTACGGCCAGTCGCGCAGCAGCAGCCACACCATCGATCTTAGTTCCCGGGCGGGGATCAATTTCGAGGCGGATTATGTGCAGGCTCTGGGCGACGACACCGTCCTGACGCTGACTGCCGCGGACGCCATCGCCAACAATGTCTATGTCCAGGGCGATGGCACCATCGTCAACGACGCGACGATCGACGGCGCGGTGTCGACCTTCCTGCCTGTCTACACGACGGGTCTCATCACGGGCAATCGGCTTGCCGCCTTCGTCAATCGCGGCACCATCGGCGGCGGTGTTTCCGGAACGATCGCGTCCTTCTCCAACAGCGGCGCGATCGGTAGCGGGATGCTGGACGCCATCGCCGTGCAGATACAGGCCTATGAAAACGCTCTGGCGTTCGACAATAGCGGTAGCATCGCGTCTTCGGGGCAGTCGCGCGCGGTCATGCTGACCGGCTATGACCTGACCGGGCTGTCGATGACCAACAGCGGAACGATCGAGGGCGGCATGGGCATCTCCGCCACCTTCGCCGCCGCCGACACGCCCGCGATGATGACGATCGACAATAATGGATCGATCAGCAACGCCATGGGCAGCGGCCTGGTCGTCACGAGCAGGGACTATTTTCCCTCCCCCGACAATCCGGTCGCCGTCTCGCTGCACAACAGCGGCACCATAGAGTCGTCAGCTGCCAGCGGGGCGGGCGTGACGCTCAATCTCGCCAACCTGACATCGGCAAGCTACGCCATCGACAATCAGGGCGTGATCCGCGCGAGCGGCGGCGGGTCGACCGGTAGCTACGGCTATTACAGCTATCCCGACTACACCTATACCGAGGCGAGCTATACCGATCCGGCGGTCGGCTTGCTCGTCTATGGCAACGGCGCGGGCGTCAGCGGCACGATCAGCAACGCCGGGACGATCGAGGCGACGGGCGAGAAATCGGTCGCGCTAATAGTGAGCGGCAGTGCGCTCGACCTCAGCAACAGCGGCACGATCCGGGGGCAGGGCGATACGCTGCTGGCGGCCGACGACCTGCTGGCCGCTGCGATCGGCACGACGACGCTCGCCGGGGCGATCCAGGTGATCGGCACGGCCGACGACCGCATCGTCAACACAGGGTCGATCATCGGATCGATCGACCTTGGCGCGGGCAATGACCGGATCGACAATTATGGCCGGATCGAAGGCAATGTCTGGCTGGGCGCGGGCGACGACATCTTCCTGCACGCCGCCGACGCGGTGCTGACTGGCATCGTCGATGCGGGGCTTGGCGACGACAGCCTCATCATCGACGCGACGCGGGGCGGGGCGGTCAATGGCGACCAGTTCGTGAACTTCGAACGCTTCAGCCAGATCGGCAACGGCGCGGTCGCCTATTCGGGCAGTTTCAACTTCGACAGCATCGGCCTTATGGGCGGCACGGTCACGGTGGCGGCGGGGCATACGTTGTCGAGCAGCGGCCCGACGACGATCAAGGGCGGCGGCGGCGCAGAAACCGTGCTGAACGACGGCACGATCACCGGCACCGTCGACCTTGGCGCGGGCAATGACCGCGTGGTCAATAATGGCCGCATCGGCGGCGCGGTGCTGCTGGGCGCGGGCGACGATCAGTTCGTCGAGAGGCCGGGCAGCAGCGTGGCGGGCATCGTCGACGGCGGCGCGGGCAACGACCTGTACACCGTGATGCTGGCGGGCGACCGCAGCGGCATCGGCCAGCGCACGGGCTTCGAACGGCTGTCGGCCGAGGGTAACGGGACGCTTGCCCTGACGCTCGACCAGAATTTCCAGACGGTGGCGCTGAACGGCACCGGCCTTGCGCTGGCGCTCAATGGCTTTGCCGTGGGCGGGGTCATGGGATCGGGTGGCGCGGAAAGCTTCAGCGTCGATGGCGATGTCGCCGCGGCGATGATGGGGGCGGGCGACGATGTTCTGGCGCTCGCCACCACGCAGGCGGCGGGTGTCTATAATGGCGGGGCGGGCAACGACCTGCTGCGCTTTACCGCCAATGCGCCGGCCACGCTGGCGGGCACCGTTACCGGGTTCGAGCAGATCGGGCCGACCGGCGGGGCGCTGGACGTCTGGGGCACGCTGGGCGCGGCGAGCGACAGCATCGGCTTTGGCGATGGCGCGCAGTCGCTCACCATCGCGCTGGGCGGGACGCTCGCCGGGACGATCGACCTGGGGGCGGGCAATGACAGCTTCCGCCTGGCCGCCGGCGCGACCATGGCGGGCGCGGTGTCGGGCGGTGCAGGCACCGACAGCGCGACCCTGGAGCTGGCGGGCGACCGCACGCTGGGCACGGGGCTGCTGACCGGGTTCGAGATATTAAACAGCGAAGGCACCGGAACGCTCACACTGACGGGCGCGCATGTCTATGTCGCCGTGAACGCTGGCACTAACCTGTCGGTCGCGTCGGGCGCGTCGCTCAGCGCGCCGGTGATCTTCGGCGCGGGCGACAATCGCTTCACCATCGCGGGCGGCTTTGCCGGATCGGTCGACGGCGGTGCGGGCACCGACACGATCCAGATCTCGGGCGGCAGCAGCGCTGCGCCGGTCGCTTTCACCAACGTCGCCGATGTGGAGGCGCTGGGCATGAGCGCGGGCTTCGCTACCCTGTCGGGTACCGGTAGCTTCGGGTCGATCGATTTGACGGGCGGGCGCCTCGTCGGTCTGGCCGGATCGGTCATCCGCGCAGGCCAGATCGCGGTGCGGCAAGGCGCGACCTTCGGGTCGGCAGGCGTCGTCAATGGCAACATCACCGTTGCGGGCACATTGAGCCCCGGCGCGTCGCCCGGCACGATGACGGTCAACGGCAATGTCGCGCTGGCAAGCGGCTCCATATCCCTGTTCGAGATTACGCCGACAATCGCCGATCAGCTGATCGTCAACGGTACGCTGACGATCGCCAACGGCGCATCGCTCAAGATCGTGGCGGACGGGCAGATGAGGCCCGGCACCTCCTACGACCTCATCATCGCGAGCGGCGGAATCACGGGCAGCTATACGACGATCGACAAGGCGGACACGCTGTTCGGCTTCATCGTCCAGCGCGCCGACCGCATTCAACTGCTCGGCCGCTTCCTCAATGACCCGCTGTTCAACCCACAGGTGTCGCGCAGCGTCGATTATGCCAACAGCATCATTCCGACGCAGGCGGCGAACAGCCCGCTCTTTGCCGCGCTGCCCTTGCTGCTGCTGGCCAATGGCGGATCGAACCCGGCGGCGTTCGCGCGGCTGACGCCCGAACCCTATGCCAGCGCGACGCAACTGGGTGTCGACCAGGCGCTGACGCTGGCGGACGCGGCGCGGGGGCCGGGCTTTGCCTTTACCGACAGCGACGATGTCCACGCCTTCACCTTCGGGCAGGTGCTGGGCCAGTGGCACCGAATGGCGGGCGACCGCAAGGCGGGAACGTCGAGCGCACGGGCGCGCGGCTATGGCCTGCTGGGCGGTGTGGGCGTGGGCAACCGCGACTGGGCGGTCGGCGGCTTCATCGGCTATCTCGACAGCCGCCAGCGCATCGACGCGCTGGGCGCGAGCACCAAGACCGACGGCTTCGTCGCGGGCGTCCATGGGCGCTATGCGGCGGGCGGGCTGCGGCTTTCGACCTCGATCCTCTATGAC
>JACESO010000044.1 GCA_013911745.1 Sphingobium sp. | reverse complement strand
GCCCCAGCCCGGACCCCAGCCAGGGCCCCAACCGCCGCCCCATCCGGCGCCGGCAAAGCCCGTCGAGCGCACCTTCTCGCGGCCCGTATCCACATCATAGGCGACGCGGACGATCAGGTCCGCGCGCGCCGGATCGCTGGCCTGCACATAGCCGGTCTGGCTCAGCCGCTGGCCGACCAGTTCGGCATAGTGCGAGAACTCCAGACCGCCCGACAGGCGCGGATCGTCGGCGACGATGGTATAGCTTTGCCCGGCGGGGGCGGGGAGCTGCTGAAAACGGGCGACATCGGCCTTGAAGCCGGTCGCACATCCCGACAGCGACACCAGCGCCAAAGCGGGCGCCGCGATCAGGCCGAACTTCTTGAAACGGGTCATCTTCTCACGTCCTGTGTCCAGGCGATGCGCCTGTTGATCTTCTGCGCCCTGCCATAGCAAAACGCAACTGAACATCGTTTGAACGCTCGAACCAATCCTATGGGCGCAAAACCATGTCCGGTCGCCCATGGGACGGCGCGGAGGACGAAAACCCGTCCCTCTGCCCTAACGCATCAATCCCATCGCGTCGTAAGCCGCGCGCAGCGTCGGCTCGGCCGCCGCCGCCGCCTTGGCCGCGCCCTTGTCCAGGATCGCGTCCAGCGCCGCGTCGTCGGTGCGCAGCTCCAGGAAGCGCTCGCGGATCGGGCGCAGCGTCTCGACCAGCACTTCGCCCAGCGCCGGCTTGAACGCGCCAAAGCCCTTGCCCGCGAACTCCGCGCACACCGCGTCGGCCGTCCTGCCGGACAGGGTGGCGAAGATGCCGACCAGATTGCCTGCCTCCGGCCGCCCGGCCAGCCCCTCGGCGCTTTCGGGCAGCGGCTCGGGGTCGGTCTTGGCCTTCTTCACCTTGGTCATGATGGCGTCGTCATCGTCGGTCAGGTTGATGCGGCTCATGTCGCTGGGGTCGGACTTGGACATCTTGGCCGTGCCGTCGCGGAAGGACATGATCCGCGCCGATTCCTTCGGAATGATCGGGTCGGGCAGGGTGAACAGCTCCACGCCGAAATCGCTGTTGAACTTCGCCGCGATGTCGCGCGCCAGCTCCAGATGCTGCTTCTGGTCCTCGCCCACCGGCACATGGGTCGCGTTGTAGACCAGGATGTCGGCCGCCTGCAGCACCGGATAGACGAACAGGCCGACGGACGCCCCCTCGCGGTCCTTGCCTGCCTTGTCCTTGAACTGGGTCATGCGGTTCAGCCAGCCGATCCGCGCCGTCCCATTGAGCAGCCAGCAAAGCTCGGCATGGGCGGGCACCCGCGCCTGGTTGAACAGCACGCTGCGATCCGGATCGATCCCGGCAGCGACCAGCGCCGCAGCCATGTCGCGCACGTTGCGGATGCGCGCCTCGCGCCCTTCATGCACCGTCACCGAATGCATGTCGGCAAGGAAGAAGAAGCATTGCGCATCGCCGGTCATCTCGTCCTGCATCCGCACCCAGTTGCGGATCGCGCCCAGGTAATTGCCAAGGTGCAGGTTGCCGGTCGGCTGGATGCCGGAAAGGACGCGCATGGGGATATCCGTTGGTTCAGGAGGTTGCGGACTTGCGGCGCATCAGCGCCTTGATGTCGGACAGGCGGTACGCGCCCACCGCGACACTGGCCAGCCCGTACAGCGCGACGCCCGCGCCGACAAGCAGGGACAGCGCCACATAGCGCTGCAGCATCGCGCCGCTGAGCCAGGGATCGAGCAGATGCTCCCCCGCCAGCAGCGCACCGCCCATGATGACCGCAGCGATCGCCAGCCGGGGCAGGCGGCGGCGCAGCCTCGCGTCGACATGGAAATGCCCCCGCTTCACCAGCGTGCGATACAGCATCGCCACATTGAGGGTGGAGGAAAGGGCGGTGGCGAGCGGCGGCCCGATATGCCCCAGGGTCGGGATCATCGCCATGTTGCCCGCGATGTTGATCAGGATCGACAGCATCGCGTAGCGCACCGGCGTCTTCGTATCGCCGCGCGCATAATAGCCCGGCGTCAGCACCTTCACGAGCACATAGGAAGGCAGGCCGATGGAAAAAGCCGACAGCGCCCATCCGCACCGCAGCGCGTCCTCGGCGGTGAAGCGGCCATATTGGAACAACCCCCGCACGATCGGCTCGGCCACAGTCAGGAAGGCGACGGTCGCGGGCAGCGTCAGGAACAGGGCGAGTTCGATCCCGCGGTTCTGCGTCTCCATCGCCTCGGCCTCCTGCCCTTTCGAGAGCATCCGCGACACGGTGGGCAGCAGGATGGTGCCAAGCCCGATGCCAATGAGGCCCAGCGGCAACTGGTTCAGCCGGTCGGCATAATAGATATAGGTGATGGAGCCGGACGCCAGCAGCCAGCCCGACAGGGCGGTGGAGATGAGCAGGTTGATCTGCGACGCGCCCGCGCCGGCAGCCGCCGGCACGATCAGGCGCAGAAGCTGCTTCACGTCCGCGTCCAGTCGTGGCCGTCGCAGCTTGAGCGACACGCCCGCGCTGCGGCAGGCGAGCATCAGCCAGATGAGTTGCAGCGCGCCGCCCACCGTCACCGATATCGCCTGCACCCGCGCCGTTTCATATTCGTCCGCGCCGTGGAACAGCCACAGCCCAGCGATCATGCTGAGGTTGAGCAGGATCGGCGCGGCGGCATTGACCCAGAATTTGTCGAGCGAATTCAAGATGCCGCCTAGCAGCGAGGCGAGGGAGATCAGCGCCAGATAGGGGATGGTGATGCGCGACAGCATCACCGCGAAGGCAAATTGCTCCGCCGTCGGGTTCTGCCGCGAAAAGCCGCCCGAGAGCGCCCAGGTGAGCGGCCAGGCGGCGGCGATCAGCAGGATGGTGAAGAGGATGAGGACCGGCAGCAGCACGGCCAGCGCGCGCTGCGCGAAATCATAACCGGCCGGCAATCCGCCGTCGCCCGCCGCCTTCTTGTTGAAGAGAGGGATGAAGGCGGCGGAAAAGGCCCCCTCCGCAAAGAGCGCGCGGAACATGTTGGGCAGGCGGAAGGCGACGCCGTTGAACGCGTCCGACGCGAACCCTGCCCCGACATAGCGCGCCGCCAGCGAATCGCGCACCAGCGCCAGGATGCGGCTTGCCAGCGTCAGCCCGCCGACCGATCCAAGGGCGCGGACAAGTTTCATCTGCAAACCTCGCAACCCGTTCGCCCTGCGCTTGTCGAAGGGCTTTTCTTCCGAACAAGGAAGAGGGCTTCGACAGGCTCAGCCCGAACGGGAAGGAGGGGCATGAAAGCGCTCAGGCGTGGCCGGCCGGCTCGCCCGCGGTCGCCTGCATCTGCTCGGCCTGCTGCAGGTACAGCCCGCCGAAATCGATCGGCTCCAGCACCAGCGGCGGGAATCCGCCGTCGCGGATCGCGTCGGCCAGCACGCGGCGGGCGAAGGGGAAGGTCAGGCGCGGCGCTTCGGCCAGCATGAAGGGCTGGACCTGATCCTCGGGCACGTTGCGCATCCCGAACAGCGCGGAATAGACCAGCTCGACGGCGAAGGCGGTGCCCTGCGGTGCGGTCGCCTTGACCTCGATCTTCAGCGACACTTCCAGCACGTCGTCGGCCACGCGATCGGCGCCGATGTTGAACTGGACGTCGATCTGCGGCTGGTCCTGCCACTGGTAGACGGCGGGCGCGTTCGGATTCTCGAAGGACAAGTCCTTCACATATTGGCTGATCAGCGCGATCTGGGGGGCGGTGTCCGCGCCATTACCGATGCTGGTGGTGATGTGGTCCGTATCCTCGGCCATGCTCGTCCTTGACTTTCCCTGTTGGGGGCGGCGTTCGCCCCGGCCATTGCTGACCCGCGCGCTTAGCAGGGGCCTGTGCCGGGGGCAATGGCCGCGCCGCGCGGCCCGGGGCAAGCCGCTATTTGAAGTTGCGCGGAAACATGCCTATGTTGGCGGGAACATCGTCCCGAACAAAGGGTATAGCCTTCCGTGTACGTGATCGTCATCCTCGCCATGATCGCCGGCTTCCTGGCGCTGCGGCTCTATTCCGTGCTCGGCAAGCGCACGGGGCATGAGCAGGAGCCCGCGCCGCGCGCGGCTGACGAGCGCCCGAAGGTGACGGTGCTGCAACCGGGGCCTGTGGCCCAGCAGGGCAGCGACTCGGTGCGCCTCGCTGAAGGGTTGATCGCGCCGGGCGCGGAAAGCGGCGTCCGCGCGCTGATCGCCGCCGACCGCAGCTTCGACGTGCCGCAGTTCGTGGAAGGCGCGAAGAGCGCCTATCGCATGGTGCTGGAGGCCTTCTGGCGCGGCGACCGCGACGAACTGGCCTGGTTGTGCGATCCCGAAGTGCAGGCGTCGTTCGAGGAAGCGATCGCCGCACGCGAGGCGGAGGGCCATGTGCTCGACAACCGCCTCGTCCGCATCGAAAAGGCGCAGATCGTCGAAGCGCGCATGGACGGCCGCATTGCAGAGGTCGCGCTGCGGTTCGAGGCGGACATCGCCGCCGTCACCCGCGACAAGGACGGCAATGTCGTCGCCGGTTCGCTGACCGATGCGGTCGGCACACGCGACATCTGGACCTTCACCCGCGACATCCGCAGCGCGGACCCCAACTGGAAGCTCAGCGAAACCGACGAAGCCTGAGAGGCGCGGCCGTGACGCGCCTTCCGTCGATTGCCTCGCCGGTCGCGGCGCTGCTTCTGTCCGCCTGCGCGGGCGGCGTCATTCCGCCCTCGGCGGGCGGTCCCGCACCCGCCCGGCCTTCGCCTTCCGCTCAGGCGACGCGTCCGGTTCCTGCCACGCCCCGTCCGGCGCTGCCGGTCGACCTTCCGGCGCAACCCGCAGCCGACACCAGCACGGCCGCCGGCCTCGGCGTCACGCGCGGCCCCGACATCGCCAGCCTCATCCCTTCGGGCGAGCGCTCCCGCCTCGCGCTTCAGGCCTTCCGCCTGTCCTGCCCCACGCTCATGCGCCGCACCGACGGCAGCGGCCTGACGCGCGGATCGGACTGGAACAATGCCTGCGCCGCCGCGTCCAGCTGGCCCGAAGCGTCCGCCGCCGAATTCTTCTCCCGCTATTTCGAAGCGGTGCAGGTGGGCGACGGCAAGGCGTTCGTCACCGGCTATTACGAGCCGGAAATCGCCGGGTCGCGCACCCGCCAGCCCGGCTATGACGTCCCCATCTACAAGCGCCCCTCCGACCTGATCGACGTCGATCTCGGCCAGTTCAGCGACAGCCTGAAAGGCCGCTCGATCCGCGGCAAGGTGCAGGGCACCAAATTCATCCCCTATGACGATCGCGCGCAGATCGTCAGCGGCTCGCTCGCCGGCCGCGGCCTCGAACTCGCCTGGGCGGCGGATCCGGTCGAATTCTTCTTCCTTCAGGTGCAGGGGTCGGGGCGGCTGCGGCTGCCCGACGGCGGCGTCATGCGCATCGGCTATGACGGGCAGAACGGTCGCGACTATACCGGCATTGGCAAGCTGATGAAGGATCGCGGCCTGATCCAGGCCGGATCGATGCAGGACATAATGCAATATCTGCGCGCCAACCCGGTCGAGGGCGCGGGAATCATGAACGAGAATAAGAGCTTCGTCTTCTTCCGCGAGCTGACCGGCGCCGGCCCCATCGGCGCGCTCGGCATCGCCGTCACGCCCGAAGCCACCGTCGCCGCCGACCCCAAATTCGTGCCCTTGGGCGCGCCGATCCTCCTCTCGCTCGACCGGGCCGAACCAAACGGCGTCTGGATTGCGCAGGACACCGGCGGCGCGATCAAGGGCGCCAACCGCTTCGACAGCTTCTGGGGCGCGGGCGATCGCGCGCGCGGCATTGCCGGCGGCATGTCGGGCCGGGGCAGCGCGCTCATCCTGCTGCCGATCGGATCGACGGCGCGCCTCACCGGGCGCTGAGGCCATGGCCCGGCGGCGCCTGTCCCCGGACGAACAGGCGCTCTGGAGCGCGCTGACCCGCTCCGTCCGCCCGATCCGCCCCGGCCAGCGCCAGCCGCCGGCTCCGTTGCCGACCACTCCGGATTCATCCGTTCCGGTTTCTGCTGCACCTGCGATAAAATCGCCCCCGCGCACCCAAGCAATGCCGCCCCCGCGCGTCCCTGCGGCCGTGCTCGACAGCGGCTGGGAACGCCGCATCCGCAGCGGCGCGATCATCCCGGACATGAGCATCGACCTGCACGGCCACAGCCTGGCCGCCGCCCACGGTCGCTTGGATCAGGCGATTGCCGCAGCGCTGGCGCGGGATGCGCGCGTCCTGCTGGTGGTCACGGGCAAGCCGCGCGCCGCTCCGGCCTCCGGCGCATCCCGCCGCGGCGCGATCCGGGCCGAAATCGGCCATTGGCTGGACGTCAGCCCCCATGCCGACCGCATCGCCAGCGTCCGCATCGCCCATCCCCGTCATGGCGGCGACGGGGCACTCTACCTGATTTTGCGTCGCAAAAAATAAGGGCGTTTCGGCCCGCCGCGATGATCCTTTTTTAACCACTGTCCATCATCATCGGTCGATCGGGCGCTCAATGGCGGGCGCCGATCTTTCTTATCAGGAGGCAGATGCAGGGCGTGACGTTGACGAGCCGCGCCACCGCCTTTGCCTGCGCCGCGGGCGCGCTGGTGTTCATCCTGTCACTGGTGCTGGGCTATACGCCGGGCCAGCAGGATGACTTGGCGCAGGTCGGCCGCGCACTGATCATCGCCATCCTGTGCGGCACGCTCAGCTGGGCGTCGGCCCGCCGCGCCATCACGGCCGCCGCGAAGGCCATCGATGCGGCGACCGAACGGTTGCTGTCCGCCGCTCATGGCGACCTGCAATCGGGCGTCGCGCGGGAAATCGGGCATGAACTGCCCGACCTCTCGGTCGCGATGCAGAGCCTGTTCAGCCAGGTCCGCACCAATCTCGACCATGTGCAGAATCTCGCCCTGTTCGACCAGATCACCGGCCTCGCCAACCGCATCAGCTTCTGCCGGCAGGTCGAGCGGCTGCTCGCCGAGCATGAAGGCGGCGAAGGCCTGCCCACCCTGTTCTTCATCGATCTGGACGGGTTCAAGGCCGTCAACGACACGCTGGGCCATGCCGCCGGCGACCAGCTCCTCTCCCGCGTGGGCGGCCGCTTGCGCGAAGTGGTAATGGCGCAGGTCAGCAATGGCGAGGGCGACGCCGTGATCGGCCGCCTGGCCGGCGACGAATTCACGCTCTTCTTCCCCGCCCTCAACGGCCTCGCCGTGGCGCAGCGGATAGCGCGCGCGGTCCAGTTCGCGCTCGGCGAACGGTTCGATCTCGGCAGCCAGCATGTCGAGCTGGGCGCGTCGATCGGCATCGCCTGCTATCCCGATCATGGCGACACGCTCGCCGGGCTGCTGCGTTCGGCGGACATCGCCATGTATCATGCCAAGCGGAGCGGACGCGGCCGCGCGGAGGTCTATACCGACGCGCTGGCGCTGGAGGCGCAGGACCGGGCCGAGCTGGAGCGCGACCTGCTGATCGGTCTGCAACGCGACGAATTCCTGCTGGAATTCCAGCCTCAGGTCGACGTCGCCAGCGGCCGCGCCGTGGCGGCCGAAGCGCTGGTGCGCTGGGCGCATCCAGAACGCGATCTCGTCATGCCAGGCGCGTTCGTGCCGATGGCGGAGGAAAGCGGGGCGATCGTCGCGCTGGGCGACTGGGTGATGGGCAAGGTGTGCGAAACGGCGGCGCGCTGGTCGCGATCCGGAATCGATCAGCGCATCGCGATCAACATCTCGACCCGCGAACTGGGCCAGCCCGACTTCTTCCTGCGCCTGCGCCACGCGATGAGCGGCCATGGCGCGCCGCCCGCCATGCTGGAACTGGAGATCACCGAATCGCTGGCGATGGAGATGGAGCCGCGCGTGCTGGAGCAGCTGCGCGCCTTGCGAAAGGACGGCGCATTCGTCGCCATCGACGATTTCGGCACCGGCTATTCCAACCTGTCGCGGCTGAAGGAATTGCCCGTCGACCGGGTGAAGATCGACCGCAGCCTCGTGCGCGACATCGCCATATCGGCGGAGGCGCGGACCATCTGTTCCGCCGTCGTCGGCCTGATCCAGGGCCTGGGCATGGAAGTGGTGGTGGAAGGGATCGAAAGCCAGGCGCAGATGGACGTGCTGCGCGTCATCGGCTGCACCCTGTTTCAGGGCTATCATCTCGCCCGGCCCACCGACGAACAGGATTATCTGGCGCGCTACGCCTTGGTCCCCATGATCACGCGCAACGCCGGCTGATCGCTTGGCGCGCGCCGGTTCAGCGCAGCGCCCGCTCCACGATCCGCGCGTAGATCTCCGTCAGCGCGCGCAGGTCCGCCACCGCCACCGCCTCGTCCAGCTTGTGCATCGTTGCGTTGCAGAGGCCAAACTCCACCACCGGGCACAGCCGCGACAGGAACCGCGCGTCGGACGTGCCTCCGGTCGTCGACAATTCCGTCTCCACCCCCGTCACGTCGCGGATCGCCCCGCGCACCAGGTCGGACAGCGCGCCCGGCTCCGTCAGGAAGGCTTCGCCGCTGATCTTCGCCTCCACCGTGCCGCCTTCGGGAGCGGCGATGGCCCTCACTCGCTCGATCAGCGACGCGCCGCTGTGCCGGTCGTTGAAGCGGATGGAAATGCGCGCCGTCGCGCCCGCCGGGATCACATTATGCGCGGGATTGCCGACCTCCAGATCGGTGATCTCGATATTGCTGGGCTGGAACCAGTCGGTCCCCTCGTCCAGCACTTCCGCCTCGATCGCCGTCAGGATGCGCACCAGCCTGGGGATCGGATTGTCGGCCAGATGCGGGTAGGCGACATGCCCCTGCACGCCGGCCACGCTGATCCACATATTGACCGACCCGCGCCGGCCGATCTTGACTACATCGCCCAGCCGCGCCGACGATGTCGGCTCGCCCACCAGGCACAGGTCCGGGCGCAGCTCGCGCGCCGCCATCCGGTCCATCAGCGCCAGCGTGCCATGGGTGGCCGGCCCTTCCTCGTCGCCGGTGATGATCAGGCTGATCGTCCCGGGCAGGTCGTCGGGCAGCGCGCCGAGCGCCGCGACGAAGGCCGCGATCGCGCCCTTCATGTCCACCGCGCCGCGTCCGTAGAGCAGATCGCCACGGATTTCCGGCGCGAAGGGGTCGCTGGTCCATCCCGCGCCCGGCGGGACCACGTCCAGATGCCCGGCAAAGGCGAAATGCGGCCCCGGCCCGGTCGTCCGCCACGCCAGCAGGTTCTCGACCGGGCCGTCCGGCGATTCGCCCGCCAGAAAGCGATCGACCGTGAAGCCCAGCGGCGTCAGCATCGCTTCCAGCGCGTCGAACACGGCCCCGGTCGCGGGCGTGACGGATGGACAGGCCAGCAGGTGCTGCGCCAGGGCCAGGACGTCGTCATTGGTGCTGGTCATGCTCATCGCGTCGGGTTAGCGAAAGCATCGGCCTTTGGCCAGCGGCAGGAGGAGGCCCCCATGCCCCGTATCGAACTGGACGGCATCGCGCAGACCAACAGCACCAACTATCCGGCGGAACATGCCGCGATGGTTGCGCAGCGATGGGTGCGGCGGCTTGGGCCTGCCAGCGGCCTGTCGGATTTCGGCGTCAGCCATGTGGTACTGAAACCCGGTGGCGGGTCGTCGCACCGCCACTGGCATGAGGATGAGGATGAATTCGTCGTGCTGCTGTCGGGGGAGGCCGTGCTGGTGGAGGATGGCGGCCGCACGCCGATGCGCGCGGGCGACATGGCCGCCTTCCCGAAGGGCGAGCCCGACGGCCATCATCTGCTCAACGAAGGGCAGGAGGACTGCGTCTTCCTCGCCTTTGGCCGCCCGCCCCGGGGCGATTGCCATTATCCCGATATCGACATGTGCTTCTCGCAGGGGCGCTATCGGCGGCGGGACGGGAGCTTCTATTGATGCGTCCTGTCGACCGGAGGACATGGCTGGCGGGCATGGGCGCGATGCTCGCAACACCGGCATGGGGCAGCGCGGCGGAGGCAGCGTCCGCTCCGGTCAAGCCGCCCCGGCTGCGGCCCGGCGACACGGTGGGCCTGATCGAACCGGCGGGCTTCGTCGACGATGCGTTCGACCTCGATCTCGTCCGCGAAACGATCCGCGCCATGGGGCTGAAGCCCAAGGACGCGCCGCACCTTGCGGGCCGCTACGGCTATCTGGCGGGGTCGGACAGGGATCGCGCGGCCGATATCAACGCCCTCTATGCCGATCCCGACGTCCGCGCCGTCTTCGCGGTGCGCGGCGGCTGGGGCTGCGCGCGCATTCTGCCGCTGCTCGATTTCGCGACGATCCGCCGCCATCCCAAGCTGCTGGTCGGTTTTTCCGACATAACTGCGCTGCATCTGGCTTTCGCGGCAAAGGCGGGCTTCACCACGGTCCACGGCCCCAACGCGTCGAGCAGCTGGGGCCAGTTCAGCTGGGACGCGTTCCGCGCCATCGCCTTCGACGGCGCGACCCCGACGCTCAGCACGCCTGCGGGGCATGAGGACCGCCTCGTGCAGCGCGCCGGACGCATCCGCACCTTCCGACCCGGCGTGGCGCGCGGGCGGCTCTTGGGCGGCAATCTCTCCGTCCTCGCCGCGCTGATGGGCACGCCCTGGCTGCCCGATTTCACGGGCGCGATCCTCTTCATCGAGGATGTGAGCGAACAGCCCTATCGCATCGACCGGATGCTCACCCAACTGGCGCTCGCCGGCCTGCTCGGCCGGGTGAAGGGCGTCATCTTCGGCCAGTGCAGCGACTGCGGCCCGGCGGGCGGCAGCTATGGCGGCTTCACCCTGTCCGAAGTGCTCCAGCAACATTTGGAGCCGCTCGGCATCCCCGCCTTTCAGGGCGGCCAGTTCGGTCATGTCGCCAACCAGTATAGCCTGCCGCTCGGCATAGAGGCGGAAATGGACGCGAGCGCGGGCACGATCCGGCTGCTGGAACCCGCCGTCGCCTGACGGCCCTTGCGCCTGCGACCTGAGCGCCTATCCTGCCCCGACATGATGATCGACCCGCTCGTCCTGTTGCAGGCCTATTCCATCGGCGTTTTCCCCATGGCGGACGATCGCGACGCGGAGGAGGTCTATTGGGTCGAGCCCAAGCGCCGCGCGATCCTCCCGCTGAACGGCTTCCATCTGTCCCACTCACTGGCGAAGGTCGTCCGCCGCGATCGCTTCCGTGTCACCGCCAACCGCGCCTTCGCGCAGATCCTCGCGCTCTGCGCCGAAAGCGCGGAGGACCGCCCCGCCACCTGGATCAACCACGCGATCGAGAGCGCCTACCGCCACCTGCACGAACGCGGCTACGCCCATTCTATCGAGGTCTGGGAGGGCGAGGCGCTGGTCGGCGGCCTCTACGGCGTCGCGCTCGGCCGTGCCTTCTTCGGCGAATCGATGGTGTCGCGCCGCACCGACGCGTCGAAGGTCGCGCTCGCCTGGCTGGTCGCGCGGATGCGCTTCGCCGGCTTCACCCTGCTCGACTGCCAGTTCATGACCGACCATCTGCGCTCATTGGGCGCGGTGGAGATCGCCCAGCGCGACTATCTTCAGTTGCTGGGCGCGGCGGTGGAGGGCGTGGCGCTCGGCGCGGGGGTCGCGCTGTCCGGCTCGGGCGCGGCCGCCTCGCTCGCATTCGATCCGCTTGCTCTCGAACCTGCCGAAACCGGCTCGCCCTTGCCGCCCAGCTTCACCGTGTCCGGCCCGCTTTCGGGCCATTCCATCGCACAGCTTCTGACCCACACGTCATAGACCGGGTGCTGCACCACATTGCGGTCCGGCCGGTCGCGGAACAGCCAGCCCGAAAAGGCGCGCCGCCACTTGCCGTCGCTGCTCGACCGCACGTCCAGCTGCACGAAAGCGCCGGTTTCCTGGATATTCTCCCACGGCGCGGTCGTCTCGCACGCCTGCAACCGCACGATCGCATCGCCCACGCGCAGCGCTTCGCCCGGCTTCATCGTCAGGTCGCGGGTCAGCCCGTTGCGCTTGTTGAGCAGGCCGATGACAGCGCTCCGCTGCGCCATGGGCGTACCCGATTCCGCCTGCGCGGCCACGCTGCGGATCGGGCTGCCCTCCACCTTGACCGGGCCGGACTGGTTCGCGCTCGGCATATTGTCGCCGCCGCATGCCGTGATCGCCAGCGTGCAGCAGAGCAGGGGGACCATGTGCAGGATCGGCGGAACCAGCCCCGCCGGACGCCGGATCATGCCGCGTCGGGGCTCCACGCTTCATAATCGCCGGTCGCCTTCTGGCGCAGGCCGCCCTTCTCCAGGGCGCCCGACGGGCGATAGGCGTTGGGCGTGCCCGTGGCGTTGGGCGTATAGTCCTTTTCCCAGATGCGCGGCGGCGGCAGGAAGCTCTCGGGCGCACCCTCGATCGTGTTGTGCAGCCAGCCATGCCATTCGGCGGGCACCCGGCTGGCGTCGTTCGCGCCGTTGTAGATCACCCAGCGGCGGGGATTGCCGTCGATGCCGACGCCGCCTTCATAATAGATATTGCCCTGATGGTCCTCGCCCACCTTCTTGCCCTTGCGGGCGGTGAAGAGCGATGTGCCGATGGTGGCGCCGTTCCACCAGGTGAAGATGCTAGCCAGGATTCCCATGGGGGAAGCGCTTAGCCGCTGCGATCCGCGCGGGCAAGGGGGGTGTCGGACGGACAGAAATTGAGGTCGGTGGCGCGCTTGTCCTGCGGCACGGCGCAACCGCCCCAGGCGACCCGGTCGCCTTCCGCGATGCCCAGCTCCGCCGCGCGCCCGCCGCGCAGTTCCAGCACCGCCGCCACCGGCACTCCCGCCGATACGGGCGTGCGGTCATAGGGCTGGGCCTGCGCCTTGATGAACGCGATTGTGCCGTCGGTGTGGACGAACAGCAGGTCAAGCGGGATCAGCGTGTCCTTCATCCAGAAACTCGCCGTGCGCGGCGGCTCCATCGGAAACAGCATCCCGCCATCCGCCGCCAGTTCCTTGCGGAACATCAGCCCCGTCTGCTGCTCCTGCGGGGTACGCGCCACCTCCACGTCGAACCGGTGGACCCCCTTGGCGCCGCGGATCAGCACCGGCAGCAAGGCAGGCGCGGCCCGCGCTGCCGCCGCATCGTCGGCCACCGGCTTGGATTGTGAACAGGCGGCCAGCAGGCCAAGGGCAAGAAAGGCGGCAAAACGCATCATGCCCGACGCTTAGCGGGATTTGGGGGCGATGGGGAGGGGATCGGAAAGGGGGATTGCAAACGCGCAGCAATCAACGTCGCCCCGGACTTGATCCGGGGCCCCGCTGCCTGTCTGTCGGACGCCTGCTCGCCAAGGAAGCGGGGCCCCGGGCCAAGCCCGGGGCGACGAGAAGGAAATCGCCCGTCCGCAAATCCCCTTTCCTAATAGGATTTCCTCTGCTCCACCCTGTTGGATGGAACCGCAACCCACCAATCCGCCCGCGCCCGGCGCGACCGATCCCACCCGCCGTGCGCGCTGGACGCCGGAGCGGCAGCGCCGCTTCCTCACCGTCCTGCTCGCCACCGGTAATGTCACGCGCGCCGCGCGCTCGGCCGGCATGTCGCCGGCCAGCGCCCATCGCCTGCGCCGCCGCCTTGCCGGCACGCCCTTCGACCGGACCTGGGCCAATGCGCTGGCGCTCCATGCGCAGAGCATGGCCGATCCCTTCGCCGACGCCTCCCGGCCAGCCCGAAAAGCCGTGACCCAACCGGCGCGCGGGTGACGCGCGACCGGTGCAAGGCAATGACCTTTCCGGCGCATCGGCGTGACGAAGGGGAAGCGTCGCGGACGCCTCCCAGCCGCGTCACGCGGAATTTCGGCGGAAACGCGTTGCCTGTAACGGTGTGAACTTCGGGGGCGTGACCCGGCTATGACCTTGAGTCCGGCTCCTCCTCGTCCCCCATCTCCTCGCCCGGCGCGGCATCGACCCAGCGCCTTGCTATGGCATAGTCATGGCCCGCGCGCAGGAAGGCGGCGATGGCCTTCTCCCGCTGCTTCGGGTCCAGCGGGGCAGGGGCGTATGGGCCGATCCGCTTGCGCCGCGCGAAGCGGTCGGCCGCCGCCCAGCGGTCCGCCGCCACCTGCGCGTCCGCCTGTTGCCGGTCGTCCTCCGCGATGCCGGCGGCGCGCAGTTCCTCCGCCACCCGTCGCGCTCCATAGCCGCGCCGGCCGAGCGCCGCGCTCTTCATCGCGGCATAGCCCGCATCGTCGATATAGCGCAGATCGACGAAGCGCTCGACCAGCGCCTGCGGGTCGGCGGGCCGCTCGCCGCCCCATCCGCGCTCGCGCAACTTGCGGTGCAGATAGGCCAGCAGCTTGCCCCGGCTGGTCGCGAAACGCGCGACATGGCGCAGCGCAAGCTCGCGCAGCGCGTCCTCGTCCAGCGGGGCGGGCGGGCGTTTGCCGGTCATGGGACGGGACCATGGCCCAAGCGCCATCTTTATGCCACAGTCGGGCCGGAATTTTACCGCGCCTTGTCGGCTAAAGGTCGATGCTGGAGTGGAATAGGCGGTGCAAGCGGCGGCCAAAGCTGCTAGCGGCCGACTTTTCACCAAACTGCAGAGACATTGGGTCAACCAATATGACGGGTTCGCAAGACATGATGGCTCAGACGCCGACCACCGACGATCTGCCGCGCCGCTTCTCCGATTTCGGGACGCTGGGCGAAGCGCTGGATTATGCGGCGCGTGGGCGGAGGGGCCTGAATTTCCACGACGCCCGCGGCAATCTGGCGCGGCCCTACCCGTTTTCCGAACTGCGCGCCGACGCCGTCGCCTGCGCCCATCGCCTGATCGCCCATTGCGTCAAGCCGCAGGACCGGGTGGCGCTCGTCGCCGAAACCGGCGCGGACTTCGCGCAGCTCTTCTTCGGCATCGTCTATGCCGGCGCCTGGCCGGTGCCGCTGCCGCTGCCGACCAGCTTCGGCGGCAAGGAAAGCTATATCGACCAGTTGAATGTCCAGCTGACGAGCTGCGACCCGATGCTCTTCCTCTTCCCGCAGGAACTGGCGGAAATGGCAGGAGAAGCCGGCCGCCAGCGCGGCGTCGAAAGCATCGCGTTCGAGGATTTCATCGCCCTGAACGCCCCCGCCGCCGACCTGCCCCAGGCGCAGCCGGACGAGATCGCCTATCTCCAATATAGCAGTGGCTCCACCCGCTTCCCGCACGGCGTCGCGGTCACCCACCATGCGCTGCTCAGCAACCTGTCGGCGCACAGCCATGGGATGCAGGTGCAGGACAGCGACCGCTGCATCAGCTGGCTGCCCTGGTATCATGACATGGGCCTGGTCGGCTGCTTCTTGTCGGTCGTCGCGAACCAGGTGTCGACCGATTATATGAAGACGGAGGATTTCGCTCGCCGTCCGCTCGCCTGGCTCGACCTCATCAGCCGGAACGAAGGCACCTCGATCAGCTATTCGCCGACCTTCGGCTACGACATCTGCGCCCGCCGCATGTCCAGCCAGACCAAGGCGGCCGACCGCTTCGACCTGTCGCGCTGGCGGCTCGCGGGCAACGGCGCGGACATGATCCGTCCCGACGTCATGCAGAGCTTCGTCGACGCCTTCGCCGACGCGGGTTTCTCGCCCAAGGCGTTCCTGCCCAGCTACGGCCTGGCCGAAGCGACGCTCGCCGTCACCATCATGCCGCCGGGCGAAGGGATCATCGTCGAACTGGTCGAGGAAACCGACCTGTCGGGCGGCGACGCGCCTGAAGGGCGGCCGCAGCGCTTCCGCTCGATCGTCAATTGCGGCAAGCCCGCCAAGGACATGGTCGTGGAAATCCGGGACGAGGATGGCGCGCCGCTGGGCGAACGGCAGATCGGCAAGGTGTGGACCACCGGCCCGTCCTTGATGGTGGGCTATTTCCGCGACGATGCCGCGACGGCGGCCTGCATGGTCGACGGCTGGCTCGACACGGGCGATATGGGCTACCTGTCCGACGGCTATCTCTACATCGTCGGCCGCGCCAAGGACATGATCATCATCAACGGCAAGAATCACTGGCCGCAGGACATCGAATGGGCGGTGGAACAGCTGCCCGGCTTCAAGCAGGGCGACATCGCCGCCTTCGCGATCACCACGCCGGGCGGCGAGGAAGCGCCCGCCGTCCTCGTCCATTGCCGCACCTCGGACAATGAGGAACGCTCCCGCCTGCGCGACCAGATCCGCGAACGGGTGCGCGCGATCACCGGCATGAACTGCGTCGTGGAACTGGTGCCGCCGCGCACCCTGCCGCGCACCAGTTCGGGCAAGCTGAGCCGGTCGAAGGCGCGCAACCTCTATCTCACTGGCGAGATCCGGCCCTACGATATCGCCGCCTGACGCCGGGGATATTCAGCGCGCGAGGAGGAGCCGCTCCACCTCGGTCCACAGCGCCCCGAACGCCTGCGCGGGCGGGGAGGCAGGAGCGAAGGCGCCCAGCGGCTTGCGCCGCACGGTCATCTGCTCGATCGTGCTCGCCATCGGGATCGCGTGCCAGTCCGGCTGCGCCTCCAGCGCCGACCGATGCAGCGCGCGCCGGCGATCGACCATGGAGTAAACCGGCAGGATCGGCGCATGGCTCCCCCCGCGCTGCACCAGGTAGCGGGCCACTTCGCCCATCGCCCGCTGCGACAAGGGCGAAGGGATGACAGGGATGACGATCAGGTCGGCGGCGCGCAGCACCTGCTCGCTGGTCTCCGTAAGGCCCGGCGGGCAGTCGAGAATGATCCGATCATAATCCTTGCCCAGGCTGTCGATCAGCCTGGCGAGGCGCTTCTTCTTGTCCATTTCGCGGAACAGATGGTCGAGGCCACGAAGCGACGTATCGGCCGCGATCAGGTCGAGCCCCGGCACGGCGGAGGGCTGGATCAGCTTCCTGACCTCCACATCCTTGCTGAAGATCGCCTGCGCGGCGTCCCGCCCCTTGCTGTCGCTGGACAGCAGCCAGCTGGACGCCGCCTGCGGATCGAGATCCCACAGCAGGGTGCGGCGCTTCGATATGGCCGCGGATGCCCAGGCGAGGTTGACGGAGAAGGTCGTCTTTCCGACGCCGCCCTTCAGGCTGTAGACGGCGATGGTCGCCAATGCCGGATCCTTTGCCATGGACGAAAGGCTAGGCCTTCCGCCGATCAAAGCAAGGCTGAAATCACGGCACTGTTACAGAGGTGTGACGACGGGCGAGGCGCACCTGACAACGCTAGAGAATTTCCTGAACCTTGTCCTGCGGGCGGCAGAAGCGGACGCCCTTGTCGGTTTCGACGAAGGGGCGGTTCACATAGGCCGGGTTGGCGGCCATGGCGTCGAGAATGGCGTCGTCGCTCATCTGCGGCAGGCCCTTTTCCTCCGCGTCGGTCCCCATCTTGCGGATCGCCTCCGCCGGGGTCAGCCCCGCGTCGTGGATCAACTGCGCGATTTTTCCGCGAGTGTAGGGCGTCTTCAGATACTCGATCACCTCGACATCGACGCCCGGTGTTTCCTGAAGGATGGCGAGCGTCTTGCGAGAGGTGCCGCAGGCGGGATTATGCCAGATCGTGGCTTTCATGCCTCAGCCTTCCTGCTTGGCCAGTTGGCTTGCGCGTTCGGGGAAAAACATCCCCCGGATGCTTTTCTTACCCCTCACGTTCAAGCCAATCCTCCAGCCATTTGATCGTGTAGTTGCCATCCAGGAAATCGGGATCGGTCAGCAACGCCTGGTGCAAAGGGATGGTGGTCTTCATCCCTTCGATCACATATTCCTCCAGCGCGCGGCGCAGGCGCATGATCGCGCCTTCGCGGGTGCGGCCATAGACGATCAGCTTGCCGATCATGGAGTCGTAATAGGGCGGCACCTTATAGCCCTGATAAAGGCCGCTATCGACGCGCACGTGCATCCCGCCTGGTACATGATAGCTGGTGACGGTGCCCGGCGAAGGCGCGAAGGTGCGCGGGTCTTCGGCGTTGATGCGGCATTCGATAGCGTGGCCGGTGAAGCGTATGTCTTCTTGAATCACGGAAAGCGGCCGCCCTTCGGCGACGCGGATCTGTTCGCGTACCAGGTCGAGCCCGGTGATCATCTCCGTCACCGGATGCTCGACCTGAAGCCGAGTGTTCATTTCGATGAAGTAGAATTCGCCATTTTCCCAAAGGAACTCGATCGTGCCCGCGCCGCGATAGCCCATGTCGGCCATCGCTTTGGCACAGACGCCGCCGATCCGCTCCCGCTCGGCCTGGGAGAGGACAGGCGAGGGCGCTTCCTCCAGCACTTTCTGATGCCGGCGCTGGAGCGAGCAGTCGCGTTCGCCAAGGTGAATCGCGTTGCCGTTGCCGTCGCCGAATACCTGAATTTCGATGTGACGCGGGTTGCCGAGATATTTTTCGATATAGACGGTCGCGTCGCCGAAGGCGGCCTTCGCCTCGCTGCCGGCTTGGCTCATCAGCGTTTCAAGTTGGTCGGGCGAATTGCAGACCTTCATGCCGCGCCCGCCGCCGCCCGATGCGGCCTTGATGATGACGGGGTAGCCGGCCTTCTCCGCGATGGCGCGCGCTTCCTCGACATCGCTGACCGCGCCGTCCGATCCCGGGACCAGCGGCAAGCCGAGCGCGCCAGCCGTGCGCTTCGCCTCGATCTTGTCACCCATGGTGCGGATATGTTCGGGCTTGGGGCCGACGAACTTGATGCCATGCGCTTCGACGATCTCGGCAAACTTGGCGTTTTCGCTGAGGAAGCCATAGCCCGGATGAATCGCATCCGCCCCGCTGATCTCCGCCGCGGAGATGATGGCGGCGACGTTGAGATAGCTGTCGCGAGCGGCGGGCGGGCCAATGCAGATGGCTTCGTCGGCAAGGCGGACGTGCATAGCGTCGGCGTCGGCGGTGGAGTGCACCGCGACGGTCTTGATGCCCATTTCGTGGCAGGCGCGGTGGATGCGGAGCGCGATCTCGCCGCGATTGGCGATCAGCAGCTTTTCGATGGCCATGGGTGCAGCGGCCTTATTCGATGACGATC
This sequence comes from Sphingobium sp., assembly GCA_013911745.1. Classification (GTDB taxonomy): domain Bacteria; phylum Pseudomonadota; class Alphaproteobacteria; order Sphingomonadales; family Sphingomonadaceae; genus Sphingobium; species Sphingobium olei. The sequence continues at coordinate 3,480 of JACESO010000044.1, read as the reverse complement.
AGCGGCTGGTCATATTCGACCGGCTGGCCGTTATCGACCAGGATGGCCTTGATCGTGCCGGCGCTCGGGGCGGGAATGGCGTTCATGACCTTCATGGCTTCGACGATCAGGATCGTGTCGCCCGCATTCACCTGCGCGCCGACCCGCGCGAACGGGGCAGCGCCGGGTTCGGCGGCGAGATAGGCGGTGCCGACGATCGGCGACTTGACGACGTTGCCCGAAGGCAGGGCCGGCTCAGCCGCAGGCGCGGCCGGAGCAGCGCTCGTGACCGGGGCAGGCGCGGCGACGGGCGCGGGCGCATAGACGGCGGCAGGGGCAGCGCCGGCCTTGCGCGCGACGCGAATCTTCCTGTCGCCATCCTCTACTTCGATCTCGGTCAGGTTGGTGTCGTCGAGCAGCGCGGCCAGATCCCGCACCAGCTGAACATCCACCTGCATCGCGCCCTTGTCATGCTTTTCGTTCATATGAAGTCCCTGAACGGTGAAACTCGTTTCCGATCGCCGCGCCTATGCGCATTTGCGCCAAAGCGCAACTTTCGTGCGCCGGGCCGACCCAGGCTAAAGTTCCAGCGCCGCTTCCAGCGCCAGCATATAGGACAGGGCGCCAAACCCCGCGATCGTCCCCTTTGCTGCCATGCCGACATAGCTTTTGTGGCGGAATTCGTCGCGCTTGTGCGGGTTGGAGAGATGGACTTCGATCACGGGCACCGCGATGCCCTTGATCGCGTCGTGTATCGCGACGGAGGTGTGGGTGAAGGCGGCGGCGTTCAGGATCACCGCATGCACGCTCTCCGCCTGCGCTTCCTGCAGCCAGTCCACCAGATGCCCTTCATGATTGGATTGGCGGAAGTCCAGTTCCACATGCGCGCGGGCCGCGGCATCCTCCATCCGTTCGGCAATGTCGTCCAGCGTGTCATAGCCGTAAATCTCCGGCTCGCGGGTGCCCAGCATGTTGATGTTGGGACCGTTCAGCACATAGATTTTGCGTGCGTCGGTCAAAGGCTGTCCCCTTCTGCGGTTGCGACCGGGACGGACCCGCCCCTATATGCGCGACGATCCTTAGCCTTTCCTGTCTCGGCTCGTCGAGACTCCTTCGTCATCGGGACACGTATCGTGAGCATAGACGGCACCCTTTCCATCCGCATCAATGGCGAGCATCGCCGCGTCCGCGACGGGCTGACCTTGGCCGATCTGGCGAGCGAACTAGGTTTCGTGCCGGAAAAGGTGGCGGTGGAGCGCAATCTGGAGGTCGTGCCGCGATCGACCCTGGCCCAGGTGAAGGTCGAGGATGGCGACGAGCTGGAGATCGTGCATTTCGTTGGCGGCGGCGACGTTGCGCCCGCTGAAGACGATAGCTGGACCGTGGCGGGCAAGACTTTCCGTTCGCGCCTGATCGTGGGGACGGGCAAGTATAAGAGCTTCGAGCAGAATGCAGCGGCGCTGGCCGCGTCCGGCGCGGAGATCGTCACCGTGGCGGTGCGGCGCGTGAATGTGAGCGACCCCAAGGCACCGATGCTGACCGACTATATCGACCCGAAGAAAGTCACTTACCTCCCCAACACGGCCGGCTGCTTTACCGGAGAGGATGCGATCAGGACGCTGCGACTGGCGCGCGAGGCGGGCGGGTGGGATCTCGTCAAGCTGGAGGTGTTGGGCGAGGCGCGCACCCTCTATCCCGACATGGTCGAGACGCTGCGCGCGACGGAAATACTCGCCAAGGAAGGCTTCAAGCCGATGGTCTATTGCGTCGACGATCCGATCGCCGCGAAGCGGCTGGAGGATGCGGGCGCGGTTGCGATCATGCCGCTGGGCGCGCCGATCGGATCGGGTCTTGGCATCCAGAACCGGGTCACCATCCGCCTGATCGTGGAGGGGACGAAGCTGCCGGTGCTGGTCGATGCAGGCGTGGGCACCGCGTCGGAGGCGGCGCAGGCAATGGAGCTTGGCTGCACCGGCGTCCTCATGAACACGGCGATTGCCGAAGCGAAAGACCCGGTGCTGATGGCCGCGGCGATGAAGGCGGGGGTGGAAGCGGGCCGCATGGCCTATCGCGCGGGGCGGATGAGCAAGCGGATGTATGCCGATCCGTCCAGTCCGCTCGCTGGCCTGATCTAGGCGGTAGCGCGCAGGTCCAAGCGGCTGGCGCGGTCGAAGACGGTCAGGATTAGTGGATCGGCCTCGGCCGCGCGGATCGCGGCATGGAACTCGATCTGCGGCATGGCGGGCGCGTCCGGCAGCGGCGCGAGCCTGCCTTCCGCCACATGATGGCGCACCATCGGCTCCGGGAAGATGCCGATACCGCCGCCCGCCAGCACGATGTCGATCATCGCGCGGACATTGTTGCAGAGGTTGACCGGCCATTCGGCCAGCCGTGACGCGGCAATGGCCTCCTTCATGATGCGGTAGAGCGGCGACAGGTTGGAGAGCGACCAGATCGGCGTGTCGCCGCCGATCCGGTCGAGGATCATGGGCGACGTCAGCCATAGGAGGTCGACACCGCCGATCGCCGCCGTCTGCAGCATCGGATGGGAGACCCTGCCCGCGGCGAAGGCGATGTCCGCATGACCGGACGCAAGCTGCTGGATGAGGTCGGCGGTGAGCGCGACGTCGATCTCCAGCGACACGCGCGGAAGGTCGCGCCCCAGCGCCGCGACGAAGCCCGGCAGGCAACTCGCTGCCGCGATCTCTCCCGCGCCGATGCGCACCACGCCGGTCGCCCCGGAAATGTCGCTGCATCCCATCAAGACGCCCTGGAAGCGCGCCCACAGCGGTTCGCTTTCCCGCACCAGTTCGCGACCCGCCGGGGTGAGCGCCATGGTGCGTCCCTCGCGCCGGAACAGGGCGGTGCCCAGATGTCCTTCCAGTTCGCGGACGCGGGCGGAGATGGCCGGTTGCGTCGTGTTGAGGCGCGCGGCGGCGGCGGCAAAGGTGCCCAGCCGTGCGATCCACAGCAATGTTTCCAGATGGTAGAAGGCGATGCGATTGATAGCCATTGCTTGTGCTTAACTGAAAAAACAAATCATTGGTATTGATCGGTTCGGGGGCATAAACCCTCGCCAGATTGAGGAGGATGTAGGCCGATGGTGAACAAGCTCTACCCCGATGCCGCCGCTGCTCTGGACGGGCTGCTGTTCGACGGCATGCATCTGTGTGCGGGCGGTTTCGGGCTATGCGGCATCCCCGAGCGGCTGATCGACGCGATCCGCGATTCGGGCGTGAAGGATTTGACCATTGCCTCCAACAATGCCGGGATAGACGGCGAGGGATTGGGCAAGCTGCTCCGCACCCGACAGGTGAAGAAGATGATTTCTTCCTACGTCGGCGAGAATAAGGAGTTTGAGCGCCAGTTCCTCGCAGGCGAACTGGAGGTGGAATTCTGCCCCCAGGGGACATTGGCCGAACGCTGCCGCGCTGGCGGGGCCGGCATCCCTGGCTTCTACACCAAGACCGGCGTCGGCACGCAGGTGGCCGAGGGCAAGGA
>JACESO010000043.1 GCA_013911745.1 Sphingobium sp. | reverse complement strand
CACCTCCTCCATTCCCATCACCCGCCTGGCACAGGCCGCGCCCGATGCGTCGCGCTTCGTCGGCGTCCACTTCTTCAATCCCGTACCGGTCATGGGTCTGATCGAGGTCATTCGCGGGCTCGGCACCAGTCCGGAAACCGTGGCCACGATTGAAGCCTTCGCCCAGCGCCTGGGCAAGGTGGTCGTCCACGCTTTCGACGCACCCGGCTTCATCGTGAACCGCATCCTGATGCCGATGCTCAACGAAGCGATCTTCGCCCTGGGCGAGGGCGTCGCCGGCGTGGTGGACATCGACACGGGGATCAAGCTCGGCCTCAACCATCCGATGGGCCCTCTCACCCTCGCGGACTTTGTCGGCCTGGATACCTGCCTTGAAATCTGCAAGGTTCTGCTGACCAGCACGGGTGATCCCAAATATCGGCCCGCGCCGCTGCTGGTCAAATATGTCGAGGCTGGATGGTACGGCCGCAAGACGGGCAAGGGCTTCTACGATTATTCGGGGCCGGAACCCGTTCCGACCCGCTGAGAGGGACATGAGACGCGCGCGGGTTTTCACCCCGCGCTCAGCCCATGTTTCTTCATGCAGTGGCGCAGTTGGTCGTAGGTGAGGCCCAGCCCCTTGGCCGTCGCGCGCTGGTTGTAGCGGAACCGCTCCAGCGCGGTGCGGATGATCGCCGCTTCATGCGCGTCCACCGCGGCGCGCAGGTCGCTGATCTCCTCGAACGCCGCTGCCGGACTTGAGGCCGAGGCGGGGGAGGCGGAAGAGGCGGCCGTATCGTCCGCCTTGGGCATCAGTGGTCGGGGCTTCCAAGGTGATGCAAAGGGGTCGAAGGTGATACGGCTGATCGGCTTGCCCGGCTCGTCCCAGCGATAGACGGCGCGCTCCACCACGTTGCGCAGTTCGCGCACATTGCCCGGCCAGCCATGTCCCTCCAGCTCGGCCGCGCAGGCCGCGCTGAACCCCGGCCATTGGGGCCAGTTGAGTTCGGCCGCCATGCGCCGCCCGAAATGATCCGCCAGCACCGTCACGTCGCCTTCCCGCGCGCGCAACGGCGGCAGCGTAATGACCTCGAAGCTGAGGCGATCAAGCAGGTCGGGACGAAAGCGCCCGGCATCGGCAGCGGCCGGCAGATCCTCATTGGTCGCCGCCACGATCCGCACGTCCACCATGATCGGCCGCGATGCGCCGATCCGCGTCACCTCGCCATATTCGATCACGCGCAACAGCCGTTCCTGCGCCGCCATCGACAAAGTGCCAAGCTCGTCAAGGAATAGCGTGCCGCCGTCCGCTTCTTCGAAACGTCCCGGCCGCGCCTTGGTCGCACCGGTGAACGCCCCCTGCTCATGGCCGAACAGCTCGGCTTCTATCAGGGTTTCGGGCAGAGCGGCGCAGTTCATGACGATCAGCGGCTCGCCCCAGCGGGGAGAAAGGCGATGGAGGCGCTCGGCGATCAGCTCCTTGCCCGTGCCGCGCTCGCCGATGACCAGCACCGGGCGGTTGAGTTCTGCCGCACGCCCCGCCTGCTCGACCGCATCGAGGAAGGCGAAGCTCTGGCCGACAAACTGCGTATTTTTCTCCATCCGCCAACTTATGGTGAAATGTCCCACTCCTTGGCAAGGGACATATTGGCACGACCATCCTGAAGCGGCCGAAAATCGGCGGATATCTGCGCCTTTCCACGATTTGGCACGCCCTCTGCAAAGCTTTGGGCAATCCGCAAAGACATGCGGAACCACATGAAGGCCAAGGTTCAGGGAGCAAGACAATGGAAAAGACCACCAACAGCGTTCGCGAGATCGGCCAGCTGATGTCGGTCGCCGTCGCCGCCGTACTGTTCGGATCGACCATGATCCTTTCAGCCGTCGGACCGGCCCGCGCCAGCGAATCCATCGCGCTCGCAAGCCACGACATGGCCGCCCCTTCGCGCTATCTTGCCTAAGGACGCGGTTCGAACAGACACGACCAGGAGTGACGTTAAAATGGGCATTTTTTCCCGCACCCGCGACATCATCGCCGCCAACGTGACCGACTTGCTGGACAAGGCGGAAGACCCGGCGAAGATGATCCGCATGATCATCCTTGAAATGGAGGAGACGCTGGTCGAGGTGCGCGCGTCCGCCGCCCGCACCATTGCCGACCAGAAGGAGATGCGCCGCCACATCGCGAAGCTGACCGCGCTGCAGGACAGCTGGACGGAAAAGGCGCAGCTGGCGCTCAGCAAGGATCGCGACGATCTTGCCAAGGCGGCACTGGTCGAAAAGCAGAAGGCGGCCGACATGGCCGAGCAACTGGGCCATGAGATCGAAACGCTGGACGAGGCGCTGGCCGCGTCGGAAGCCGACATCGCCAAGCTGCAGGCCAAGCTGCGCGAGGCGCGCGCCCGGCAGAACAGCATCGTCACCCGGATGCAGAGCGCCGAGAACCGCCTGCGCGTGCGGGAAGCCTATGCCGGCGAGAAGGTCAACGAAGCCTTCGCCCGTTTCGACATGCTTGAACGCCGCGCCGACCTCGCTGAAGGGCGGGCCGATGCCATGAACCTGGGTCAGCAGCCCAAGACGCTGGAGGAGGAGATCGCCGAACTGCGCGCATCCGACAAGGTCGATGCCGAACTGGCGGCGCTCAAGGCCAGCATGAACAAGGGGGCCTGATCCATGGAGGACGTGTTCCTGCCCGTCGTCATCTGCGGCATGCTGTTCATCGGCATGCCCTGGCTGATCTTCCACTATGTTACCAAGTGGAAACAGGCGCCCAAGATCACCGACGAGGATGAGAAGCTGCTGGACGAGCTCCACCTTCTCGCCCGGCGGCTGGAAGAAAGGCTGCAGACGGTCGAACGGATCGTCGCCGCCGACAATCCCGATTTCCGCCCCACGCGTCCGCAGGAGACGGACGAATATAGCTTCGACCGGAGGAACTGACATGAGCGCCCGCCGCACCAAATTCTACCTCGACAAGGCTAATGGCAAGTTCATGGGCGTGTGCTCCGGCATCGCCGACTATACCGGGATCGACGTGGTCTGGGTCCGGGTCGCCATGTTCCTGTCCTTCTTCATCATCGGTTGGACGCTGCTCGCTTACTTCGCCATCGGCGTCATCGCGGACAACAAGCCATCCGGCCTCTATGCCGACAGGGACGACCAGAAATTCTGGCAGGGCGTGCGCGCCAACCCGGCGCGCTCCACCCGCGATGTCCGCGCCAAGTTCCGCGACATAGACCGTCGTCTGGCCGACATCGAAATCTATTACACCAGCCGCAACACGCGCCTGGCGGACGAAATAGACAGCCTGCGCTGATCGCCGGCCATCGACAGGGAGAATGAACATGCAATGGTCCTGGCTTCTTCCCGTGCTCATCTGCGCATCGGTGGCCCTCGGTTCGGTGCTCAACACCTGGATCAAAGCGAAGCACGGCTATCCGGTGACGGACGACAACGGAAACACCGTTCATCGAACCGATCCCGACGCCGGTCGAAAAATCGACCTTTTATCAAGCGAAAACGAAAAGCTGACTGGCCGTATCAGTCGCCTTGAGGAACGCATCGCGGTGCTGGAAAGGATCGCCACCGATCCCGCCCTCCGCACCGCCCGCGAAATCGACGCGCTGCGCTGAGCCGGTCGCGCAAGGGGAAACTCATGAACAAGGTTGATATCGCAGACACGGTTATCATCCCGAACCTGCCGTGGATCATCGGCGGAGGGCTGTTGATCGGAGCGATGGCAGTGGCGGGATGGATTTTCACCACCTGGCTCCGCGTGCGCCACTGTTATCCGCTGGAAAACAGCTGGGGCAAGGCGGTCTATCCGCAAAAGAACGAGGAAATGGTCGAGCGGATCAAGCTGCTCAGCCAGGAAAACGCCCAGCTGCGTGCCGAGGTCGGATCAATGAAGGACCGTCTTGCCGTGGTGGAGCGTATCGTCACGGACGACAGCCACCAGCTCAATCGCGAAATCGAAAGGCTGCGCGGCCCGGCCAACTGACTTGGCGGCCAGCGTGCCGAAGGGAGACGAACGATATGAATCCGTTTGAAATGGTGGTCGCCATCATCGCGATCGTCGGTATCGTACAGGTCGTGAAGGCCAAGATGGGCGTCGTGCGCCGCGACAAGGGTGAGGATTTCATCCATCGCGGCCCGGACCCGGAGGCCGAACGGCTCCGCGCCGAGGTCAAGGCGCTCAAGGACCGGGTGGCCGTGCTCGAACGGCTCGCCACTGACAGCAACACTGCGCTGGAACGCGAATTCGAAAGGCTTCGGAACGGCGATTGAAGGACGCCATTCGGGCTGGGAGGCATTTATGCAGGACCCTTATATCTATCTGATCCTGGCGACGACCAGCCTTGCCGGCATCGCCATCATCGCCGTCGCGGCCTTGCGGGGCTGGAACGGCTGGCTTGACCTCAAGCGGGCGGAACTGCTCCGTCACGGGCAGGGCGATGTCGGCGCGCCGCCATCGGCCGCCGCCCGCATCGAGGTTGCGGACCTCAAGGAACGCATTCGCAAGCTCGAAGCGATCGCGGCCGGGGTGGACCTTTAAGGCAGGAGCGGGCGCGGCCCGCAGGGTCGCGCCCGTCACCGGGTGTCAGCCCCGCAGGCTGGCTCCCAGCTTCTGCGCCGCTTTCACCACGGCGGCGCTGATCGCCTCCAGCTCTTCCTGGGCGAAGCTCTTTTCCCCCGGCTGCAGCGTCACTTCGACAGCCAGCGATTTGTAGCCTTCCTCGACGCCTGGCCCCACGAACAAGTCGAAGAGTCGGGCATCCACGATCGCCTTCTTGTCGGCACCGCGCACCGCGCGGACCAGCGCATCGGCCTCGACATCGGCCGGGACCAGGAAAGCGAAGTCGCGCTTCACGGCCTGAAGGGCCGGCGGCGCGTAAGGCGGGCGCATGAAGCCGCTCTTCCGCTTGGCCGGAATGGCATCGAGGAAGATTTCGCCGGCAACTACCGTGCCGGTCAGGTCGAAGGCCTTGGCGAGATTGGGATGCAGCACGCCATATTCGGCAAGCACGACCTTCGGGCCAAGCCGGAGCGTGCCCGACTGACCTGGATGATAGGCAGCTGACGCCTCCCAAAAATTCTGCAGGTTCGCGACTGGCGCGCCGGCGCCCGCCAGCAGCGCAAGCACTTCGGCCTTCGCGTCGAACGCGTCAAACGGCTGCGCCTTGCCGGATCGCCAGCCACGCGGCACCTTTTCCCCTGCCAGCACGAAGCCGACCGTAGCCCGCTCACCCTGCGCGAAATAGCGGCGGCCTAGCTCGAATAGGCGGACGGACGCCGCGCCGCGATCCATGTTGCGCGCCGCAGCGGACAGCAGGCCCGGCAGCAGCGATGGACGCATCACCTTCAGTTCTTCCGAGATCGGATTGGCCAGCATCCAGTGGCCGCCACCAACGCTCGCGGCTTCCTTTTCCGAGATGAAGGACCAGTTGATCGCTTCGGCAAGCCCGCGCGCCGCAGCCGTCCGCCGCACCCGGCGCTCGACCAGCTGCTCGGCCGTGGCGGTGGGGCGGGCGACGCCGGGTAGGCGAGGCAGGGGCGTGGAGGGCACCTGGTCCAGCCCCACGATCCGCACCACTTCCTCGACGATGTCCGGCCAGCCGTCGACATCGCGTCGCCAGCTGGGGACGGTCACCTGCCATCGCGCCGGCGTATTCACCGGCATCCCGTCTTGATATTCGACCGAGGACGTCTCTATTGCGATGCCAAAGCCTAGCTGCTCCAGAATATGCTGCTGCTCATAGGCCGGCACGTCTACGCCCGCCAGCGTCAGGCAGCGCTCGGGCGCATAGTCCACCACCTTGGCGGTGACCGGCGCCGCACCCGCGCGGGTCGCTTCGCTGGGGGTGCCGCCGCACAGATGGGTGACGAGGAAGGTGGCGATGGAAAGGCCATCGTCCAGGAAAGCCGGATCGACCCCGCGCTCGAACCGCCCGCGCGCGTCGGAGGTGAGGCCGAGCTTCTGGCCCGTTACCGCGATCCGCTCAGGCGTGAAATAGGCGCATTCGATCAGCACGTCGGTCGTGCCGTCCTGCGCGCCCGAATGCTCGCCGCCCATGATGCCGCCGATGTCGTGCACCGCTTCGTCGTCAGCGATGACGGTCATCGTCTCGTCGACCGTATAGGTCTTGCCGTTGAGCGCCAGCACCTGCTCGCCCGCGCGCCCCTTTCGGGCCACAAGACCGCCCTGGAGCGTGGCAAGGTCGTAGACATGGAGCGGCCGGCCGAGATCGATCATGATATAGTTGGTGATGTCCACCAGCGCGCTGATCGGCTTCTGCCCGATGGCTTTCAGCTGCTTCGCCATCCAGTCGGGCGATGCGCCATTCCTCACGCCTCGCACCACGCGGGCATAGAAAGCCGGGCAGCCGTCCGTATCCTCGATCCGCACGTCCGGGCCTGGGCCTTCGCCCACGATCTCGGGCACGATGATGTCGTTCAGCGTGCCGAGGCCCGCCGCCGCCAGATCGCGCGCGATGCCGCGCACACCCATGCAGTCCTGCCGGTTGGGCGTTACCGACACGTCGATCACCGGATCGTCCAGGCCCGCCCACTGCGCATAGACCTGTCCAACCGGAGCCTCTGCGGCAAGTTCGATGATCCCGTCATGATCCTCGCCCAGCTCCAGTTCGCGGTAGCTGCACATCATGCCGTTGGACTCGACGCCCCGGATCGCCGTCTTCTTGAGCACCATGCCGTTCACCGGCACCACCGCGCCCTCGACCCCGAACACCCCGACCAGGCCGGCGCGCGCGTTGGGGGCGCCGCACACGACCTGAAGCGGCGTCCCGTCGCCATGATCGACGGTCAGCACCTGGAGCTTGTCCGCCTGCGGATGACGCTCGGCGGTCAGCACCTTGGCGATCTTGAACGCGCCCAGCTTCTCGGCCGGGTTTTCGACGCCCTCGACCTCAAGCCCGATGGCGTTCAGCGTCTTGAGGATCGTCGGCAGCTCCGCATCGGTAACGAGATGCGTCTTGAGCCAGCTCAGCGTGAACTTCATGCGCCCACTCCTCCGCTCAGCGTCGGCACGTCCAGCGCCGAGAAGCCATAATGGCGCAGCCACCGCAGGTCGCCATCGAAGAAAGCGCGCAAGTCGTTCATCCCATATTTGAGCATGGCGAGCCGATCGACGCCGGTGCCGAATGCGAAGCCCTGCCATTCGTCGGGGTCAAGGCCGCATGCCTCGATCACGCGGCGGTTGACCATGCCGCTGCCCAGCACTTCCAGCCAGCCGCCGTCCGGTGCATCGCCGTCGCCGCCGATCACCCGCTGCCCGTTCGCCAGCGTGTAGCCGACATCGACCTCGACCGACGGCTCGGTGAAGGGGAAATAGCTCGGCCGAAGCCGCAGGACGATGTCCTCGCGCTCGAAAAAGGCTTTGAGGAAGGTTTCCAGCGTCCATTTCAGGTGACCGAGCGTGATGCCCTTGTCGATCACCAGCCCCTCGATCTGGTGGAACATCGGCGTATGCGTGGCATCGCTGTCGCTGCGATAGACGCGACCGGGCGCGATAATGCGGATCGGCGGGGGCGTGCTCATCATCGTGCGGATCTGCACCGGCGACGTATGGGTCCGAAGCAGCATCTTTTTCCCGTCGTCTCCATCGGGGAAATAGAAAGTGTCGTGCATCGCGCGCGCCGGATGCGTCTCGGGAATGTTGAGCGCGGTGAAATTATGCCAATCGTCCTCGATCTCCGGTCCGGTGGCGACGGAGAAGCCGAGGTCCGCGAAGATTTCCGCCAGTTCGTCCATCACCTGGCTGACCGGATGGACGCTCCCCTGCGGCGCAGGATCAGCGGGCAGGGTCATATCGACCCTTTCCGAAGCAAGCCGCGCGTCGAGCGCCGCCTGTTCCAGCATCGCCTTCTTCTGCACCAGCGCGGCCGTCACGCTCTCGCGCAGATCCTGAATCGGCGGTCCTTTTTCCAGCCGCTCATCGGGCGACATGGGCCCCAGCGTTTTGAGGAGGCCGGTGACCACCCCGCTCTTCCCCAGCGCGCCGACGCGCAGCGCCTCCAGTGCCTCCAACGTGTCGGCGGCGTGGATGTCGGCGATCAGGCCGGCTTTCAGTGCGCTAATTTCAGTCATCTATCTTCTCGAAGCCTATGATGGCGGACCCATGGCGCGCCTTAACGAGCCGGGCGACGCAAGGGAAGGGTCAGGCGCGTGCTCCCAGCAGCGCACCGCCAAAGCCGATGAACAGCAGACCCGTTCCCCGGTTGAACAGCTTCTGGCGGTTTGCCGGCTCCAGCCAGCGGGCGAGCCGCGCGCCGCCCAGCGCGTAGGCACCATACCAGAAGCTCTCGATCACCACGAAGCTGCCGATCAGGATGCCAAGCTGCAGCCAGAAGGGGCGATCGAGTACGATGAACTGCGGGAAGAGGGCGGCGGCGAAGATGATGAGCTTGGGGTTGGACAGGCCGGTCAGCAGGCCCGTTGCATAGAGCGCCCGGTCAGAGCGTACAGGCCGCATCGTCGCTTCACCCCCGACAGGCGCGCGCCAGGCCTTGACGCCCAGCCAGATCAGATAGGCAACACCCGCATAGCGCAGCACATCGAACAGGCGCGGCGACGCCTTGAGAAGCGCGCCCAGCCCCAGGGCCGACGCGACCAGACACAGTAGCACCGCACTCATCAGCCCCGCCATGGTAGCGAGCGCCTTGCGTGGGCCATGGGCGATGCTCTGGGTCATGACATGCAGCATGTTCGGTCCCGGCGTGGCCGAGATCAGGAAAACCGCCGTGACGTAAATCCACCAGAGATGCAGAGACATGGAACGGTCCTTTGAGGTCGCGGGCTCTAAGTACGACACCGTTCGCCCTGAGCCTGTCGAAGGGCAGTTCTTTCTTCAAGAAATGCAGGGCTTCGACAAGCTCAGCCCGAACGGGGAAGAAGAGAAACAAAAAGGGCGCCGAAGGCATCTGCCCCGGCGCCCCTTTGGACGATCTTGCGATCGTTCTAAGCTCAGGCCGCGGGCAGCGCAGCCTTCGCCTGGGCGATGATGGCGCTAAACGCCTCGCCTTCGTGCATCGCGATGTCGGCCAGAACCTTCCGGTCCAGATCCACGCCAGCCAGCTTCAGGCCGTGCATGAATTGCGAATAGGTGAGGCCTTCGGCGCGGACGCCGGCGTTGATACGCTGAATCCACAGACCACGGAAGGTCCGCTTCTTCACCTTGCGGTCGCGATAGGCGTACTGGCCGGCCTTTTCTACGGCCTGGCGCGCGATGCGGATGGTGTTCTTGCGACGGCCATAATAGCCCTTCGCCTGATCCAGAATCCGCTTATGCTTCGCCTTGGTGGTTACACCACGCTTGACACGTGCCATGGGTCAGGCCCTCCTTACTTCAGGCCGTACGGCGCCCAGAGGCGCACATGACCGGCATCGGCGTCCGACAGGACGGACGTGCCGCGGTTCTGACGGATATATTTCGCATTGTGGCTGATCAGGCGGTGACGCTTGCCAGCGACGCCGTGCTTGACCTTGCCAGTTGCGGTGAACTTGAAGCGCTTCTTCACACCGCTCTTGGTCTTCATCTTGGGCATTTTCGTCTCCTTTTTCAGCGCGACGATTACAGACGGCCACGGCAGCCCTAGTTAGCCGGGCAGTCCCACTGAATATCGCGAAGGGCGGCCCTTAGTGGCCTCGGCTCGAAAAGGCAAGCGATTCGGCGCCGTTCACGGATGATGATGGTCGTGGCCAGCGGCGTGCAGCGCTTCGAGCACATCCTCCAGCCGCGCCGGATCGCCGAGCGCCAGCACATGCCCCTCGCTCTGCGCGTTAAGCGGCTCGCCATTCCAGTCGCACATCAGGCCGCCCGCGCCTTCGATCACCGGCACGAGCGCAGCGAAATCATAGCTTTGAAGACCCGATTCTATCACGATGTCCAGGAAGCCCGACGCCAGAAGCCCATAATTGTAGCAATCTCCCCCATAGACCGGACCCTGGCGCGGCGATCCGCCCGATACCGCTGCGACCAGCGCCATATAATGCGGCACGTCCCCCTCCGCGAACAGGTGTGGGCTCGTAGTGGCGATGCCCGCGCCCTCAATCGTCGGGCAGGCGCGGGTGCGCACCGGCTTGCCGTTGAAGGTCGTAGGCTGACCGCTCATCCCGGCCCAGCGTTCGGCTGCGATCGGCTGGTCGATGATGCCGATCGTTGGCCAGCCCGCTTGCGTCAGCGCGATCAGCGTGCCGAAGATCGGCCGTCCGGCGATGAAGCTGCGCGTCCCGTCGATCGGGTCCAATATCCAGACCCGCTCGGCGTCGGTGCGCACCGATCCATATTCCTCGCCGATGATGCCGTCGTGCGGCCGTTCCTTTTCCAGGATGGCACGGATCGCTGCCTCGGCGGCGCGGTCGGCCTCGGTCACCGGCGATTTGTCCGCCTTCACCTCCACGTCATAGCGTGCCCGGAAGAAGGGACGGATCGCCGCGCCGGCGGCATCGGCAAGGCGGTTGGCGAGGGCCAGATCGTCGCGCGTGGTCATCGCACCGCCCTAGCGGATCGGTTAAGCCTTCCGCAACCCGACCGTTCTAGCCTGCATCGGGAAAGGGGCGGGTATGGCGTTGATCGGTTGGATATTGAGTTTCGCGGCGCTCTTCGGCGGCCTCGCGCTGCGGCAGGATTTGCCCGTTGGGGGATCGGTGGCGCTATCCAATCTGCTGATCGGCCTTTCCGTCCTCGCCTGCCCGATGCTGTGGCAGGAAAAGCCCATGGGGGTTTCGCGCGGTCAACGGATCGTCGCCGGCCTTGCGCTGATCCTTGCCCTGCCGCTTATCCTGCTTCCTACTGCCTGACGTCAGCCGAACAGGCTGGAGACTGACAAAGTTCAGCCGGACGATCCCCCGGATCATCCGCCAGCCCGTTCTCCTTTTAGTCGAACAGGCTGGAGACTGAACTTTCGTCCGCGATGCGCTTGATGGCTTCGCCCAGCAGGGGGGCGATGGGCAGGTGGCGGATGCGCTGCGCATTGTTCACGGCGTCGGTGCCCTGGATCGAGTCGGTAATGACCAGTTCCAGCAGTTCCGATGCGTCCACCCGGGCGACCGCGCCGCCCGACAAGACGCCATGGCTGACATAGGCGATCACATCCTCGGCCCCGGCAGCCTTGAGCGCGCTCGCCGCGTTGCACAGCGTACCGGCGGAATCGACGATATCGTCGATCAGGATGCAGAAGCGCCCCTTCACGTCGCCGATGATGTTCATGACTTCCGATTCGCCCGCTCGTTCGCGGCGTTTATCGACGATCGCGAGCGGCGCATTGTCCAGGCGCTTGGCCAGTGCCCGGGCACGCACCACGCCGCCGACGTCCGGCGACACGACCATGATGTTGCGGTCGCCGAAACGCGCCTGGATGTCGGCCGACATCACCGGCGCACCGAACAGATTGTCCGTGGGAATGTCGAAGAAGCCCTGGATCTGTCCGGCATGCAGATCGACCGAAAGCACACGGTCCGCGCCTGCCGTGGTGATGAGGTTCGCCACCAGTTTCGCGCTGATCGGCGTGCGGGGGCCGGGCTTCCGGTCCTGCCGGGCATAGCCGAAATAGGGGACGACCGCCGTGATTCGCTTGGCCGATGCGCGTTTCAGCGCATCGATCATGATCAGCAGTTCCATGAGGTTGTCGTTGGTCGGATAGGCCGTCGACTGGATCACGAACACGTCTTCGCCGCGGACATTCTCATGGATTTCCACGAAAACTTCCTCGTCGGCGAAGCGGCGGACGCTGGCGTCGGTCAGGGGGATTTCGATATAGTCGGCGATCGCCGCAGCAAGCGGCTTGTTGGAATTGCCGGTCATGAGTTTCATGGCGAAAAACCCCGTGACGAATGGATGACAGTGCGCGAGACGCGGCCCCTTTAGCGGCGCTTGGGAGCGCTGGAAAGGCGTTTTGCGCCCGCCTTCAAAATGGACTAGGGGGCCGGCATGACCGACAAACTCGTGATCGCGCTGGCGCAGATGACCCAATCCGTGGGCGACCTTGCCGCCAATGCCGATGCCATGCTGGACTGGCGCGCACGGGCGAGCGGCGCGGACCTTATCGTCTTTCCCGAGCTCCAGCTGATCGGTTATCCGCCTGAGGATCTGGTGCTGAAACCCGCGCTAGTGGATCGCGCCAACCGGGAACTGGATCGCTTGGCACAGGCCACGGCGGACGGCGGCCCGGCCATGCTGGTGGGAACGGTCGTGGCGTCGCAGGGTGTCCTCTTCAACGTCGTCGCCCTGCTGGAAGGCGGCGCGGTCACCGCCATCCGGCAGAAGCGCGAATTGCCCAATTATGGGACATTCGATGAAAAGCGCCTGTTCGCGCCCGGCCCACTGCCCGAGCCGATCGACTTTCGCGGCGTCAGGATCGGCGTACCCATTTGCGAGGATATCTGGTTTCCGTTCGTCACCGCGCATCTTAAGGCGCAGGGCGCGGAACTGCTCATCAGCCCCAACGGCAGCCCGTTCGAAATCGACAAGGACGACCGCCGGCTGAATGCGGTGGCCGGCACCCGCGTCCGCGAGACCGGTCTGCCGCTGGTTTATCTGAACCGGGTTGGCGGGCAGGACGAACTGGTCTTTGATGGCGCGTCCTTCGTGATGAACGGCGATCTGTCGATTGCGCATCAGATGCCCGACTGGGAAGAGACGCTCACCCTCACGCATTGGGAGAAGCAGGGGGGGCGCTGGACCTGCCTCCCGGGCGAACGCCACGCGCTCGATGAACGGCCCGACGACATCTATAATGCGATGCTGCTCGGCCTGCGTGATTATGTCGACCGCAACCGCTTCCCCGGCGTGGTGCTCGGCCTGTCGGGCGGGATCGATTCCGCGCTCTCCGCCGCTGTGGCAGTCGATGCGCTGGGAGCCGACCGGGTCTGGTGCGTGATGATGCCATCGCGCTTCACCGGCCAGGACAGCCTGGACGATGCAGTGGAATGCGCGCGCTTGCTCGGCGTTCGCTATGACAGCATTGCGATCGAACCGGCGGTGGGCGCGTTCGATGCCATGCTTCGCCCCGCATTCGATGGCCGCCAACGAGACCTTGCCGAGGAGAATATCCAGTCGCGCATCCGGGGCTTGACCCTGATGGCGCTGTCCAACAAGTTCGGGCACATGCTGCTCACCACCGGCAACAAGAGCGAGATGTCGGTCGGCTACGCCACCATCTATGGCGATATGGCGGGCGGCTATTCGGTGTTGAAGGACGCCTACAAGACGACCGTTTTCGATTTGGCTCGCTGGCGCAACGTCAACGTCTCGTCGCTGGGCCTCGGACGGAAGGGGCCGGTGATGCCGGACCGTGTCATCACCAAGCCGCCCAGCGCCGAACTGCGCGACAATCAGCGCGACGACGACAGCCTGCCGCCCTATGAAGTGCTGGACCCGATCCTCTATGGCCTGGTCGAGGAGGAATTGTCCGTCGAGCAGCTCGTTGCGCGCGGTTTCGATCGTGATACCGTCGCCCGGATCGAGCGGCTGCTTTACGTCGCCGAATATAAGCGCCGCCAGTCGCCGCCGGGCGTGAAGCTTGGCATCCGCAATTTCGGCCGCGACCGCCGCTATCCCATAACTAACGCGTTCCGTACCCTATGACCGTCACCACCCGCTTCGCCCCGTCGCCCACCGGACATCTCCATGTCGGCAACATCCGGGCCGCACTCCATAACTGGCTATGGGCGCGCAAGTCCGGCGGGCGGTTCCTGCTGCGCCTCGACGATACGGACCTTGAGCGGTCCAGCGTCGCATATGCGGACTCGATCAAGGGCGATCTCGCCTGGCTCGGTCTGCATTGGGACGGGGAGGAAAAACAGTCGGACCGTTTCGCCCTGTATGAGGCGCAATTCGCGGCGCTCAAGGCGACGGGCCGCGTCTATCCTGCCTATGAAACGGCGCAGGAGTTGGACCTGCGCCGCAAGATATTGCTGGGGCGCGGCTTGCCGCCGGTCTATGATCGCGCCGCTCTTTCGCTGACCGCCGACCAGATCGCTGCCTATGAGGCGGAAGGCCGCTCGCCGCACTGGCGCTTCCGGCTGGATCATGATCGGCCCATCGTCTGGACCGACCTGATCCGGGGCGAGCAGCGCTTCGACCCCCGGTTGCTGTCCGATCCGGTCGTCCGCCGCAGCGATGGCAGCTGGCTCTACCTTCTTCCCTCGGTGATCGATGATATCGACATGGGGATCAGCCACGTCCTGCGGGGGGAGGACCATGTGTCCAACACCGCGACGCAAATCCAGATGTTCGAGGCGCTGGGCGCGCCCGTTCCGTCCTTCGCGCATGAAGCGCTGCTGACTGGGGCAGAAGGGAAATTGTCGAAGCGTCTGGGTTCTCTCGGCGTCGCGCATTTTCGCGAGGCCGGGTTGGAGCCGATGGCGATCGCCTCGTTGCTCGCCCGTCTCGGCAGTTCGCAGCCGATCGAACCGTTTGCGGACATGACGCCGCTGGTCGAAAGCTTCGACTTCGCCCATTTCGGACGCGCACCCGCCCGCTTCGACGAGGGCGAACTGGCCGCGCTCAATCAGAAGATCGTGCATCTCCTGCCCTATGAAGCTGTGGCGGACCGGTTGCCCGAAGGCATGGACGAAGCCGCGTGGAATGCGATCCGGCCCAATCTGCAGACCGTGGCGGGTGCCGCCGACTGGTGGCGCATCGTCACCGGCCCGATCGACGCGCCACAGCTCGATCCTGAGGACCGCGACTTTCTGAACGCCGCGCGCGACATTCTGGCGGAGGCGACATTCGACGCCGATGTCTGGCGCTCTCTAACCATCACTCTCAAGGACAGCACGGGTCGAAAAGGGAAAGCCTTGTTCCTGCCGCTGCGCCGCGCGCTGACGGGTCTCGACCACGGTCCGGACATGGCGCAGCTCCTGCCGCTCATCGGGAAGGCGGAAGCGATCCGGCGACTTTCGGTCTAGGCGATAGCCGCCAACGCGCGGCCCACCGCCGCTATCCCCTCGGGCGCGGCGGCGAAGCCCATATGGGTACAGTCGACTTCGATCGCCTTGTCCCGTTCGCCGGCACGGCCGCGCGCGCATTCGGGCAGGATCACGCCGTCGCGCCGCGACCAGAGCGCCACCGTCGGCACGGGCGGCTTTTCCTCGCGTGTGCAAGGGAAGGGCGGACGATCGACGGGAAAACCGGACACGAGCTGATACAGCCGCCAGGCGTGGTTGGCGCGCGGATCGCCGGAGAAGGGCGTACCCATGGTGACGACGCCGGCAACCTTGTGCGGCGCGAATTTGGCATATTCCCGCGCATAAAGGCCGCCCAGGCTCCATCCCACCAGCGTAACCGGCCCGTCCTGCTCGCGGCGGATGGCATCCACGCGTGCGTCGATTCTGGACAGGCTGTCGGGTCGGGGACCGAAATTACGGCCCATGCCCCAGTCATGAGCGCTATAGTCCCCAGCGCTCAGGATTTGGCGCAGCCATCCCATCCGCTGTTCGGATGCCATCAACCCTGGAATCAGCAGCACGGATCGCCCGTCGCCGCGCATCTGCGACGCCAACTGCTCCGCCTGCGCACGCGTGCGCGCTAGGTCGAACGGCACCGACAGATTGCCCAGCAGCTGCTGCAGCGGCGGCAGGGTCGCTGCGCGCGGCCCGGGCGCGAGGCGATCCTTCCAGAAACTGCTGACGGCTTGGGCGTAAGGTGGCACGACGATGAAGTTCCCAGAGCCCGCGACGGGCAAAGATGACATTGTCGTGACAAACGAACCGGTCGTCCACCGGTTTCAACATATTCGCTAAACAGTTCGTCGTTTGTGACAGCGGACAGTTCAGGGTGCCAGTGGCGACGTCTGGCCGACGGCGGCCCCTGCAGTCCCGCGCAGCTGACGCGGCTCCAATATCGCTGCCGTTTCGATCAGGTCCAGCGCGCGCCGTGCCTCCATGTAACGCCGCGCCGCCTGTATCCAGCGGTCCGCGGCTGTCCGTCCGGGCATGTGCTCGACCTCGGTCAGGGCGGCATTCACGCGGCCGGCATCGATGTAACGCAAGGCGCGGTCCATGGCGATCTCAGGCCGGGGCGATGGCGTGCTTTCCTTGCGGATGGATACCAGCTGGCGCGCCTCATGTTCCAGCGCCGTCCACCAATCCGCAGTCCCCGGACTCTTCGTGACCTCGTCGGCGATCTGGTTGAGGCCGGCACGCAGATCGACCAACGTGATCGGGTCGCGGGCCGCGTTGATGACGGCGGCGACTGCACGCGGCTGCGCCTGGCCGAAGCGCAAGCGCAACTGGCCTTCGACATAGCCGAGCGGCGCGCCGCTATCGAGCGCTCGCCGCGCGGCAAAGGCCACCAGCAGGCCCTCGGCGCGCGCGGCGTTGCCGGATGCAGCCTGCGCCTCCACCGTGATGCGGCTCAGCCGTTCTTCCAGCTGCACGACGCGTCCGTCCAGCATTTGCGCGGCCTCGGGAGTCAAGGGACGCGCGGCGGACGCCGAATATGCTGTCGGCGCAGGGACGGCCTGCGGCGGCGCAGTCATCGGCTCCCCTCCCCATCGGCGCTGGATGTGCGGCCAGGCCCAGACGGTCAGTGCGACGCCCAATGCGAAGGCCAGCAGCAGCAGGATCAACACCGGCAAGAGATTTCGCCGTGGTGCGGGCGGGGGCATCGCGCCGACGCCTGCAGCCCCATCCTCCTCGCTCATGCCGACCCTTTCGCCTGTCATTGACCCGTCATTCGCATAATCGGCGCGCCAGGGCCAGCATCTCGTCATCATCCGGCCTTGAGACCGCATGAGTGCTCGCCCAGCCTTCTCCGCAGGCGGCCAAGGCTGCGGGGCTGATCGCGACGATATGCAGTCCGCTCCGCCGGGCAGGCGGCAGAAGCGCGGACAGTCTTTCACCCGCGCGCGGTGAATGGACCAGCAGGATGGCATCTGCGTCGGCCCTGTCGATTGGCGTCAGGTCGGGCGTCAGGCTTGCCATGGAATAAACCGGGACGCGGCGAACGGAAAGGCCGCCTATGTCCATTGGTGCGACCGTGGTGCCGGCCAGATGCAGCACGCGGCGACGGCCGTCCGTGCGCAGGCGCGCCGCGATGGCGTTGCCATCCCCCATCCCTGCAATGACTTGGTCAAAGCCCGCTTCCCGCAAAGCTTGGGCTGTGGCTTCGCCCACGGCATAGACCGGCAGGCCGCGATATTTCTCCAGCCCCGCTCCGGCCATCCTGACGCCGTTTGCGCTGGTCAGCAGCAGCGCGTCGAAATCGCCCGCGTCCGGCGGACTCCAGGGCAGTGGTTCCGGCGCGAACAGTGGCAGCAGCACAGGCTCCAGCCCTAGCGCTCTTGCCTTCGCCGCCGTCCGGCTCGCCCCCGGCTCCGGCCGCAGGATGACGACCTGCCTCACCCCTCGAACAAAGTGCGCAGCGCGGGGCTGGCGCGATCGAGCAGGGCTTGGCCTGCCGCCTCTCCGCTACGCAGATCGCCGCGCGGCAGCCGGGCCTCCTCCCGCACGGTTTCGCTGCCGTCCGGGCTGATGATCTCGGCGCGAAGAAACAGCATCTCGCCCTCGACCACGGCCAAGGCCGCGATCGGGGAATGGCAGGTGCCGCCCAATCCTTTGAGCACGGCACGCTCCAGCATCACGCAATCGAATGTCTCACGGTGATTGATCGCCGCCAGCGCCTCCGCCACCGCATCGTTTACGGTCAGCGTCTCGACGCCCACGGCGCCCTGCGACGGGGCGGGCAGCATCGTCTCGATGGACATGGCCACGCCAATCCCCTGCTGGTCAAGCCGATCGAGACCCGCCGCCGCCAGCAGCGTCGCATGCACCTCCCCTGCCGCCAGTTTGGCAAGTCGCGTGGCGACATTGCCGCGGAACAGGGTGATGGTAGCATCGGGACGCAGCCGCTTCACCTGCGCCGCGCGGCGGGGCGAACTGGTGCCGATCAGGGGATGGGCGGGCAGATCATCGAACGTCTCCGCACCGATCAGGCGATCGCGCACATCGGCCCGCGGCAGCATCGCGGCGATACGAAAGGCGTCGGGCCGGATCGTCTCCACATCCTTCATGCTGTGCACGGCAAAGTCGATCTCGCCCGCCGCCAGAGCGCGGTCCAGTTCCTTGGTCCACAGCGCCTTGCCGCCGATCTCGGCAAGGGCGCGATCCTGGATCCGGTCGCCGCTGGTCTGCACGGGAACGATCTGGATGGCGTCCTCGGCCCATCCATGGGCATCGATCAGGGCCTGCGCCGCCATGCGGGCCTGCGCCAGCGCCAGCGGCGATCCTCTGGTGCCCAGGCGCAACGGTCTGTCTGTGAAAAGCATATGCGGCTTGCTCTAATGTCCAGCGGCACTAGATGGAAGCGGCAATGACCATCATCCTTGGCCTGGAATCGAGCTGCGATGAAACCGCTGCTGCGCTGGTGACGGCTGATGGCCGCATCCTCGCACATCGCCTGGCGACGCAGGAAGAGGCGCACAGGCCCTATGGCGGCGTGGTCCCGGAAATCGCTGCGCGGGCTCATGTCGAGGCGCTGACCCCGCTTGTCGAGGCGGCGCTGGCGGATGCGGAGATGACGCTCGCCGATGTGGACGTGATCGCGGCGACGGCAGGTCCGGGCCTGATCGGCGGGGTGATGGTCGGCCTCGTCACCGGAAAGGCGCTCGCCCATGCGGCGGGAAAGCCGCTGGTCGCGGTCAACCATCTGGAAGGCCATGCCCTTTCGCCGCGCCTGGCCGATCCGACCCTTCAGTTCCCTTATCTGCTGCTGCTGGTGTCGGGCGGCCATTGCCAGTTGCTGCTGGTCAAAGGTCCGGGCGACTATAGCCGCCTCGCGACGACGATCGACGATGCCGCGGGTGAGGCGTTCGACAAGACCGCCAAGCTGCTCGGCCTTGGCTATCCCGGCGGACCGCAGGTGGAGAAGGCGGCGAAAGCCGGCGATCCGAAGGCCGTCCCGCTGCCGCGCCCGCTGGTCGGGACGGCCGAACCGCATTTCTCCTTCGCCGGCCTCAAGAGCGCGGTGATGCGCGCTGCCCAGTCCGGCCAGTATGCCACCCAGGATATCGCGGCCTCCTTCCAACAGGCCGTAATCGATTGCCTGGTTGACCGGACTCGCCGCGCCCTGGCGCGGGCAGAGGGCGTCACCGCGCTGGTCGTGGCAGGCGGGGTGGCGGCGAACGGGCCGATTCGCGTGGCGCTGGAACGGCTCGCGGCGGATCACGATCTTCCTTTCGTTGCCCCGCCGCTCTGGCTTTGCACAGACAATGCGGCCATGATCGCCTGGGCAGGCGCGGAGCGCTTTGCGGCCGGGCTGGTGGATGACCTGACCGTCCCCGCCCGGCCGCGCTGGCCGCTCGATCCGGCGGCGGAAAAGGCGCGCGGAGCGGGAGTGAAGGCATGAAGGCGGGAGTCATCGGCGCGGGAGCGTGGGGCACCGCGCTGGCGCAATTGCTGGCGGGCGACGGGCAGGATGTCCTGCTCTGGGCCTTGGAGCCTGAGGTGGTCGACGCCATCAATGAAGCGCAGCAAAACCCGCTCTACCTGCCCGGTATCCCGCTTTCGCCCGCGATTCGCGCGACCGGTTTCATGGCCGATCTTGCCGCCTGCGACCTGCTGCTGGTCGTCAGCCCGGCCCAGCATCTGCGCAAGGTGTTGGCTCAGGCACCCGCGGGCGTTCCGCTGCTGCTCTGTTCCAAGGGGATAGAGGCAGGCACCGGTCTCCTCATGTCGGAGGTCGCGCAGGAGGCGCAGCCCGCCTCGCCCATCGCCGTGCTGTCCGGCCCCACCTTTGCGCATGAGGTGGCGAGGGGCCTGCCCACCGCGATTACGCTCGCCTGCGAGGACAAGGCACTGGGGCAGCGGCTCGCCGCCCGCATCGCGCGTCCGTCCTTCCGGCCCTATCTGTCGGACGACGTCATCGGCGCGGAGATCGGCGGCGCGGTCAAGAATGTGCTCGCTATCGCGTGCGGCGTCGCGGAAGGCGCGGGCCTCGGCCTCAACGCGCGCGCCGCGCTGATCAGTCGCGGTTTTGCCGAAATGACCCGTTTCGGTCTGGCGCGAGGCGCGCGGGCGGAAACGCTGGGCGGCCTTTCGGGGCTGGGCGATCTCGTCCTCACCTGCTCTTCCACCAATTCGCGCAACTTCTCGCTGGGCAAGGGCCTGGGCGAGGGCGGCAGCGCGGCCGAGCTGCTGTCCAACCGCCGAACCGTGGCGGAAGGGGCGCACACCGCGCCCGTGCTGCGCGATGCGGCGCGCGCGGCCGGCGTGGAAATGCCGGTGGCGGAGGCCGTATGCGCGCTGCTCACCGAAGCGGCGTCGCTGGGCCAGGTGATCGACGCGCTGCTCGCCCGCCCGTTGCGGCCCGAATAATCCGTCGCGCAATACGCCGAACTTGCCTAGAACCGACCCGCAGCCATGACCCAGGCCCACGAGCCCCTTACGGCGACGGATCGCACATTGCCTGACGATGGCGGCGATATCGCCGCATTGGCGAAGGGCGGCAGGACCAATGTGTTCGGGTTCCTGCTGCGACTGGCTGCGCGCCTGCCTTTCCTGTTCATCGCCGGCCGCTGGTACGGCGCGGACGCGCTGGGGCGGTTCGCCTATGCGGTGCTGGTGGTCGAGTTCGTGGCGCAGATCGCGACCCTGGGCCTGAAGCGCGGCCTGGCCGGGGCGCTGGCCCAGACGGAACGGCCGCATGCCCATGTGGTGACGGACGCCATGGCCGTTACATTCGTCGCGACGCTCATCGGGGCAGGTATCCTCGTCGCCTTTCCCCACGCCATGTTTCCGAACAGCGGTGTCAACGGCCTCGATCGCCTGCTCGCGCTGGTCGTGATCGCGGTCGCGGGCTCGGATGTCGCGCTCGCGGCCTGCGCCTATCGGTTCGACGTTGGCGCGACCGTGCGGGCTCGGTCCATCATTGAGCCGTGGGCGATCAGCATCGGTGCCTTCGCCTTCGCCTTCTATTCGACGCGGGACGGTCTGATCCTGTCCTACGCCGTTTCGATGATCGCGGCGCTGGTGGCCTCGCTCATTCCCTTGGCGCGCCATTACGGGCTGCCGCGCGGTTGGCGGCCGGACGGGCGGCGGCTGTGGCGGCTGGCGCGGCGCAACCTGCCGCTCGCGGCGGCGGATGGCGTCGAATGGGGATCGCGCCGGCTCGACATGGCGATCCTGGGCCTGTTCGTCGGGCCGGCGGCGATCGGCATCTATTATGTCGCGCAGCAGGTCGCATCGCTGCCGCAGAAGCTCAAGACCAGCTTCGACCCGATCCTGGGGCCTGTCATCACCCGCAACCTCGCCGAAAACAATCTGGGCGCCATCGCCCGGCAGGTGAGCCAGGTAGGGTTCTGGATCATCGCCGCGCAGGCGGGCATCGCGCTCGCGCTCGGGATACCGGGGGAAGCGGTGATGGGCCTTGTCGGACCGCATTTCGTCGGCGGCACCGGCGCGCTCGCTTTCCTGCTGCTCGCCGAAGTGGTGGCGGCCACGGCTGTGGTGAGCGAATCGGCGCTGGTCTATATCGCGCGTCACCGCAACCTCATGATCTCGCTCGGCATGATCGCCCTGCAGGCCGGGTTCAGCTTTGCTCTGATCCTGGTGGCGCGGCGGATGGAATTGCCGGTGCTGTGGATCGCCGCCGCCCCGGCACTGGCGCTCTGCCTCGCGCTGGGGCTGGGCGCGTTCGTCAAGGCGCGGTTGCTGTCCCGCCTGCTCGGCGCACCGATCAACGCCTGGCGCTGGCCGCTGCTGAGCGCGGCCGGGGTCGCCTGCATCGTCGGCGCCGCCTTCGTCGCCCTGCCGCCGCGGTTCGAGTGGGTGGAACTCGCGGTCGGCGTCTGGGCGATATTGGGCGCCTATGGCGTGGTCATCTGGCGCTGGGGCTTCGGCCCGGAGGATCGCACCCTCTTTAGACGACAGAAGGCGGCGTAGGACAGCCGCCTTCCGTCCTTGGAGTTTTGCTCAAGCGAACAGCCGGTCGCGGATGACGCCGAGGTCTTCCTCCGGCCTTGCGCCCCAGTGCGAGATCACTTCCGCCGCCGCCGCCGCGCCGAGCGCAAGGCAGTCGCCGACGCCGCGATCGTCGATATGCGCCGCAAGGAAGCCGGCGGCGAACAGGTCGCCCGCGCCGGTGGTGTCGATGATGCGATCGACCGGGGCGGCGGGCGCTTCGTAGCGGACGCCGTCCACGACCGCCACCGAGCCGCGTTCGCCGCAGGTCGATACCAGCACCGGAACCTTGCCGGCGAAGCGGGCGAGCGCGGCCTCGAAGTCATCAAGCTGCGCCAGCGAACGGATTTCGCCTTCGTTGGAGAAGAGGATGTCGATCAGGCCCTGGTCGATCAGGTCGATGAAGTCCGCCCGGTGCCGGTCGATCACGAAATTGTCGGACAGGGTGAAGGCGACCTTGCGGCCCGCCTGCTTGGCGGCGTCGATCGCCGCCCGCATCGCCGCGCGCGGCTGCTCGGGATCCCAGAGATAGCCTTCGAGATAGAGGATGCCGGCGGAGCGGATCATGTCGAGGTCGAGCGCCGCTTCCGGCAGGAATTGCGACGCGCCCAGGAAGGTGTTCATCGTCCGCTGCGCATCGGGGGTGACGAGGATGAGGCAGCGGGCGGTGGGCACGTCGCCATGGCGGACGGGCGTGTCGAAGCGGATGCCGAGCGCCCGCACGTCATGCGCGAACACCGCGCCGAGCTGGTCGTCATTGACCTGGCCGATGAAGCCGCATGTCTTGCCCAGCGCCGCGAGGCCCGCCAGCGTGTTCGCCGCCGAACCGCCGCTGATCTCCTTCGCCTGTGGCATGTCGGCATAGAGGGTTTCCGCCATGGCGGCGTCGATCAGCTGCATCCCGCCCTTGGTCAGCGCATGTTGCGCCAGAAAGGCGTCGTCGCTGCGGGCGAGCACGTCGACGATGGCATTGCCGATGGCGACCACGTCAAGCGTGGCGGGAACGGAAGCGGTCACGCGAAATCCTTGTACAGATGGCTGGAATAAAATTTCGCCGTTCCTACCTGCCCGCGCCTCGCCATGCAACGG
>JACESO010000042.1 GCA_013911745.1 Sphingobium sp. | reverse complement strand
CCAGATCGACATGTGGGTGTGCATGCCCGAACCATTGTCCTGCGCGATCGGCTTGGGCATGAAGGTCGCAGTCTTGCCATAGGCCTGGGCGACCATCTGCACGACATACTTGTAGATCTGCATGCGGTCGGCGGTCTGGACCAGCGTACCGAAGGTCAGGCCCAGTTCGTGCTGCGCGGCGGCGACTTCATGGTGATGCTTGTCGCAGGGCAGGCCCATTTCGAGCATCGTCGACACCATTTCGGCGCGGATGTCGGTGCAGGGATCGACCGGCGCGACGGGGAAATAGCCGCCCTTGGCGCGGGGGCGGTGGCCCAGGTTGCCGCCTTCATATTCCTTGCCGGTGTTGGTCGGCAGTTCGATGTCGTCGATCTTGAAGTAGCTCTGCGAATAGTCGTTTTCGAAACGGACATCGTCGAACATGAAGAATTCGGCTTCGGGACCGACATAGACGGTGTCGCCAAAACCGGCCGACTTCACGAAGGCTTCGGCGCGCTTTGCGGTGGAGCGGGGATCGCGGCTGTAAAGCTCGCCGGTGTCGGGCTCGACGATGTCGCAGAAGATGATCAGCATCGGCGTCGCGCTGAACGGATCGACATAGACGGCGTCCAGGTCGGGCTTCAGGATCATGTCCGACTCGTTGATCGCCTTCCAGCCTTCGATCGACGAACCGTCGAACATCAGGCCCTGGGTCAACTCATCCTCGCCGAGCACGCTCGACACCATGGTCAGGTGCTGCCACTTGCCCTTGGGATCGGTGAAACGGACATCGACCCACTCGATCTCCTTTTCCTCGATCATCTTCAGGATGTCTTTTGGCGTGTTGGCCATGTGCAGTTGCCCTTCTCTGTAAAGAACCCCCCCGAAGGGGTCGTTGAAGTTGCTGGCCGCCGATCCCCTGCAAACCGGCGGTGGATATGAACGTCAGATGGCGTCGCTGTCGCGTTCGCCGGTGCGGATGCGCACCGCGCCCTCGATGTTGGAGATGAAGATCTTGCCGTCGCCGATGCGGCCGGTCTGCGCGGCGGCGCTGATCGCTTCGACCACGCGTTCGGCAAGATTGTCGTCCACGACGACCTCCAGCTTCACCTTGGGAAGGAAATCGACCACATATTCGGCGCCGCGGTAAAGCTCGGTATGGCCCTTCTGCCTGCCGAAACCCTTGGCCTCAGTCACGGTGATGCCGGACACGCCCACTTCGTGCAGCGCTTCCTTCACCTCATCCAGCTTGAACGGCTTGATGATCGCCTCGATCTTTTTCATCACTTCACATCCCAACCCATGACGCACGCCGGGAGAGCGGGTGGAACCCGCGTCCCTTGTCTTCCGAACAGACGATCATCATGCCCCCCGAGGCGGCCTCGTCCATCGTTACCAATCAATTACCGTGCCAAGCGGCGAATCGCTAGGACATGCTTTCGGCCAAGCCGCAATCTTTGTCCATATTGCCCTGATTTCGGGCAATATGGTAACGCTATGCCTGTTTTTTGAGCAGGCCTCTATCGTCAGGCCAGATAGGGCGGGCAGTCCAGTCCCGCCGGGCTTTTGGTGAAGATTTCACAGCCGGTTTCGGTGATGCCGATGCTGTGTTCGAACTGCGCCGACAGGGTGCGGTCGCGCGTGACCGCCGTCCAGCCATCGTCCAGCATCTTCACGCCGGGCTTGCCGATATTGATCATGGGTTCGATGGTGAAGAACATGCCGGGGCGCAGCTCGGGGCCGGTGCCAGGACGGCCGACATGCACGACTTCGGGACTGTCGTGGAACACCCGGCCCAGGCCATGGCCGCAGAAGTCGCGCACCACGCCATAGCGATGCTTTTCCGCATGCCGCTGGATCACATGGCCGATGTCGCCCAGATGATTGCCCGGCTTCGCCTGTTCGATGCCCAGCATCAGGCATTCATAGGTAACTTCAATCAGGCGGCGCGCCTTGATCGATGTTTCGCCGGCGATGTACATGCGGCTGCTGTCGCCATGCCAGCCGTCGACCAGCGGCGTGACGTCGATGTTGAGGATGTCGCCGTCCTTCAGGCGATAATCGCCCGGAATGCCGTGGCAGATGACGTTGTTCAGGCTGGTGCAGCAGCTGTGGGTATAACCGCGATACCCAAGCGTCGCAGGCACGCCGCCGCCGTCCAGCGTCATGCGGCGGACGATGTCGTCCAGTTCACCGGTCGTGACGCCCGGCACGACATGCGGCACGAGCGCGTCGAGGATCTCGGCCGCCAGTCGGCCCGCTTTTCGCATGCCGGCGAAGCCCGTTTCGTCATAGAGTTTGATCGCGGCGGAGCGGGTCACCGGCGCATCGGCCGTCATCGTCATATATTCGGTCATGCAGCGTTTATAGGCATTTGCGCCGCATATTGCGAGAGGGCGCTAGGCAGGACCGCATGGCCGGGCTATTGGCTGTCGCCATGGCCGATCCGACCCGAATCTGGACCGCAGCGCTGATCGTGATCGGCGACGAGATCCTGTCCGGTCGCACCCAGGACAAGAACATCGCGCAGATCGCGTCCTGGCTGAACGTGCAGGGCATAAGGCTGCGCGAGGTGCGCGTGGTTCCCGACGTCGCCGACGCCATCGTTGAGGCGGTGAACGCGCTGCGGGCCCGCAACGACTATCTGTTCACTACGGGCGGCATCGGGCCGACCCATGACGACATCACCGTCGATTCGATCGCGCAGGCGCTGGACGTGGACGTGGTGGTGCATCCGCAAGCGCGCGCGGTGCTGGACGCCTATTATGAGACGCGCGGCGGGTTGACGGAGGCGCGGCTACGGATGGCGCGGGTGCCGCAGGGCGCGGACCTGATCGAGAATCGCATGTCGGGCGCGCCGGGCATCCGGCTCGGCAACATCTTCATCATGGCCGGCGTGCCGCATATCACAGCCGGGATGCTGGAAAGCCTGACCGGCACGCTGGAGGGCGGGCTGCCCCTGCTGTCGCGCACCATCGGCTGTTGGGTTGCGGAAAGCGAGATCGCGGACCTGCTGGGCCGGACGGAAAAGGCGCACGACGGTTGCCAGATCGGCAGCTACCCCTTTTTCCGCGACGGGCGGACGGGCGCGAACTTCGTGATCCGGTCGACCGACCCGGCGGCGCTGGACGCCTGTACCGGCGATCTTGTGCGCGCGCTGGAAGAGGGCGGCTGGCCCGTAACGGACGGCGGCATCTAAGGCCGCGCGGCCGGCCGACGCGATGGACATTTCCCAGGACTGTGGCGTTTCCCCGATGCGCCGCACCCATGCTGCCGGCGCGAGGAGGCAGATATGGGATTGGCTTTCCGACCGCACATCGCGCCCTATTTCAGCGCTTCTGCGACGATGACCAACGAGCATGACCGGGCATCCCGTAACGAGATGATCCGGCGGATAGCGCTGCTGGGGCAGGGCAGCGTGATGGACGAAGGCACATGGCGCGCCCTGCGCCCCGCCGATCGGGACGGGCTGAACCTGCTGCTGGTGCCGGACGCCGTGCTGGACCGGGCGGAGGCGGATGCGATCGGCGTTACGCAGGAGGCGCAAATCTATGGCGGCGTGACGCCCTGCGCCTTCATTTCGACGAAGATCATCAGCCACGGCCTGCTGCTGGACGATGCGCCGGCTCCGGCGGGGTGGTCCCATGCGCTGGGAAAGGCGATCGCGCCGTGCGTGCTGGACGGCTTTTCCATCTTTTCCGTGGCGGACGCCAAGGCGGCAGGCCGGCTGCTGCTTGCCAGCGGTCCTGCGCGGATCAAGGATGTGGACGGTACGTCGGGACGGGGACAGACGGAGGTTGCGAGCATCGAAGCGCTGGACGCCGCCATTGCGGAGCGCGACCCCGACGAGATCGCCGCAAAGGGTCTGGTGATCGAAGAAAATCTGGAAGACGTCACGACCTTCAGCGTCGGCACGGTGACCCTGTTTGGTCAGTCCATCGCCTATTGGGGCACCCAAAGGCTGACGATGAACAATCATGGCGAGACCGTCTATGGCGGGTCGCAATTGCATGTGGTGCGCGGCGGCTTCGATGCGCTGGCGCGGGAGCCGCTGGCGGTGGAGTTGGCCGAAGCGGTGGCGAAGGCGACTGCCTATGACCACGCGGTGTTCCAAGCCTATCCGGGGCTGATCGCGTCGCGTCGCAACTATGACGTCGCGTTCGGACATAACGGCCGGGGCGAACGGCGGATCGGCGTGCTGGAGCAAAGCTGGCGACCGGGCGGGGCGAGCGGGGCGGAAATCGCTGCCTTCGAGGCGCTGGCGCGTGATCCCGATCGCCGCAGCGTCACCTGCGCGACGATGGAGGTCTATGGCGATGTCGATGCGGCGCCGCCGCAGGCGAGCCTCTACTATGGCGGTGTCGATCCCGTCGCTGGTCCGATGACCAAATATGCAGTGGAACTATGACGGCGCATCAGGCGAACGCCACCGACGGACGGGTTTCGATCAAGGTGGATGGCGAGCATCTGGACGGCACGCTGCTGTCGCCCGCCAAGCTGATACCCGGCGTGCTGTTCATCCACGGCTGGGGCGGGAGCCAGGAACAGGATATGGTCCGGGCCGAGGAAATTGCCCAGCTGGGCTGCATCTGCTTCACCTTCGACCTGCGCGGCCATGCGCGCCATGCTGACGAGCGCAATATCGTCACGCGGGCGGACGGACTGGCCGATGTGACCGCCGCCTATGATTTTCTGACTTCGCAGGAAGGCGTGGACCCCTCGGCCATCGGCGTGGTGGGGACGAGCTATGGCGGCTATCTGGCGACGTTGCTGACGGCGGAGCGGCCCGTGACATGGCTGGCTCTGCGAGTGCCCGCGCTTTATCCCGACAGCCATTGGGACGTGCCCAAGGCGTTGATCGATCGGGACGAGATCAACCGCTACCGAAGCGCATTCCGCAGCCCACGCGAGGACAGGGCGCTTGCGGCCGGCGAGCGGTTCACTGGCGATGTGCTGATCGTGGAATCGGAGAATGACAGCTATGTGCCGCACACGGCGATCACATCCTATATCGCTGCCTTTCACCGCGCATCATCGCTCAGCCACCGGATATTGAAGGGCGCGGACCATTCGCTGCGCAACGAAAGCTGTCGCAAGGCCTATAACCGGCTGCTGGTCAACTGGATGGAAGAGATGGTGCGCGGCGGACGGCGCGGCGGCTGAGTGCCCCATGAAAAACGGCGCCCGGTGAGGGGCGCCGTGCTTCATTTTCATCCTGTCCGTGTCAGCGGTTGCCGACCGGGACGTAATCGCGCTGCGTCGGGCCGGTGTAGAGCTGACGCGGACGGCCGATCTTCTGCGCTGGGTCGGAGATCATCTCGTTCCACTGCGCGACCCAGCCCACGGTGCGGGCGAGCGCGAACAGCACGGTGAACATCTCGGTCGGGAAGCCGATGGCCGACAGGATCACGCCCGAATAGAAGTCGACGTTCGGGTAGAGCTTCTTTTCGATGAAATAGGGATCGTTGAGCGCGATCTGCTCCAGTTCCTTCGCGACGTCGAACACCGGGTCGGTGACGCCCAGCTTCTCCAGCACGTCCTTCGCGGTCTTCTGCATGACCGTCGCGCGCGGATCGTAATTCTTGTACACGCGGTGGCCGAAGCCCATCAGGCGGAACGGATCGTCCTTGTTCTTGGCGCGGGCGATATATTCCGGGATGCGGTCCACCGTGCCGATCTCGCGCAGCATGTTGAGCGCGGCTTCGTTCGCGCCGCCATGCGCCGGACCCCAGAGGCAGGCGATGCCCGCCGCGATGCAGGCGAAGGGATTGGCGCCCGACGAACCGGCAAGGCGCACGGTCGAGGTCGAGGCGTTCTGCTCATGGTCGGCGTGGAGGATGAAGATCTTGTCCATCGCGTCGGCGATCACCGGATCGACCACATATTCCTCCGCCGGGACCGAGAAGGTCATGCGCAGGAAGTTGGCGGTGTAGGAGAGGTCGTTACGCGGATAGACGAAGGGCTGACCCACCGAATATTTATACGCCATCGCCGCGATCGTCGGCATCTTCGCGATCAGGCGGTGGCTGGCGATCTTGCGCTGTTCCGGATCGTTGATGTCTGTCGAGTCGTGATAGAAGGCCGAGAGCGCGCCGACAACGCCGCACATGATCGCCATCGGGTGCGCGTCGCGACGGAAGCCGCGATAGAAGGTGGTGAGCTGTTCATGCACCATCGTGTGGCGCGTGATCGTGCGGGTGAAGTCCTCCAGCTCCTTCTTCGAGGGCAATTCGCCGTTGAGCAGCAGGTAGCTGACTTCCATGAAGCTCGACTGTTCGGCGAGCTGGTCGATCGGATAGCCGCGATGCAGCAGGATGCCCGCGTCGCCATCGATATAGGTGAGCCCCGAATCGCAACTGGCGGTCGAGGTGAAGCCGGGATCGTAGGTGAACATGCCCGTGTTGGCGTAGAGCTTCCGCACGTCGATGACCTGCGGACCCACGGTGCCATTCATGATGGCGTAGTCGGCGCTCTCCCCGCCGACGGTCAGAGTGGCATTTTTATCGGACATATTGTTCTCCTTGCGTGCCATCAACCAGCCGTGGCGTGCCCTGCCGCGGTCAGTCGTTCCAAGCTCTCCTCTTTCCCCAACAGAAAGAGGACATCGAAAATACCCGGCGAGACCGTGCGTCCGGTGAGCGCCGCCCTGAGCGGCTGCGCCACCTTGCCCAGCCCCAGGCCAGCATCCTCCGCCACGCGGCGTATTGCGTCTTCGATCGCTTCGACCGTCCAGGACTGGACGGCTTGCAGAGCGTCGGCTGTCTTGGTCAGCAGCGCGCGCGCGGAATCGTCTAGCAGAGCGGATGCCTTTTCGTCAAAATCCAGCGGCACGGCCTTGAACAGGAATTCCGCGCCTTCCGCGATCTCGTTCAGCGTCTTCGCACGCGGCTTGAGCGAGGGCATCGCGGCGGTCAGCACCGCGCGGTTAGCATCCGTCAAAACGATACCGAGCCGGCTTTCCACGCGCGGCGCGACAAGGGCCGCCAGGCGCGCATCATCCGCCTCCCGAAGATAATGGCCATTCAGATTTTCGAGCTTCTTGATATCGAAGCGAGATGGCGAACGGCCCACGCCGTCGATGTCGAACAATTCGATGGCGCGCTCGATCGGGATGATCTCCTCGTCGCCATGGCCCCAGCCCAGCCGCAGCAGATAGTTAAGCACCGCTTCTGGCAACATGCCCATCTCGTCGCGATAGGCGTCCACCCCCAGCGCGCCGTGCCGCTTCGACAGTTTCGCGCCGTCGGATCCGTGGATCAAAGGGATATGGGCGTAGGTCGGCTCTTCCCAGCCCATCGCCTTGATGATCGTCAGCTGGCGGAAGGCGTTGTTGAGATGGTCGTCGCCGCGGATAACGTGGGTCACGCCCATGTCGTGATCGTCCACGACGACCGCCAGCATATAGGTGGGCGTGCCGTCCGAGCGGAGCAGGATCATGTCGTCCAGTTCGCTGTTCTGGACGACGACGCGGCCCTGCACGGCGTCCTCGATCACCGTTTCGCCCTCGCGTGGCGCCTTGATGCGGATGACGAAGGGCGCGCCTTCGGGCGCCTCCTCGGCCAAGCGATCGCGCCAGCGGCCGTCATAGCGCAGCGGCTGCTTGGCTGCGCGCTGCTGCTCGCGCAGGTCAGCAAGCTCTTCGGGCGTCGCGTAACATCTATAGGCGTGGCCGGCGGCGAGCAGTTGGTTCGCGACCTCCGCATGGCGGGGCGTACGCTCGAACTGGAAGGTAGCGGGCTCGTCGCCGCCAAGGCCGAGCCATTCAAGCCCGTCAAAGATGGCCGCGACAGCCTCCTCGGTCGAACGGGCGCGATCCGTATCCTCGATGCGGAGCAGGAACTTGCCGCCATGATGCCGCGCGAAGAGCCAGTTGAAGAGCGCCGTGCGCGCGCCGCCGATGTGCAGATAGCCCGTGGGCGAGGGGGCGAAACGGGTCACCACAGCCTTGTTCATTCCCGTTGCACTTCCGCTCATATTCTTTGACATTCGCCTTGCCGACCCATGGATGCGACGCCCCCTAGCATGGCTTTTGCGCCGCGACAAACGTCCCTTCGGGCGGGGGCTGCGCAATGGCTGACCACGGCCCGCGCCGCAGCGGAAGGCTGGCTGGAAGAGGAACGGGAGCAGGTCGGCCTGTGGGTGCCGGTCGCGCTGGGCGCAGGGGTGGCGGCGTGGTTCATGCTGCCCAACGCGCCGATGTGGCTGGCACTGTGCTGCGGGATGCTGGCGCTGGCGTGCATCGGCGCGATGCTGCCGGCTGGCGGACGGGTGCGGCGGATGGTCATCATAGGCGCGACGCTGCT
The DNA here is from genome assembly GCA_013911745.1 of Sphingobium sp. Lineage (GTDB taxonomy): Bacteria > Pseudomonadota > Alphaproteobacteria > Sphingomonadales > Sphingomonadaceae > Sphingobium > Sphingobium olei. The sequence continues at coordinate 14,919 of JACESO010000042.1, read as the reverse complement.
GTGCGCCGGATGCCTGCTGGTGTGGGGCAAGGCGGCGGTGATCGGCGAGAGGCCGCTCGCCCGCGCGGTGTTTGCGCGCGTGGTGGGAACGGTGGAGTCGGTGCAGGACGTGCCCGCGCAGGACATCGTGCGGGTGCGCGTGCGGCCCGTCGACGCGCCGGACCTGCCGAGCCTGGTGCGGATCAACATCGCGAAGGCGGACGTGCCGGCGGGGCTGGGCGAAGGCGCGACGATCCGGTTTCGCGCACGGTTGATGCCGCCCGCGCCGCCGAGCGTACCGGGCGGATATGATTTCGCGGCTCGCGCTTATTTCCAGGGTATCGGCGCGACCGGCAAGGCGCTGAAGCCTGTCGAAGTCTTGCGTGCATCGGACGCGGCCCCGCCGCTGCGCGCCCGGTTGTTCGGCCATATACTTGAGCGCGTGGATGGGGCCGGGGGCGGGATCGCCGCCGCGCTGGCGACCGGCGATCAGGGCGCGATCGCCGAGGAGGATGCCGAAGCGATGCGGCGCAGCGGGCTGGCACACCTGCTGTCGATCAGCGGCTTGCATGTGACGGCGCTGATCGGCGCGGTCATATTCCTGCTGATGCGGACGCTGGCGCTGAGCCGGCGCGCGGCGTTGACGCTGCCGTTGATGTTGATCGCGGCGGCGGGAGGGGCGCTGGCGGGCATCTTCTATACCTGGCTGACGGGTGCGGAGGTGCCGACGCTGCGGTCCTGCGTCGCGGCCTTACTGGTGCTGGGCGGGCTGGCGATGGGGCGGGACGCCATGACGCTGCGGCTTGTCGCGACGGGCGCGCTGGCGGTGCTGATCTTCTGGCCCGAGGCGCTGGTGGGGCCGAGTTTTCAGATGAGTTTCGCGGCAGTCACGGCGCTGGTGGCGCTGTCGGAGCATCGGGCATTCCGCGCCTTTGCGGCGGCGCGCGACGAGAGCGTGTTTCGCAAGGGGTTGCGCATGTTAGCCGTAACATTGGCGACCGGGGTGGCGGTGGAGCTGGCGCTGATGCCCATCGCGCTGTTTCACTTCCATAAGGCGGGTATGCTGGGCGCGTTCGCCAATCTCGTGGCGATCCCGCTGACGACCTTCGTCGTTATGCCGCTGGAGGCGCTGGCGTTGACGCTGGACATTGTAGGGCTGGGCGCGCCCTTCTGGTGGTTGACGGGACGAGCGCTGGACCTGTTGCTGGGAATCGCGCATGGCGTGGCGGCAAGTCCGATGGCGACGATGCTGGCTCCGGCAATGAGCGAGGCGCTCTTCGGCCTCATGATCGCCGGCCTGCTATGGTGCCTGCTCTGGCGTAGCCGCTGGCGATGGCTTGGAGTGCCGCCGGTGCTGGTGGGGATGATCCTGACGCTGACGGCGCGACCGCCCGACATCCTGGTCACGGGCGATGGACGACATGTGGCGGTTCGGACTGACGAGGGCATGGCGCTGCTGCGCGAGCGCCCGGGCGATTATGTACGCGACACGCTCTCGGAAAGTGCGGGTTACGACGGCGATCTGGCGGCGCTGGCGAGTCTGCCCGGCGCGCGTTGCTCGCAGGATCTGTGCGCACTGCGCATGGAAAGCGGAGGGCGGCGATGGCGGTTGCTGTTCACGCGCAGTGACATGCTGATCGAGCGGCGGACGTTCACGCGCGATTGCGCGGCGGCGGATATCAAGGTCAGCGACCGGGCCTTGCCGCGATGGTGCAAGCCGCGCTGGTTGAAGATCGACCGCCGCCTGCTCGCCCGCACCGGAGGGCTGTCGATCGCCCTCGCGAGCGGCGAGGTTCGAACCGTTCGGCAACCGGGCGACGCGCATCCGTGGATCGCGCGCCCGGTCCGCCGCGGGCGACCTCAATTATACCGACGAAGCAGCCCGGCGAGCTTGCCCTGAATGCGCACCTGGCGCGGGTCGTAGATTTGCGGTTCATAGGCCGCGTTGGCGGGGTCCAGGCGGACCTTCGCCCCTTCGCGGCGGAAATATTTGAGCGTCGCTTCGGCATCGTCGATCAGGGCGACGACGATCTGGCCTTCGCGCGCGACTTCAGTGCGCTGGATGAGCGCGAAGTCGCCATCGAGGATGCCGGCCTCCACCATCGAATCGCCCGACACTTCCAGCGCATAATGATCACCGGCACCAAGCAGCGCGGCGGGGACGGACAACATCGTCTGCCCCTCCATCGCCTCGATCGGGACGCCGGCGGCGATGCGGCCGTGCAGGGGGATTTCGATTACGTCGTTGGCTGCGATCGGGAGCGCGGGCGCAGCCTTGGGCTTCAGCGACACGACCGGGGCGGGCGCGCGGTGCATGGCGTCCGGCAGCTTCAGCACTTCGAGCGCGCGCGCCCGGTTGGGCAGGCGGCGGATGAAGCCGCGTTCCTCCAGCGCATTGATCAGCCGATGGATGCCCGATTTGGACCGCAGGTCGAGCGCGTCCTTCATCTCCTCGAACGAGGGCGATACGCCGCCTTCGTCAAGCCGGGTCTGAATGAAGCTCAGCAATTCCTGCTGCTTGGGCGTCAACATCGCGATCCTCCATGGAACGTATGAGGAACGCATAGGAAACACAAAGTGGTTCGTCAAGCAAAGAACCCGCCGAATTTGACCCAGGTCAATCCAGCGGGAGGATGGTCACCCGGTCGCCAGCCGAGGCGGGAGGGGAGCCGGCGGGACGCAGGATCAGGCAGTCGGCTCGCGCCATGGCGGCTGTGGCGGCGCTGTCCTGCGATGTGACCGATACGATGCCGCCCTCGGCGCGGAAGGCGCGCAGATAGTCGTCACGCTCGCCTGTCGCGGGAAGCGGTGAGGCGAGCGGTGCGTCGCTGCTGCGCGGCAGGGGGCGGGCGGCGCCGCTGATGTGGCGCAGGAGGGGTAGAAGGAAGAGCGTCGCAGTGACGAAGGCGGAAACCGGATTGCCGGGCAGGCCAAGGAAGAGCGCGTCCCCGAGCTTGCCAGCCATCAGCGGCTTGCCGGGACGCATACGGATTTTCCAGAAATCGAGCGCGCCGCCCGCCTGCTCAAAAGCGGGGCGGACAAGGTCATGATCCCCCACCGATGCGCCGCCGGTGGTGACGATGATGTCCGCCTGCGCAGCGCTGGCGAAGGCGGCGGTCATCTGCGTTAGATCGTCGGGCACGATGCCCATGTCGATGACTTCGCATGGCAGCGCCGCCAGCATCGCAGCGAGCATCGGCGCGTTCGAGGAAGGGAGGAAACCGGGCGGCACCGGCGCACCGGGCGGCACCAGCTCATTGCCGGTGGAAAGCAGCGCGACGCGCGGTCGGCGGCGGACGGGCAGCGCGCCATGGCCGGCAAGGACCGCCGCCGCGACCTGCGCCGGGCCAAGATGAAGCCCGGCCTCCAGCAATATCGCACCGTCCGCGAAGTCGGATGCGGCAGGGCGGACATGGTGCCCGGACGGTAGGGGATCGTGGCTGGCGGTAAGGTGGTCGCCATCGCGCGTGGCGTTTTCCTGGATCAGGACGGCGTCGGCACCCGGCGGGAGCGGCGCGCCGGTGAAGATGCGGACGGCTTCACCCGCGCCGATAGCTTGAGGCTGGGTCGCGCCGGCCGCGCTTTCGCCCACGACGCGCCAACGGCCTGGCCAGTCCCCCGCGCGCACGGCATAGCCGTCCATCGCCGAGAGATCGGCCCAGGGCTGGTCGCGGAGCGCCAGAACGTCATGAGCCAGCCAGCGCCCGGTCGCTTGCACCACGGGCACTTGTTCCACCGCCAGCGGCGAGGCGAGGGCGAACAGGCGCGCCTGCGCCTCAGCGACCGGGAGCAGGCTCATGGCGTCCGCCGCCAGCCGCCTGACTTGCCACCGGTCTTGGATTCGAGGCGAACGCCGCCGATGACCATGGCCTTGTCCAGCGCCTTCGCCATGTCATAGATGGTGAGCAGGGCGACGGAGGCAGCGGTGAGCGCCTCCATTTCGACACCCGTCTGTCCTGCGGTGCGGGCGGTCGCGGTGACGGTGACGCCGCCCTCGTCCAGATCGAAATCGAGCGCCACGGCGCTCAAGGCGATGGGGTGGCAGAGCGGGATGAGATCGGCGGTGCGCTTGGCCGCCATGATGCCGGCGACACGCGCCACGGCCAGAACGTCGCCTTTCTTGACGAGGCCCTGCGCAATGGCGGCGGCGGCTTCCCCGCTCATGTCGATGCGGCCCGACGCGATTGCCTCGCGTGCGGTGGTCGCTTTGGCGGACACGTCCACCATCCGCGCGGCACCGTCTTCGTCCAGATGGGTGAGGCCGCCGCTCATGCGCCGGTCAGCAGCGCGCGGGTCGCCGCCTCGACATCAGCCTGGCGCATCAGGGTTTCGCCGACGAGGAAGCAGCGCACGCCGTGGTCGGCCATGGCGGCAAGGTCGGCATGGCTGGTGAGGCCGCTTTCGGCAACGAAGGTACAGCCTTCGGGAGCCTTGCCGACCAGTTCATAGGTGCGCGCGAAATCCACCGTGAAATCGCGCAAGTCGCGATTGTTGACGCCGATGAGGCGGGAGCGGAGGGACAGCGCGCGCTCCAGTTCTGCGTCGTCATGCACTTCGATCAAGGCGTCCATGCCAAGGCCGTGGGCGGCATCCTCAATCTCGCGCATCTGCCTGTCATCGAGCGCGGCGACGATGATAAGGATGGCGTCCGCGCCCAACGCCCGGCTTTCCAGCACCTGCCAGGGATCGACCAGGAAATCCTTGCGCAGCACCGGCAGCGAGCAGGCGGCGCGGGCGGCCACCAGATAATCGTCATGGCCCTGGAAATAGGGTTGGTCGGTGAGGACCGAGAGGCAGGCCGCGCCGCCGGCTTCGTAGGCGGCGGCATGGGCGGGCGGATCGAAATCGGGGCGGATCAGCCCCTTGGAAGGGCTGGCTTTCTTCACCTCAGCGATGAGGCCGAAGCCGGTCGTGGCGGCGGCATCCAGTGCGCGGCGGAAGCCACGGGGCGGGGTCTGGCCGGCGGCGCGCGCCTGAAGATCGGCCATGCTGGTCGTCGCCTTGCGCCGCGCGACATCCTCGCGCTTGAAGTCGCAGATTTCGGTGAGCTTATTCATGAATAGGCTATCCAGCAATTGAGGAGCGCGTTGGCAAGGCCCCGGTCGATGGTTTCGGCGGCTTCCTCGACGCCTTCGCGAAGGTCCGGCACGGCGCCGGCGACCAGCAGGGCGGCGGCTGCGTTCAGCAGCACGGCGTCGCGATAGGGGCCATGTTCGCCCTGAAGCAGGCCGCGCAGCGCGGCGGCATTGTGGGCGGCATCGCCACCCCGGATCGCTTCGACCGGATACGTCGCCAGGCCAAGCTCGGCGGCAGTTAGGCGGCGCATCGCGACAAGACCGTCCGCCGTCACTTCGGCCACGTCGTTGCCGCCCGCGAGCGAGAGTTCGTCCAGCCCTTCGTCCCCCGACACGATCATCGCATGATCCACCCCGATGTCGCCCAGCGCCTGTGCATAGATGGGGACATAGGCGGGGCGGGCGATGCCGATCAGTTGGCGGCGGACCCGAGCGGGGTTGGCGAGCGGTCCCATCAGGTTGAAGATGGTCCGCTCGCCGATGGCCTTGCGGATCGGGCCGAGCCGCTTCAGCGCCGGGTGGTAGTTTTGCGCGAAGAGGAAGCAGATGCCGAGATCGGCCAATGTCGCCTGCGCCGTGGCGGCAGCGCGGTCGAGATCGAGGCCGAGCGCCTCCAGCGTGTCGGCCGCCCCGGCCTTGGACGAGGCGGCGCGGTTGCCGTGCTTGGCGACGGGCACGCCGGCGGCTGCGACGACCAGGCTGACGGCGGTCGAGACGTTCAGGGTGTGGTGGCCATCGCCCCCGGTGCCGCAGACGTCGATGGCTCCGGCCGGCGCTTCGACTGCGATCATGCGGGCGCGCATGGCGCGAGCAGCGGCCGCGATCTCCGTCGCGGTCTCGCCGCGCCGGGCCATGGCGACGAGGAAGGCGGCGATGTCTTCGTCCGTCAGATCGGCGTCGAACAGCAGGTCGAACGCCTGCGCGGCGGCATCGGCATCCAGCGGCATCGAAGGATCGGGCAGACGGGTCATCGCGCCGGCCTTAATCGGCGGAAGGGCGCGCTGTCGAGGGGGCGATCCCGCTTAGCTTCGCATATTTCCCGCAGAAATTGACATTTCATGTCCTACCCGAGCAACTTCCGCAAAGAAGCATCCCGCATTCTATGGCTGCGACCGAGGGTAGGACAGGATCAGGCCGCTTCCCGCGTCCGCACCGGCAACCCCGCGATGGTCAGGAAGTTCGCCAGCATCTCGTGCCCATATTCGGTGGCGATGCTTTCCGGGTGGAACTGCACCGAATGGATGGGCAGGCTTGCGTGGCGGAAGGCCATGACAGAGCCGTCCTGGCTGGTCGCATTGACGACCAGCGCGTCGGGAATGTCCTCCACGATCAGCGAATGATAGCGGGTCGCGGTGAAGGGTGAGGGCAGGCCGGCGAAAAGGCCGGTGCCATCATGGCTGACCGGTGACGTCTTGCCGTGCATGAGGCCGCCACGCACCACCTTGCCACCGAAATGCTGGCCGATCGCCTGATGGCCGAGGCACACGCCCAGCAACGGCGCGCCCGCGTCGGCGCAGGCGGCGACGAGGTCGAGACTGACGCCCGCTTCATTGGGGGTGCAGGGGCCGGGCGAGAGCAGGAAGGCCTTCGCCCCGGTGGAGAGCGCCTGGCCCGCCGAGATGGCGTCGTTGCGCACGACCTCCACCTGCGCGCCCAGTTCCATCAGATAATGGACCAGGTTCCAGGTGAAGCTGTCATAATTGTCGATGACGAGGATCATGGGAAGACGCTGTAGCGCGCGATCGGGGCGGGGGGAAGGGCGGAAGGGGAGAGCTTTCAGGTCGGCCGTCATGCTGAACTCGTTTCAACATCCATCGTGCCCGATGCTCGTTCGGTCAATCTGGAGGGATGGACCCTGAAACAAGTTCAGGGTGACGACGGGCTCACTTATACTTCCCCGTCATCCCTCGCGCCATCTGTCGAGCGCTTTATCATAGTCGGCGCGCGCCTTGTCATGTTGCGCCTGTAGCCCGCGCGCTTCGCGGTCTGCCGACTTGCGGGTTGCGACGATCTCGCTGGTGAGCCGCGCGCGTTCGGCTTCCAGTCGCGCGATCTCCGCGGCCACATTGCGGCGATGATCTTCCAGGGCCTCCTCCGCCGCGGTCAGAGCGGCGCGGCTGGGACGGGGCGGAGCTTTGGTGCGCGAGGGGGCCTTCGCCTTTGCCTCAGGCGCAGCTTTCTTCGTCCGGCGCGGAGGGGTGGAGGCGGCGAGATGATCGGCGGCGGTGCCGCGCGGCCGCTTTATCACCTCGCCGGGGCGGGCGAGCGGCTCCGCCATCAGGCTTTCGTCCGTGACCTGCTCCGCCGCGCCGCGCGCGAACAGGTCCGCGTCCGCACCCCAGGCCTTCAGCGCTGCCTTGCGGCTTGTGGCCGCGACATAGGCGTCGTGGAAGCCGATGGGCGTGCGGAAGACTTTGAGCTTGGGCATGGCAACGAACGCAACGCTCCAGCCGTCCGCCCGCTCCGGCGATAACATAGGTTATCGCGCCTGCTGAGCCGCAGAGCGCGAGGGAACCGCTGTCCCTTTCCAGCGCTTGCCCATGCGCTTTGTAGTTGAGGAGGATGAGATGGCCGACAAGGATTATACCGACGCGATCGCCCTGCTGAAGGCAGACCACCGCGAGGTGGAAGCGCTGTTCGAGCAGTTCGAGAGCGCAAAGGGCGGCAAGCGCAAGGAGGATATCGCGCGCAAGATCTGCCTGGAACTCAAGATCCACACGATGATCGAGGAGGAAATCTTCTACCCCGCCTTTCGCGGCAGAATCGAGGACGACACGCTGGACGAAGCCTATGTCGAGCATGACGGCGCCAAGGTGCTGGTGAACGACATCGAGGCCGGGTCGGCGGACGAGGATTTCTACGACGCCAAGGTCAAGGTGCTGTCCGAAGAGATCAAGCATCACGTCCATGAGGAAGAGGCGCAGAAGGAGGGCATGTTCGCCCAGTGTCGCAAGACGGACGTCGATCTGGTGGGGTTGCGCGACCAGATGCTGGCGCGCAAGCAGGAGTTGATGGCGCAGGCGAAGGCCGGCGGGCTGCCGGCCGCCAAGCCCGCCGCCGTCCGGTTGATCCCGGCCTGACGGAAGGCGCGCACGCGGCGGCTTGAAAAAGCGGCCGCGCACCGCCATATGGGTGTTGCCGGGTTCGCCCGGCTATGGTGATAAATCGTGTCGTATAATAGGCGCAGCGGACCCGGGGGCAGTACCCGGCGGCTCCACCACAAAGGCCCTTTTTCGGGGCTTTCTGACGGGGCCGAACTAGGATCGACGTGTGTTGAAAGACGATGCTTTCACCCGGCCCGTGTAAGCCGTTAAACTGTGCAAAACTCACAAGTGCCAACGATAACGAAGCACTCGCCATTGCAGCGTAATTGAGGGCCTCACGGCCTGATATTACTCTAAAATAGCGCGGTTGAACCCACCGGGCAACAGAAGGGAATTCAGCGGCCCCCGGAGGCGCCGGGCAACAGAAGCCTCCGGACCTTTCCTCCCATGCTCCCTCCATGTCGTTGCCGTCCGGCGGGGCGGTACGCCTTTTGCCGATTCGAATCGGCTTGCTGCGCACCTGTCTTTTCGATTACGCTTTTGTGACAGTCTCGCGTAAAAATCGTAAGCCATTGAAAAAAATATAAACTAAATCCTTTTTCATCCGCTTTGCGCCTCTTGCTCCAATGTCATCGGAATGAAATAATCCTCGCTATATTGGAGAGTTTTTTTCGGGAGGAACGAGGAGATGATCAAGGCCGCTGCAATGATCGGACTGATGCTGGCCGCGGCCGCGCCGGGCATCGCGATGGCGTCCGATGGGCAGGATCTGGTGGTTGTGGGTGTGCCCGACGGCCGGCTCGCCGCCAAGGCCATCACCGCCGGCAATTTCGAGACCGCCCGTCGGAAGCTGGAGCCTATGCGCGTCTTCGGCGAAAATGATCCTGCGCGTCTCATCAACCTTGGCAATGCCTATGCGGGACTTGGCCGCATGGCGCAGGCGCGCGAAGCCTATCGCGCGGCTCGGTCCGCCCCGGAACTGACGCTGGTGCTGGCCGACGGGACCGAGGAGTCGTCGCGCGATGTCGCCAAGCGCGCGCTCGGCCGGCTGAACCCGGCCTATGCCATGCGGTAAATGGCTTGCGCTGAGGGGAAGGGAGGAGGGCGCCGTCCGGGTCGGACGGCGCCCTTTTCCTTGTCCGGTGCCAGGCTGGGGAGGGGCGGGTGCCCCCGAATCCCCTTGCCGGGCGATGGAGGATCAGAAGGCGACGGTCATCGATGCGGAGATGGTCGTGCCGATCTTGTAGCGGTTGTAGAAGACCTTGCTGTCGCCCGCCTGCTGATATTCCTGGAACTTGCGCCCGGTGATGTTGCGCGCTTCCAGCTTGAACTCGCTGTTCACGCCGCCTGGTAGCTTGACCGCCTGACGCGCCACGAAATCGAGCGTGAAGCCCGGCTTTTCCTTGATGTCCGGTTGCAGGTTGGGGCCACGACTGGTGACGCGAGGGCTGGCGTAGGTCAGCAGAAGCGTCTGCTGCGACAGCCGGTCGGTGTCCTCCAGGCCAAGCTGGAGATTGACCAGATGGTCCGACTGGCCGGTCAGGGGCACGCCGTTCAGGAAATAGTCCGACGCGGCCGGCAGCGGGCCGGTCGTGTAGCTGTAGGGCGTCGTCGTGTCGCCATCCTTCACCTTCAGCTTCGACTGGGTGTAGGTATAGTTGCCGATCAGCGCGATGCGGCGGCTCTGGAAGAAGGGCGAGTTCCAGCCATCGAGCGGCACATATTTCTGCAGCTCGAACTCCGCGCCGTACAGCGTCGCTTCGGGCGCGTTCGCAAAGCTGGTGGTGACATTGTAGGTGTCGGTGATGGTGGTGTAGGTTTCGATCGGATTGTCGATCTTCTTGTAGAAGGCCGCCGCCGTGATCCGTTCCTCGCGGCCCATATACCATTCCGCGCGGATGTCGGCGTTCCACAGCTCGCTGTCCTGCAGGAAGGGGTTGCCGCGATAGAAGCGGTTGGATTCGGTGTCGAGGAAGGGCTGGGCGATCAGCTCGCGGAACTGCGGCCGGGCGATTGTCTTCGACCCGCTGGCGCGGAATTGAAGGCCCTTGGCGGCTTCGACCGTCAGCGTGACGGCGGGCAGCCAATATTCCTTGTTGATGCGGTTGGTCGGCGTGACGCCGGTGTTATAGACATCGACGCCGGTGACGGACTGGCGGCCCTTTTCATAGCGGACGCCCGCGTTCAGCGTAACGCCCTCGATGAATTCCGCCTGGAACTGCGCATAGCCGGCATGGACGCGCAGCGCTGCGTCATAAACGGGATAATTGCCCGAAAATTCCAGAAGCGTCAGGTCGAAATATTGGATGGTCGAGTCGGAGATCAGATAGTCGGGGCGCAGCTGCTGCACGGGGATCGGCAGGTTGACCGCATCATAGTGGAATTCATAGCGCGACGAGGTGCGCTTCGTATCGGTGAAGGCGTAGCCCGCCGTCAGCGTGACGTCCGGCGAGAATTTGTAGCTGAGGTCCGCGCCCGCCGACCACAGGTCTTCATTGAGGTCGCTGAAGGTAACGGACGCGTCGCCGCGCTGGCGGTTGAGCGCATTGACGAAGCGGTCGCCCACCGGATCGGTATCCAGCGGCCGGTTGGTGCGGACATATTCGAAGTCGCGCTCATAGGGAGCCTCGCGCTGCGAATTGGCATAGCCGCCGCGCAGGTCGAGGCTGAGGTCGCCCAGCTTGAATTCGCCGACCAGCTGCGTGTCGATCAGCTGGCGCTCATACCAGGCGGTGCTCTGCGTCATATAATCCGCGCCCTGGATCTGGCCGTCATTCTGGCCGACCGCGAGCGCGCCGCGCTTCAGCGTGTCGCGGATGTAGAGGTTGGTCCAACGGATCTTCTGGTCGCCCAGTTCAAGGCCCAGGCCGAGCAGGCCGTTCACCGTCACCTGATTGTCGGTGCTGACCTGCGTGTAGTTCTTGCCCGCGCCGGCCGCGACGTCGAGCGATGCTTGCTGGAGCGTCGAGCGGGTGCGCCACTTATTGCTGTAGGAGGCCGTTGCGATCACGCCCAGACGCCCGTCGCTGCCGATGTCCATCGCCGTGCCCGCGTTGACCGAGCCGGAGAAGTTGAAGGGCAGGCTGTTGGTGCGCTGGAGGACGGAGGTGTTGCTGTTTTGGAGCTGCATCGCCGCGGCCTTGAGGTCGGCGCGGGGAATGTTGGAGAAGGGCGTGCCGCTGTTGATGAGGTTCTTGAGCCCCGGGGGCAGGTCACGCGTGCCATCGTCGAAGCCTGTCCAGTCGGACTTCGCTCCATAATAAGTATAGCCCATCTGGCCCGATGTTTCGGTGTTGGCCGAGCTGCCGACGCCGATTTCGAGATAGGATTCGGTCGGAATGGCCTTGGTCGTCAGGTTGATGACGCCGCCGCCGAATTCGCCGGGAAAGTTGGCCGAATAGCTTTTCTGCACCAAGGTCGAGGCGATGACGCTGGTGGGGAAGATGTCGAGCGGGACGACGCGCTTCAACGGTTCGGGGCTGGGGAGAGGCGAGCCGTTCAGCAGCGCGAGCGAATAGCGGTCGCCAAGGCCGCGGACATAGACATAGCCGCCCGAGGCGACCGACAGGCCGGTGACGCGCTGGAGCGATCCGGCGATGTCGCCTTCGCCCGTCCGCTTGATGTCGGCGGCGGAGAGGACGTTGACGACCTGCGGTGCGGCCTGCGACACGTTGGTGGTGCGGCGGCCGGTGACGACGATGTCGGCGCCGGGAATGGACACATCGACATTGCCGGTCTGCGCGGCGGCTTCGTCAGCGGCGCTGGGCGTCGTCGACATGCCGGCATCGCCCGTGCTGCCCGCAGTGCCCGTGCTGGTGGTGGATCCGCCACCCACGCCGGCGGCGGAGTCGGTCTGCGCCATCACGGCCGGGGCCGAAAGGGCGGTGGAAATCAGGAGCAGGCGCGCCAGGCTCAGCGGCTTCGACATGCGAAATATCCCCCTTGGGAAAATCAGTGCAAAGAAGGCGGGGAAGCGGCTCGCACGCTCCCCCGCCCCTGTTGAGGTCGTGGGTCCGATCAGGTCGTCGGAATGGCCGTGCAGTTCTTGCTCGTGGCGCCGAAGCTGGCGGTCGCCGAGTTGCAGGTCCAGCCGGCATACCAGGTGTCGCTGCTGTCCTTCACCGCGCCGACATAGTTGGTCGAGGTGAAGTTGCTGTCGATCGTCTTGGGATCGGTCGCCACCAGCGCGGTTTCGGTCGCGCCGTTGACGAACAGGTTGCTCAGCGACGGCGTGTAGGTGATCGTGCTGTTCGGGCCGGCTTCGAAGATCGTCTTCACAACATCGGCGGTCACGCCGTTATTGCCCTTATAGGGGGTGCCGTTGCATTGCATCGCCACCGAGATGTAGCGCGGCTTGCCCGCGTCCTGCAGCGCGGTGTCGGCATCGCGCACCGTGGCGGCGGCGTCGATGCGCAGGCAGCTCTGGTTGGGGCTGACGATCAGGCCGTTGATGAGGTTGAGGTCAGCGCCGCCGCGCAGGAGCATCGCCGCACCATTGGCGCCGGTGGTCGACCGGCCGATATAGGTGAAGTTCGCAACCTTGATGAACTGGCGCGGCAGGGCGTCGACGCCGTTGTTGGCGTTGGTGCCGGCATTCGAGTCGGTTTCGAGGAAGCTGTCGCCGATGTCGTTGTTGGCGCGCTGGACCGAGATCAGATACTGGACGGTGCCGCGATAACCGACGTCGGTGTCGAGATTGTCGTCTTCGTTGCCGGTCAGGACCAGATAGCGCGGGTTGAGCGAACCGCCGAAGATTTCGATGCCGTCGTCGGAGCTGTTATGGACCTGGATATGGTCGAGCTGCGTGCCGCTGCCGACGCCCGAGGGGGTCAGGCCCTGAAGCTCGCTGGAACCCGACAGGACGAAGCCCGAATAGCGGATCTGGACATAGGACATGCGGCCCGAATTGTCGGCATCGTCCGCGCCGCCATAGAGCGCGCCGCTCGCGCCTTCGGTGTCGCGTTCGCACGCGGTGGTGCCGGGCGCGGCCGCCGGAGCGGCGCAGTCGGTGATGCGCGCGCGGCCGAGCAGAACGACGCCGCCCCACTGGCCCGACGACTGGTCGGTGTTGGTGCCGAGCACATTTTCACGGCTGGTGAAGATGATCGGCTGCGTGGCGGTGCCAACGGCGTTGATGCGGTTGCCGCGGTTGACGGCCAGGAAGCTGTTGCCGGTGCCGGCGAAGATCACCACGCCCGGATCAATCGTCAGCGTGACATTGTTGCCGGTGCTGCCGGGGCCCTGATCGGTGCCGACATCGACGCGGCCCGGCATCGAGTAGATGACGCCGGCCTGCTTGGCGATGACGGTCGAGCTGGTGAAGCGCGCCGGGAAGGCGCAGTTGCGCCAGGTGTTGGTGCCATCGGTGATGGTGCCTGCGTCGGACAACTGGGCCGATCCGGCGATGCTGGGGCAGCTTGCGGCCGGGGTCACAGCGGTTGGCGTGGGGGTGGGCGTCGGAGTGGGCGTGGGTGTCGGGGTCGGTGCGGGGATGACGATCGTGCCTTCACCGGGCGAGGCGATGTCGTCCGCGCCGCAGGCGCTGAGGCCCGCGCAGGCGCAGCTCGCCATCAGGATCGTGCGAATAGGGTTAATCTTGGCCATGTCGTCTCCGCTCCGGCCCATGGCCGGGATTGTTGAACCGCGGAGCGCAGGGGAAATGATTCGGACAACGCCCCCTGTCGCCCTCGGGAGCGGCAACTAGGCCCGGCACATGACAGCAACATTTTGATTGCGTGACGGTTCGGCGTCTTTGAAATGACAGTATCGTGACAGTCGTTTCAGGCGCGGCGTGGCATCTGGTGGATCAGCCCCAGGGGCGTTCCCGATACCATTTGGTGATGACATGTTTCACGCCGCTGCGCACCTTCATGCCGTGGTGGATGCTGGCGGGATTGGGCAGGCCGGATGGAAGCCGGTTGTTCCAGGCGAGCAGCTTCCCGGTTTCCGGCTGCACCGTCTTGCCGATCTTGGTGAAGCGGGTGGCTCCGCCGGCGGGGGGTTCATTGAGATAGACCATCAGCGTCCAGGTGCGGTTGCCCGCGACCGAGCAGAATTGCGCGAAGTCGGCGCCCCTCGGGTCGAAATAGTCGGTATGCGCCTTGAATTCCTGACCCACGTCATAGCGCTGGCCCTGTATCGGCTCGCCATGATGGCTCGCGATGCCCGCAAAAGCATCGAGCCGCGCGTCGATGGCGGCGACGAACGGGTCGGCGGGATCGAGGTCGCAGGTTTCGCTCGTCCGGAAATAATGGTCCCCGTTGGCGTCGGCAATGGTCGAGGGCCGCCGTTGCGCGTCGATGCGGCGGACCAGTTCCGCGCATTCCTCCCGGCTCAGGAAGGCCCGGCGGATGAACAAGGTGATGTCGCGGCTCGGCACGCGCTGCACACGAGGATGCGCGCCGATCCAGGCGGGGTCGCCATCGGCAGCGGCGGGCGCGGTCTGCTGTTCGATCATGTTCGTTCCATGAGTGGAAGGCGCATTTGCTATCCCGGGTGGCGCGAAAAGCAAGGGTCAGGATAACCGTCACAAATCCGTCACGCGACTGTCATCGGCCGGTAAGACGAGGTGCCTAGCAGGCTGACCAGTTCCTAAGGGGGTATGGCAGGATCATGCGGGTGTCGTTCGGCGACCGAGTGCGCGGATTGCGTGGCAGGCGCGGCACTGCGTCGCCCGCGTTCGACTGGCTCGCGCTGCTGGAGCGGGCGCTGCTCATCCTGCTGGCGCTGATGATCGTGCGGCTGGCCTGGGCGATCGTCACGCCGGTCGGCAGCTTCGGCCCCTGGGAAGGGCGGCGCAGTGCCGCGCCTGCCACGCAATC